>JBGSWL010000113.1:0-5183 GCA_041752455.1 Roseitalea sp. | reverse complement strand
TTCATCGTGCCTGCTTCGCCGCGCGAATCCCACAGCGCCTTGCCCATTTCCCGGCTGATGGTTTCAGCAATCGCTTCCGTCCGCTTGCCGATCTCTTCAGCATAGCGCTCGAGGATGGCGGTGCGATCTTCCTGCGGCCGGCGCGACCAATCGCGGAAGGCTTTGCGGGCAGACGCGGCGGCCTCGGTCACATCGGCCTTGTCCGCCGCCGTACCCTGCCACGCGATTTCTCCGGTCGAGGGACAAGTCTTCGAGAATGCCGGACCGCGACCCGGCCGCCATTGATTGTCGATGAAGACGCCGTTGGCCATCACTTGCTCCGTATCCAGACTCTCGCAGGAGAGCCAGGTTTCAGGTTCAGGGCATCGAGTACGTCCGGCGGGGCGATGAGGGATTCTTCCCCGCGCCCGACAAACCTCCCGATTGTCGCGCGGAAATCCGGCAGGCGATTGCTGGACAGCATGCCCTGGCGCGCGTCCGGATCGCCGCTTGTATCGCCGGCCTCGACCGTCACGATGCGGCTTTCCTGGATTGTCCGGATGTGCCGGCGCTGCGCCTTAACCAATGGGCCGCCATCGAAGATATCGACGGTCCGGTCAAAATCGAAACCTTCCCATTGCAGCAGCTTGTAGGCGCCCACGCCATCCGAATGGCACCGGCCGATCACTTCGCGCGCCTCTGGCGGCAACAGGTCCACATAGATCGGATAACGCGGCATGAGATCGACGATGAACTGGTTGTCGGTAGTCGCGGAGAGCCGGTCGGCCTCGGCGAAATCCATGCGGAAAAAATGCCGGCCGAGGCATTCCCAGAACATCGACACACCCTTGTCATCGACCACGCCGCGCAACTCGGCGAGCACATTGGCGCTGAACCGGTCCGGCGCCGCGGCCATCAGCAGGTAGCGGGACTGGGCAGCGAGCCGGCCCGCGCCGCCGCCGCGATGGTCTGCCTTCAGGAAAAGCGTGCCAACCTCCGTGTACCCCACATATTCGTTGGTCAGGACAAGCGCGTCCATGTCGAAGCGGAGGTTTCCCGCAGCATGGCTCGCCTGCGCCAGGGTGATGATGCGGTAGTTGAAGAAGGGCTGATCGATACCCGTCCCGGCCTTTACCGCTGAACACCCGACGACCTCCCCGGTCGGCACATGTTCCATCATCATCAGATACTTGCCGTATTGCAGGTTTCTCTGGCGCCCGTGAAAAGCGCGGTCAGATTTCTCAAGGCGTTCCCGCAGGATCGGTTCGTCCACCGGCAGGCTGGTAAATCCGGGTCCGGACAATTCGGCGAGGTGCATCAGGGCCTCAAGGTCGTCGAGCCTTGACGGGCGCATCACATAATTTGTCGCCATGTCAGCGCCCCATCAGATCCTTGATGCGCCGGCCATCAATCCGGCCATCGGCGAGGCGATTGAGGATCAATGCCGATAGCAGCGCGCGTTCGGGAAAGCTCTCGGTAATGACGAATTCCTCATTCGAGTGGATCCGTCCGCCGCGCACACCCAGTGTGTCCACATTCGGAACGCCGGCAGCAAAGATGTTGTTGCCTTCGCAGACACCGCCCGTATCGACAAATTCGATATCCAGGCCGATCGCCTTGCCGGTGGCGTTGACGGCATCGAACAAGGCCTGCTGAGCGCTGTTGCGCGGCTTGGGTGGGCGATAGAACCCGCCGTGCAGGTGGCCATGAATTCCGTCGCGCGCAGTCGCCTTGTCGAACAGGCGCTTCACCTGTTGCGTGGCCCACTCCGCCGCCTGGTGATCCGGCGCGCGCGCGCCAAAGCGCACGATGGCAAGATCCGGCACGATGTTGACCGGACCGCCGCCATCGATGGCGCCGACATTGAAGGTGACGCCGCCGAATTGGCCATTAAGACCTTCAAGGCCGACAACAAGTTCGGCGGCAGCCTCGATGGCGCTGCGGCCTTCTTCCTTGGCCCGTCCGGCATGCGCGGCGACGCCGCGCAGGACGATGTCGAACACGGCAGATCCCTTGCGCCCACCCGCCATGGCGCCGGTTTCCATCGCGGGCTCATAAGTCATGCCGATCAGCGCACCAGAAGAGGCAGCGCGGGTCAGAGCCTCGGAACTCGAGAAGTTCCCGATCTCTTCGTCCGGGGTCAGAACAATGCGGTAGCCGAGCTTGTCTTTCAGTCGGCCCGACTCAAAGGCTTTCAAAGCCTCCAGCATGACGCAGATGCCACCCTTCATGTCCGCCATGCCCGGACCGTTGACGCGGCCGTCCGGCAAGTCGGCAATCGTCTCGAACGTGCCGGGCGCGAAGACGGTGTCATAGTGTCCGGACATCACGACCTGGACCGGTGCATCGGATCGCGACGTGATCTCGATGATCGGGCCGGTATGGGTTTCGGAAATCCTCCCATCGGCGTCGACGGATTCGAAACCCGGTCCCTGAACGAGCTGGATGTCAGCCTCGAGCGCCGAGAACGCCTCCGCCAGCTTCGGCGCAAAGCGCTTCAGCCCGTCAGTATTCTGGCTCCCTGTATTGTGAGCGGACCAGCCGCGCGTGCGGTCCAGCATTTCAGGGGCGGACGCGTAAAGACGCTCCCGCGCCGCTTCGTCATCGGGTGAAAGAGTCGATAAAACTGTCATAGCCCCTTGGTTTCACAGCTGGAACGGGGCGGCAAGCCTCTGCGAAGGCGCCATGTAAAACAAAAAAACGGCCCGGCAAATTGCCGGGCCGTCTGATTGGTCATACTTCCAGAAATTACTGGACGATGATCGAGACTTCCGAACGACGGTTCAGCGGCTCGCGCACACCATCGGCGGTTGCTTTGGCCAGTGCGGATTCACCGCGGCCGGCTTTGTCGATGACCGTGGCTGCAATGCCACGCTCGGAGAGCGCTGCTGCAACGACGTCAGCACGGCGAACCGAGAGACGCTCGTTGTATTCAGTGCCGCCCGACGTGTCGGTGTGACCGACGATCGTAACGTTACCGGTCGAGCAACCTGCGCCAGCCGCGATGTTCGCGACAGCCTGGTCGATAACCGCAGCAGCCTGGCTGGTCAGATCCGAGCGATCCCACTCGAAGTAAACCACGAACTGCTGGTTCAGAGCCGAACACTGCTGCTCAACCGTCTCTGTCGTTTCCACCGGCGGAGGCGGTGGTGGCGGCGGAGGTGGCGGAGGCGGTGGTGGCGGCGGTGGTGGTGGCGGAGGCGGCGGTGGTGGCGGGGTCACGCCAAAGGCGTAACGCAGGCCAACGGTCGCCGTGTGGTCGGTGTACGTTGCGTCGTACTTGGTGCCGCCATGGTTGCCATCAAAGCTCAGATCGTCGGTCGAGAAATACTTGTAACCAACGTCCATGGTCAGGCGCTCGGTAAGCGCGAAACCAATACCCAGAAGGCCCTGGTAGGCCAGTCCGGTTGCCTTGTCGTTGAAACCGTTTGCAGCGCCGAGGTTTGGCGACGTGCCAAAGACCCGGTTTGCAGCTTTGGCGTCAACGCGGGCGCCACCGATACCGAGACCGATGTAAGGACGAACCGTGCCGTCCTTGTTGAAGTCGTACAGACCAGTAACCATCAGGTCCGTAACCGAGACATAACCGTCAGGGTTGGCTGTGGTGCCGGGCAGAACGCCGTTGATGTCGGAGGTGACTTCAAGGTCACCGCCGCGGCGCGAGAGGCCAGCGTCAAAACGCAGGCCGTTGTCGAGCGCATAGCCGAGACCGAGGCCGAGACCGATCAGTTCGGACGAATCCGAATCGCCAGCCATCGAGCCAATGGCAACAGATGCCGGGTCATGGTCGAGTTTGCCGTCAAAGGTGTACTGCACATCGGCGCGCGAGTACCAACCTTCCGCTTGTGCAGTAAGACCGGCAGACGCGAAAGCGGCCGCGGCGGTCGCGCACATCAGAGTTTTCTTCATACTCAATCCCCTTTTGTGTGCCGAGCGACGGGATTGTCTTCGGCCGCAGGTTCAAAGTGGTATGCAGGGATTCTGCATATTCGGAGGTGTTAGCCGCTTTTCTCGCCCATCGCGAGAGGTTTAGCGGTGTTTACCCTCATTTTCCGTGGATTTTTCTTCCTACCGCTGCCCAATTGCAACACGTGCTATACGCGGCATTGACCGGATGGTTCCGTGTCATTTCGCGAATTTGGGGAATTCCGGGGGATGGTACCGCCTCCCCGGCTTGAACGGGGGACCTCTGGTTCCACAAACCAGCGCTCTAACCAACTGAGCTAAGGCGGCAATCGGGGTTCGGCATACAAGCGCCGCGCCGCCGTATCAAGGCCGGTGCAGCGCCTGCCTGCGCAGATTCTAGACCTTCACGACCTGATCGAATTCGAGATCGACCGGAGTGCCGCGGCCGAAGATGGACACGGTGACCTTGAGGCGGCCATGCGCTTCGTCGATTTCCTCGACGGCGCCTTCGAAGCCCTGGAACGGACCATCATTGACCTGGACCTGCTCGCCAATCTCGAAGCTGATGCGCGGACGTGTGCGCTCGGCCGACTCGTCGGTCGACTTGCCCAGGATACGGTCAACTTCACGTTGACGAACCGGCAGAGGCTTCTTGCCTCCTTCGGCGCCCAGGAAACCCGAGACTTTCGGTGTGTCCTTGACGAGGTGGTAGATATCGTCGGTCAGTTGCGCCTTCATCAGGACATAGCCCGGAAAATAGCGCCGCTCGACGGTCTTTTTCTTGCCGCGGGCGATCTCGACGACTTCCTCTGTCGGAACCTCGATCTCTTCGATCAGGGCGGTCAGTCCCTTGCGTTCTGCCTGCTCGCGAATCGTCGCGGCGACCTTCTTCTCGAAGTTCGAATAGGCATGGACGATGTACCATTTGGCTTCAGGCATGGGCCGAGAGCGCTCCTGCAAATCTGGATTCTGGGAAAGCGCCATCAGGCGCCCCGGACTAAGTTCACGAACCACATAATGGCGGTATCGGCGGCGAAAAGGAAGATTGCGATCAGGATCGACATGATAATCACGAAAATCGTCGCCTGGATGGTCTCTTGGCGTGTCGTCCAGGTGACCTTGTTTCCTTCAGCGCGAACCTGCGCAAAGAATGTCAGCGGTCCGACCCGCTTCTTCTTCGGTTTCTGGTCCTTGTCGGCCATAGCGTCACTCGTTTTTCAAAGGCGGGCGATTAGCCCGTTTACAGGGCCGCGTCCACGGCAAATGTGCAGGATTCGGGTAGTTAGGGGCAATTGGGG
>JBGSWL010000112.1:0-8708 GCA_041752455.1 Roseitalea sp. | reverse complement strand
GGCCACCGGCCGAGGCAGCGGGTGCGGGTGCTGCGGCATGGCCGCCTTCGGTGGGCTTGTAGTCGCGGTAGGCGGTGATCCAGTTGGTGCAATCGGGGTCGTTGCCCGCCAGCACGTTGGCGGCGCGGACCATTTCCATTTCCTGCGGGCGGCAGGGGTTCATGATCGCGCTGGTCATGCCCGAGGCAATCACCATCGGGATGAAGGCGGCGTTGATGCCATGGCGGTGCGGCAGGCCGAACGATACGTTGGAAAGGCCGCAGGTGGTGTTGACGCCAAGCTCCTCGCGCAGGCGGCGCAGCAGGCGGAAGACCTGCTGTCCGGCGGTGCCCATGGCGCCGATCGGCATCACCAGCGGATCGACGATGATGTCATGCGCCGGAATGCCGTAGTCGGCCGCATGGTGGACGATCCGCTTGGCGACCTCGAAACGGACATCGGGGTCTTCGGAAATGCCGGTCTCGTCATTGGAAATCGCGACGACCGGCACGTTGTATTTCTTGATCAGCGGCAGGATCGCCTCGAGCTTTTCGAGTTCCCCGGTCACCGAATTGACCAGCGGACGCCCCTTGGCCACACGAAGCCCCGCTTCGATGGCGGCGGTGACCGACGAGTCGATCGACAGCGGCAGGTCGACCAGCCCCTGCACGATCTCAAGCGTCTGCACCAGCAGTGCCGGCTCGGTGGCGTTCGGGTCGACGGCGGTGACGCCTGCATTGACGTCGAGCATGGTGGCGCCGGCGGCGGCCTGTTCGAGCGCATCCTTGATGACGGTCTCGAAATTTCCGGCCACCATTTCGGCGGCGAGCTTCTTGCGACCGGTCGGGTTGATCCGCTCACCGATGACGCAGAACGGCTGGTCGAACCCGATGATGATTTCTCGGGTGGCGGAGGCGACGACGGTGCGTGTCATGGGGTGTCAAACTTTCCCGGCCCGGTTCAGCCGTTGGAGATGATAGAAGGATATGCAGATGTCTTTATATCCCAAGTGCCGCGCTGTTCAAGCCATTCGGCGGCCTTTTTGACCCCGCCGAACGGGAAGACATGCATCTGTTGCAGATTGCCGGCCGGGTTTGCGGCATAGGCTGCCTCGATCGGGGCGACGACGCCTTCGGGTGAGTGCGATGTCGCCAGCATGGCGATCGAGCGCGTGTTGCGCTTGAAGAATGAAAGCGAATTGCCGACGCCGCACATGGCCGCATATTTGATCAGCGTCGTCACTCGGGCAGGGCCCGCAACGCCCAGATGCACCGGCATGTCGATGCCGTTGTCCTTCAGTTCGCGGGTCCAGGCGGCAAAGCGCTCACCGTCAAAGCCGAACTGCGTGACGATGCGCATCGCGATGCCGGAACGGGCGCCAAAATCCTGCTTGAGGCGCAGTGCTTCCATCGCGACCGCCGGGGTGAAATCGGGCGAGCCCTCCGGATGGCCGGCGATGCCGATATTGGTGAAGCCGTTCGTTTCGAACAGCCCGGTTTCCAGCACTTCCATGGTGGACGAAAACGCACCGGCCGGTTTGGTCAGCCCGCCGCCGATCACGAGCGCATCCTTGACGCCAGCCTCGCCGACCGTCGCCTCGATGCGCTGTTGCAGGGCCGCGCGTGTCGTCAGGCGGCGCGAGGCAAAGTGCGGCACCGGCTCGTAGCCGAGACTGCGGATGCGGCTTGCCGCAGCGACAAGCACCGGCATCGGATCAATGCCGATATCGGTGATGTAGACGCGGGTACCGGCGGGAAAAAGCCCCGGCAGGTCAGCCGATTCGATCGCCTGCTTGGGCGCCACTTCGATGGAAGCGGGAATGCGATGGGTGTTCATGACGGGTGTCTCCGGCGCCTCAGGCGGCCTTGTTGTTGGTGTCGAAGCCGTCAGCCTTGACCAGCGCGACGAGCCGGTCGCGGTCGTAGTCGGCTTCGATGTCTGCGGCGGCCTTGTCGGCCTCGGCTTCAAGATCGTCGCCGACTTCATGCGGGTCGCCCTTGCGCCATTCGGCAAGGTAGGCGTCGCTGTCGCGCGCGCCGACGCGCATCGCGCACATGTCGATCGCCTCGGTGAAACGCAGCGACAGTTCGCGCTTGGCCTGCGACCTGCGCCCGGTCTTGACGATCACCTGTGCCGGGATGTCGCGCCAATAAAGAATGATCCGTTCTGCCACGCTCGTCTCCCGTGCTCGCGCCAGAGCATGTTGGAAGGCGCGGCGGGCGGCTTGGCTTGCGGCGACGTCCAAACCCTCAAAAGCGACAGGCGGGCTGCTACCAGACTTTCCGGGTGAGACCGCGCCACACATAGGGGATCAAAGCGGGATGAAACCACTGGCGCGTCGGCAGCCCTGTTTGCAGCGGCATGGCGCGGCCTTCCAGCACTTTGGCGACGGCAGCGACAGCCATGGCCGGGGATTGGGCGCTCAACGCCTTCTGGTGGGTCAGGATCGTATCGGCCGGATCGGGTGTGAACCGAGCCTGTGCGATGATCGCCCCGGTATCGACGCCGGCATCCACGAAATGCATGGTGGCGCCGTAGTTTGCCGGATCATTCTGCGCCAGCGCCCAATAGCCGCCATTGAGACCGCGATAGGCCGGATTGATCCCCGCATGGAAGTTGACCACCGGGCAGGGGATCGCTGCCAGCGTCGCCTTTGTCAGCATCCGCGAACCGGCCAGGACCAGGATGTCCGGGCCGAAAGCGCGGAGTGCAGCTATGAAGTCAGCCCCGTTGCCGGAACTGACCGTTTCGGTCCGAAGTCCGGGAAGCCAGGCAAACGAGACGCCGTGGCGCTCTTCGAGCGCGCGCATGCGCTTGCGAACCTTTGCGCCGGCAAGCTTGCCCGCCGACATGACCGGCAACTGGTGCAGCATGGAAAACCATCCGACCTTGCGCGCACGCCGCCGCAGGAACACGGATTTCGGTTCGGCGGGTTCGATGAAGGCTTGATGATCAGGAAACGCTGTCGCCAGAGCGTTGACCACCGGAACGGGCGTTGCGTCACTCGTCGTCAGGATCGCGATGCGAGCCATGCTCAGTGCGAGATGAGGCCGGTCAGGGCGAGCACGCTCATGTAGTAGCCCGAGCCGATGATGATCATCGAGACAACGCCGACCACCAGCCCGACGCCCAGCCAGATGCCGTCACGCTCAGACAGCGCTAGCGCACAGATCGCACCGGCAAGCGCCGGGAACCAGTTGGTGAATGGCAGCGGGATGAAGACGAAAATGCCGAAGGCCAGCGCAAACATGCCGACAAATCGTTCGCCGGCCTTGCGCGTCCCGAAAGGCCAGTGGCGCGGGCGGATCACCGCCTCCATCTTGCGCAGCCTCGGAATGATGTGCGTCGACATCTTGTGGAAGGTTTTCTGCGACAGCGACATGTCGAGGAAGAACTTCGGCAGCCACACTGTGTTCATGCCCATGATCATCTGGATCGCGACAACGATGATCGGAACGCCAAGCACCAATGTCGAGCCGGGCGGGAACGGCAGCAGGTTGAACAGGCACGTCACCAGAAGGATCGTTGCAAACGACCGGTCGGCCAACGCATCACGGATGCAGGCGACCGACACGTCGCGGCCTTCCTCGCGTGTCGCGAGGTCCTCGAGCACCTGCGACAACGGTCGCGGCGGCACATTGATGTTGCCAGGCATGGCGCTTTTCAATCCGTTCTGCATGCCGTCCGGCGTTTCAACCGGGGCTGCTGCCGGGGTCGCGCTCTGGCCTGTCGCGTCAAACATGGGCGCCTGCTGATTCATGATATCCGGTGGCATGACGCGCGATTGCGTCAATTCGATTGCATACCTGGTTATGGCAGCAAAATATTGACAGACCTTTGTTCCGTTGATGGCGAAAGGCCATTTTACCAGCCGTTCACCAAAGTGCGTGCGGGCCTGCCGATTTTCAACATTCCTTAGCCGGACGTGGCCACATTGGCCAGATGCTTGCAAAGCCGGGCAAAAACGGGAAATGACAACGATGCGCCGGAAACGGCGCGGGCAGGGGCGTCCATGGGTGACCAATCGATTGCGGCAAAGATCGGCAAGGGCCAATTCATGAGCGAGGCAGCTGCGCTGCGTGCGCCGGAGCTTACCATCGTGCTGCCCGCCTACAAGGAAGCCGGCAACATTCCCCGCATCGTGCCGATGATCGCCGCTGCCATGGGCGACATCGCGCACGAGATCATCGTCGTCGACGATGACAGTCCGGACGGCACCGCCACGGTCACGCGCGATCTGGCGCGCACCCACCCGAACCTTCGCTGCATCCGCCGTGTCGGCCGTCGCGGCCTGTCAGGCGCCTGCATCGAAGGCATGATGGCCGCCAACGCACCAGTCGTCGTCGTGATGGATGCCGACCTTCAGCATGACGAGACGCGCCTGCCGGTGATGCTTTCCGAAATCCGCAATGGCGCCGATCTGGTCATCGGCTCGCGCTATGTGGCCGGCGGCGACCACAAGGCCGGCTTTACCGCCTCGACCCGCGCCAAGGGCTCGGAAATGGCGACCGCGCTCGCCAACCGTATCACCGGCGCCTACACGACCGACCCGATGAGCGGCTTCTTCATGCTGCGCCGGGACGTGGCCGACCGCGTTGCCGAAGCGGTCTCGCGCGACGGCTTCAAGATCCTGTTCGACATCGTCTCGCGTTATGGCAAGGACCTGACCATCGCCGAAGTGCCGTTCCAGTTCCGCGAGCGGATCGAAGGCGAGAGCAAGCTCGGCTTTCTGGTGACCGTGCAGTTCCTCGGCCTTCTGGTCTCGCGCTTTACCGGCGGCTTTCTGCCGGTGCAGTTCCTTTTGTTCTCGCTGGTCGGGGCGAGCGGCCTGTTCGTGCACCTTGCCACCTTCTCGCTGTTCAACGACGTGATGGGCATCGCCTTTGCGCCGGCGCAGATGGCCGCAACCTTCATCGCCATGACCACCAACTTTGCCTTCAACAACGAGGTCACCTACGGCCACAAGAAGTTGAAGGGCGGCTACTTCTGGTCCGGTCTCCTCACCTTCTATGCGATCTGTTCGCTCGGTGCGCTCGCCAACCTGTCGATGGCGCTGAAGTTCCTGGAATGGGGTGCCATGCCGATCCTCGCCTCGCTCGGCGGCGCGCTGATGAGCGCCCTGTTCAACTATGCGGTGACCAAGCTGGTGACGTGGCGGGATGCTTGAGGGGGTTGACCCCTAAGGCTTGAATTTCCCTCCGGGCTTTGGCAGGCCTGTCCTGGCAGGTCAGGACAGGGGAATTGCCATGGTCACGTTACAGCCGTTGATGTCTCGCGATCCGCATCAGCCCCACCGCGCGGCGACAACCCTTGAACTGCTCTTCGATCTTGTCAGCGTCATTGCCATCGCCGCCGTGACGGCTGAACTGCACCACGCGATTTCCGATGGCCACGGGCTCGAAGCGATACCGCGCTTCCTGTTCCTGTTTCTGGCGATCTGGTGGGCGTGGATGAACTTCACCTGGTTTGCCTCGGCCTTCGACAATGACGATGCCGTCTACCGCGTCCTGGTGATGGTCATCATGGGGGGCGAACTGCTGTTTGCTGGAGGCGCCAAGTTCATCTTTGCCTCGCTGGATTTCGACTACGGCCTGCTCGGCTGGATCGTCATGCGTGTCGGGATGGTCGGGCTCTGGCTTCGGGCGGCGATGGCCGACGGCCCCTACCGCAAGACGGCCCTGCGCTACGCCGCCGGCATCACGTTTGCACAGCTCTGCTGGACCGGTCTCTATTTCGGGACCGAGCCCGGTTCCGCGGCGTTCTTTGCCGTGGGGATCGCATGTTTCGCAGTGGAATGGGCAGTTCCGCTTTTTGCCGAATCCGCGAAAGAAACGCCCTATCACCGGCATCACATCATGGAGCGCTATGGCCTCCTGATGATCATTTCACTCGGCGAGATCGTTCTGGCGATCTCGATAGGTTTCGGCTACCTGTTCGGCGACAAGGAATATCCGGGCGCGGCCATCGTGGCGGTCTCGGCATTGGTGATCGTCTTTTCGATCTGGTGGGTCTATTTCTGCGAGGAAGATCATCTGCCGAGACGCGCCTTCCGCACTGTTTTTCTGTGGGGCTACGGCCATGTCGTCATTTTCATCGCGATTGCGATGCTCGGTGCCGCTGTTGCGGCGATGGTCGACGTGACAACCGATCACTCGAAGGTCACGGCGGCGGATGTCTCCAACTACATTGGTGTCTCGATGGCGTTGGGTTCGCTCGCCCTCTGGTTCGTCCGCGACCGGGAACTTCCGCTTCCCGCCAGGCTTTATTGGGCGCTGCCCGCCATGGCGGCGGTTTTTCTGGTCGCAGGTGTCATCGGTCTGCCGATCTGGGGCTTTGCCATATTGGCTGTGGTGATGGTGGCCGCGCGGGTGCCGCGTCCTGCCGTTACGGAGGGTAGCCGGGTGCATCAAGGGCCTCATTGAGGCCAATGGTTCTCACCCCGTCACCCCCGCCGTCACCAGTGCCAGCACCACATACCGTGCCGTCTTGCCGATCGCGACGAGGATCAGGAACGACCACAGCGGTTCGCGCATGATGCCCGCGACGACGGTCAGTGCATCGCCGGCGATGGGCAGCCAGGACATCAGCAGGCTCCAGCGGCCCCAGCGTTGATACCAGCCTTGCGCGCGGGCGACTTGCCTCTCGCTTGCGGGAAACCATTTGCGGCCCCGGAAGCGCTCGACGCCCCGGCCCAACAGCCAGTTGACCACGGCGCCCGCTGTATTGCCAAGGCTTGCGGCAACAACCAGCGCCACCGGGTCATGGCCCGCCAGCTGGAGCGCCACCATCGCCGCTTCCGATTGGGCTGGCAAAACCGTTGCGGCGAGGAAGGCGAGGCCGAAGAGACCGCCGAGCGCGGCAAGGTCGATCATCAACCGGCGTGGCGTGATGTGGCGGTATCGCGCAGCCAAGGCTCCAGATCGCCGTAGCCGGTGAACCGCCGCTCATAGGCAAGGCCGAGGAAGTCCGCTGCGGCGCGGGCGCGTTCGTCAAGTTCTGCGTCCTCGGTCTGGGCAAGGTAGACCAGCTTTTCGTAGTTGCCGAAAAACGCCGGGACCAACTCCGGATGCTTGTCGAGCTTCAACGGACCGGTGATGAAGGCATCAAACTGCCGGGCGATCAGGTCGGTCAGGTAGAAGCTGGTGATCTCGTCGCCGCACTCGGCGAGGAATTTTTGCGTGCCGGTGTAAAACGCATAGCAGTGCGGGCCGGGCAGGCGGGCAAGGCCTTCTTCCTCGCACAGCCGGTCGATCTCGCCGCGCGAGCCGCATTCCGCATAGCCGATCATGATGCGGGTGATGCCTTGCGCGCGCGCTTCGGCGACCGCTTCGCGCAGGGCAGGCGCGATCTTTTCCGGCCGGTTGTGCCAGAGCGCCGGCAGGCAGGTCAGGTCAACATGGGTGAGGGCGTTGGCCTCGACGACAGCGGTGATCTCCCGGGCGAGGGCACCGCAGGCGATGATGCGGACGGTTTCGGGCGCTGCGTCAGGCATGTCGTGACCCCCACCCCGATGCTCCGCATCGACCCTCCCCACAAGGGGGAGGGTGGTGACGCTGCGTCAGGCGCCAGCGCCCATCATGTTGTGCTTGCGCTTGATGTATTCCTTCGCCGTTTCGACAGCGACCGCCGCATCGCGGCAATAGGCGTCGGCACCGACGGCCTTGCCGAAATCCTCGTTCAGCGGCGCGCCGCCGACCAGCACGATATAGTCGTCGCGGATGCCCTTTTCCTTCATCGTGTCGATGACGACCTTCATGTAGGGCATGGTGGTCGTCAAAAGCGCCGACATGCCGACGATGTCGGGCTTTTCGCGCTCGATGGCATCGAGATAGTTCTCGACCGGGTTGTTGATGCCGAGGTCGATGACATCGAAGCCCGCGCCTTCCATCATCATGCCGACAAGGTTCTTGCCGATGTCGTGGATGTCGCCCTTGACGGTGCCGATCACCATCTTGCCGAGCTTCGGCGCGCCGGTTTCCACCAGCAGCGGGCGCAGGATGAACATTCCCGCCTTCATCGCATTTGCCGACAGCAGCACTTCGGGCACGAACAGGATGCCGTCGCGGAAGTCCTCGCCGACGATCCGCATGCCTTCGACCAGCGCTTCGGTCAGGATCTCGTAAGGCGTCCAGCCGCGCGCAAGCAGGATGTTGGTGCCTTCGGTGATCTCTTCCTTCAGGCCGTCATAGAGGTCGTCATGCATCTGCTGAACGAGTTCCTCGTCGGAGAGGTCGGCCAGAATGATCTCGTCGTCTGCCATGGTGGTTCAGGTCTCCCAACCCGTCGGTTTGATGATCTTTTCAAATCTAGCGGGCAAATCGTCCGCATCCGGCGCCCCTTGCGACTCCGCCTGAAACGAAAACGACAAGAACAACCCCGCGGCAACCGTGCGGCACCACCGCCAGATCGCTGTCGCATAAAGACATTTGCATGTCGTTATGTCAATCTTGAACTGCCTGCTCGAACCGCCTGCTTGAACCGCCTGTGTCGCGGTCACGCCAGCGCGTGGCGCAGTTGCGCAGGAACCGCCAGTCCCTTTGGCATCCTATGGCGCAACGGACAATCCCGCCGCATGCGTCTTCCTGCGGCCCCTTTTTCATTGCGGAACCCTGCCATGACATCCCAAACCGACATGCCCTCCAATCCCGACATGCCGATCTCTTCCGAAGGCACAGAACCGGCTGGCGGTCGTCGCACACGCGGCGAGGGGCGTGGCGCTGCGGCGCGCC
>JBGSWL010000111.1:0-2701 GCA_041752455.1 Roseitalea sp. | reverse complement strand
TCAGCGCCGCCTTGTCGCCGGGGCCGCAGGCAGCGAAGCCATGCGCAAGGTTGCCGCAGGCCAGCCGCGACCGCTTCGGTCCCTCGCTGGCACGCGCTGCCACGCGCTCGAGATAGATTTCGCGGGTCGGCTTGGACCGCTCGATGATGCGTGCGGTGACAGCGGCCACGGTGGCGTTCACGTCATGGGCGGGCATGGCCTTGTCTCCTTGCGGGGTCTGGTGATCGTTTGCTCAGTGAGTTTGCAGGCGCATCATGGCGCCCAGAAGACATGCAGCGGCAAAACCGCTTGTTGCAGGACGGCGCGGACCGGCATTTCGAGGGGATCGCGGCCAGCCATGGCGCGTTCCAGCACGGCGGCCTTCTCGTCGCCCTCGATATGCAGGGCCAGAAACCGGGTATCGAGCAGGAAAGGCAGCGTCAGTGTCAGCCGTGGCTCACCGGCGCCGGGCGCTTCCATCGCGATGACATTTTCGCGGGTTTCAAGGTCGAGCGCCTTCAGCAGCCGGTTGCCGAACGGAAAGAACGAGGCCGTGTGGCCATCGGTACCCATGCCGAGGACCGCAGCATCGAGCCGGTTTTCTGGCACATCGATCAAACGGCCGGAGGCTTGCGCGCAATCTTCCGGCGTTGCCGCATCGGTCACGAACGGTACGAACCGCGCGGCAGCGGCCGGTCCCTGAAGCAGGTTTTCGCGCACCAGACGGGCGTTGGAGCGCTCGTGATCTGCCGGGACGATCCGCTCGTCCACCAGGATTATGGTGACGGCCGACCAATCGATCTGCGCCTCGGCAAGGTGGCGAAAGAACAGCTTGGGTGTCGAGCCACCCGAAACCGCAAGGCTGGCATGGCCACGGATTGCGATACCGCCGGCGAGCAGCCCGGCAATGCCGGTTGCCAAACCCTCGGCGAGCGTCTCGCGATCCGGGTAGTCATGGCGTTCAGGGGGATTGTGGTCTCTTGCTCCGGCCATGTCTCTCAAACGCTTTCATGCCAAGTGCGGCCATCGCGCTCGATCAGCGCGATCGACGAAGAAGGGCCCCAGGTGCCGGCGGTGTAACGCTGCACCGTCTGCCCGGTTGCTTCCCAAGCCTTCAGGATCGGGTCGACCCAGGTCCATGCGGCTTCCACTTCATCCTTGCGCATGAACAGTGTCTGATTGCCACGGATCACGTCCATGATCAGGCGTTCATAGGCATCGGGCGAGCGCACATTGAAGCTTTCTGCAAAGCTCATGTCCAGTGGCACATGGCGCAGCCGCATGCCGCCCGGGCCCGGATCCTTGATCATCATCCACTGCTTGACACCCTCGTCCGGCTGCAGGCGGATGACCAGATGGTTGGCCTGCATGCGCCCTGCGCCGTCGTCGAAGATCGAGTGCGGTACCGGTTTGAAGGCGATGACGATCTCCGAAACACGCGAGGTCATCCGCTTGCCGGTGCGCAGGTAAAACGGCACGCCGGCCCAGCGCCAGTTGCCGATCTCGGCCTTGATGGCGACAAAGGTTTCGGTCTCGCTTTCAAGTCCGTCGAGTTCCTCGCGGTAACCCTTGGCCGGACCACCATTGGAGGCACCGGCCATGTACTGGCCGCGCACGGTCAGCCGCTCGACATTCTTCTCGGTGATCGGGGTCAGGGCACGCAGCACCTTCAGTTTTTCGTCGCGCACCGCATTGGCGTCCATCGACGATGGCGGCTCCATCGCCACAAGGCAGAGCAGTTGCAGCAGGTGGTTTTGCACCATGTCGCGCAGCGCGCCGGCCTTGTCATAATAGCCGGCCCGGCCTTCAAGGCCGACGGCTTCGGCAACGGTGATCTGCACATGGTCAATATGCGCCGAGTTCCACAGCGGCTCGTAAAGCGTATTGGCAAAACGCAGCGCCATCAGGTTCTGCACCGTTTCCTTGCCGAGATAGTGGTCGATGCGGAAGATCTGGTATTCATCGAACACGCTGCCGAGTGTGCGGTTCAATTGCCGCGCCGAGGCGAGGTCGCGGCCGATCGGCTTTTCGACGATGACGCGGGTATCCGGCGTGATCATGCCATGGTCGCGCAACCGCTCTGCAATTTCGCCGAACAGGCCCGGACCGACCGCCAGGTAGCAGGCGCGCTTGGTGGTCGTGGTCGCCTCCACCAGGGCCTTGAGTTCGCTCCAGCCTTTGTCGGATTTGGCATCGACGGCGACATAGTCGAGGCGCGCGAGAAACCGTTTGGTTTCCTCGAGGTCGAGTCCTTCCTTGACATGGGCTTCGAGCGCTTTCAGCGCAAAGCTGCGGTAGTCTTGCGTCGTCATTTCCGTGCGCGATGCGCCAATGATGCGCGTCGGCTCGGACAGTTGTCCATCCTTCTGGCGATGATACAACGCCGGCAGAAGCTTGCGCTCGGCAAGGTCGCCGGTACCGCCGAAAATGATGCAATCGAACGGATCGACGGGGATGATCTGGCTCGACATGGGGACTTCCGGCTTCACGTTAATGTCGAGCCGGACCCTAATCTAATCGATTTAAAAACGCCAGACCTCAGGCAGAAAAAACCGGCGCAGGAGCGTTCCTGCGCCGGCTCGAATGATCAGGCGGCAAGCGCCAGTTGCGTTTGCGCAACTTCGACGAGGCGGCCTGCCGGCTTCAGCGTGCCGTGGGCGCGCTCGAGCGCACCGTGCTGCAACTCGAGGCCGAGATCTTCAGCAACCGTGATCTGGACATG
>JBGSWL010000110.1:0-4460 GCA_041752455.1 Roseitalea sp. | reverse complement strand
GCGGGCACTCGATGTGGCACCGGCGGAAGTGGCCTTGCCGCTTTTTGCAGGCACCCTGACCGGCGATCCGGAGACGGTTGGAACCGGTGCCGCCATTGCCGGGGAGGCCGAGGTGTCGCTGCCCGCCATGGCGCCCGGCGAGCATGTGGTGCACGACTACCGCCATCTCGGCCTGTCGCTGAAGGCCCATCCGGTTTCGTTCCTGCGGGCGGATGTGACGCGGCTCGGTGCGGTCACCCATGCCGGTCTTGACCGGCTGCCGTCCGGTCGCCGCGTCACGGTCGCCGGGCTTGTTCTGGTGCGCCAGCGTCCGGGTTCGGCCAAAGGCGTGATCTTCATGACGCTGGAGGACGAGACGGGCGTTGCCAATGTGATCGTCTGGCCGAAGGTTTTCGAGACATTCCGGGCGGTGGTCATCGGTTCCCGGCTCGTGGCTGTGACAGGCCGGCTGCAAAGGGAAGGCGAGGTCACGCATGTGGTCGCTGAACAGCTTGACGACCTGACCGCGCTTCTGGGGGAGATCGAGAGCAAGGGCCTCGGACATGACGAAAGTATCGGCGATCACGGGCTTGCCAATGCCGACGAGGTCCGCCGCCCTGTGATGGACACCCGTCAGAAGATCAGGCCCCGGTCCCGTCTGGCACGTCTCCTGAAGGAAGAGCCGCTCCTCAAGACCGACTACGAGACCATGGCCAAGGCGCGCCAATCGGCCGAAGTCATGCCCAAGGGCCGAAATTTCCAGTGATGTCAGCGCCAGGCGGCCCTGCGCTTGGCACTGGCCATGTGCAAACTGTTGCGAAGCTTGCGGTCCAGGGTCAACAGATTGCCCCAAAGGCTGCGCCCGAAAGTCCTCGACCGCATTTGCTCGCGATCAGCCTCAACCAGGCTGCCGCCGAGTTGCGCGCTCGCCTCGACGACAGGATTGCCAGGAACCGACCAGACATCAAGACCCAATTCCCACCAATATTTGAGATCCTCGTCGACAGGGCGAAAGATCCGCTTTCGCCGCAAGAACCGACGGGCCCCTTCGCGCGAGATCAGGTACGCGACCATTCCTGCAGTCGGCGATTGCCAACGGACTATCTCCACATCGGCAATCACCCGCGACATGGCAGCCATGGTGGGACGCTGTTTTTCAAAATCGAACAGCTTCACCACATGCCGACCATCTGACAGCAGTGACTGGGCGCCACGCAGGACCGACACAAACCGCTGCGCATCCGCCACGGTGAAATCATCCTCGAGAAACAAGGCAAACGGCGCATCGCTGTCGAGCAAGGTCTGCCAGGCACGCCGGTGACCGGCATAGATGGCCACTTCCGTGCGCGACATCGGGCGTTTTGTCCGCCAGCGTGCGGAACCCGGATCATGGAGCTCGTCGACGACCGGATCCCCAGCGAGATGCCCGTTGATGACACGAACGTCCAACGCCCGGCCCGGCGTTGTCAGCTGGCCATGAGCCGAGACGAGCCGTTCCGGTGGCGACCGGTCGCACGTCAGGATGAGGACCAGAAGCGGTGCCAATGCCGGGTCAACTGGGGACATGACGGGTCTGCACATTCGGCAAGCCGATCGGGACGACGCCGAGATCATGGGCGAGGCGCCCGAAACCCTCGGTTTCGACCAGATGCTGGTAGGGGCGTTCGGGAAACCGCAGGCCGGCGCGATAGAGATCGGCCCGGACGAGCAGCATCGTTCCACCGACCGCCGCGAGCGGCACGCGCTCTGCGTAACGGAAGTCATGCAGGACCTTGCGCCCCTGCCAGGTATCCGGCGGCTGATGAAGACCGCCCTGCATGTGCTTGAAATAGTCGTTGTCGCGCGGCACCCCGTTGAGCGCAAACGCATTGCGGTCGTAGCTCGGGCCATCGGGTTCGATCACGCAATCGGGCATGACGATGGCTTCCTGCTCAGCGAGCAGGCGCTTCAGGATTCCGGGGGAAAAATCGAAGAGATCGACATCGATCCATAGCACCCAGTCGTCTTGTTCCGCCAAGCCACGGTCAACCATCGTGTTGCGAACGCGAGCCAGCGCGGAACGGCGCTTCATCTGGTATTTCGGCTTCCAGCGCTTTCGGCGCGGCAGCCGCAAACCACTGTCGAATTCGAGAACGTCAACACCGGCAAACACCGGGTCCAGACGCGTCTTCAGGGCTTCAAGCTTCTCGCGGCTGTCATCCTGGCTGCCGCCTTCGCAATAGACCAACCGAAGGCGGTCACGCGGATAGTCGAGCGCCTCGACAAGTTCGGCATGGCGATCAAGGAAGGCGGCGCCATCGCGCACCGGCGTGAAAACGGCGACCATCGGCAGCATTGCCGGATCCACCTTCGGTACCGCGCGAACAAGCATGGCGCGATCAATGCCGGCGCTGGCCTGCGACAAATCCATCGACCGCGGTGTGAACGCCCCGGCATGCCACCTGCGAAATGCACCTTTGATCCTTCGGAAGGGCGTCTCCGGCTGCTCCGCGAACCAGCTACCGTTCCAGATGTGCGTTGACAGCCGAAGATCAGCATGGTCGCCATAGGCCGGCCCGGGCATTTCATCGCCCTTCTTGTCGAATGGCGTGAAGAGATGGCAGGAATTGATGGAAAACCGCTCTGGCGCGGCCATGGAGTAGTATGCACCGGTCATCAACCGGGGACCGGTTGAATCCAATACATCCTTGTGCGCTGCATGACGGCAACGGTGGACGATCCGCAGAACGTGCAGCCAGAAATCATGCCGTGCAGGGCTGGCCATGATCGCGGTGCACAAAAGCCGGTCGAAACCGGCACTTGCCCCGCCATCCCAATGGGTCGGCGGTTCTTCGGACAGAATCACCCGGTCATCCCGGCAGATCGGGTCCAACGGGGCGAGGCACTCGGTATCGGTGTCGGCGTAAATGCCTCCCTCCAGCCAGAGCAACATGTAGCGTGCAAGATCGGTGCGTTGCGCGTAATTGGGATAAGCCCGATAAAGACTGGAGAATGCGGGAAAGTGGCGATCGACCAAGGCAAAAAGGTCCTCGGCATTCCAGAGTTTGTAGTCCCAATCAGGATTGAGGTCACGCCAGCTTTCCGGCGAACCCGGGTGCGGCTTGGTTGTTTTCGAGAACCAGATCTGGTGGATTTTTTGAGGAATCATCGGACGCCATGCGCATAGTGCAGCTTATACATCATTCGTACGAAACACCGAACAGCGGCGGCGATATCAGAAACGAGGCGGTTCACAAAGCGCTTCAGCGGCTCGGCACCGCAAGCCAGATCGCTGTGGGAGATCTTGGGAGCAAGCCAGCCAGACAAG
Organism: Roseitalea sp.; assembly: GCA_041752455.1. GTDB lineage: Bacteria > Pseudomonadota > Alphaproteobacteria > Rhizobiales > Rhizobiaceae > JBGSWL01. Next base: position 1,174 of record JBGSWL010000110.1, on the reverse strand, counting down.
CAGCCGCGCGCACTGTAATTGCCGTAGCGCAAAGCGTGACGGAAACCATTGTCACAGAAATCAAGTCGCTGCACCCGGATCTGGTTGTGGTGGAAGGCGTTTGGCTCCTTGAGGTCGCGGAAGCAATTCGCAGATACGGACCGGACTGTAAGCTGGTCTTTGATTTCCACAACATCGAAAGCCTCTTGCTTCAGGAAAAAGATCGCGCGACGGGTCGCGGCATACTTGGTACAATCATGCCGCAACTGAACCGAAGGCGGTGGCAGCGGGCACCGGAGGCGGACCGCAAGGCATTCATGTTGTCTGACGCGGTTTGGGTTTGCTCTGAGACTGACCGGCATCTGTTGGGGACGATTTCACCGCTACGAACCGTTGACCGCGTGATTGCAAATCCGGTTCCGGAGTGGTGCCAACGGCCCGGATTGGCCAAAACCCAAAGCAGAGGCGCTCCTGACCTGCTTTTCGTCGGCCATCTCGGATACGCTCCGAACAAAATTGCAGTGAACCGAATCTGCACACGAATATTGCCGGAATTGCGGCAAAAATTTCCTGACATCCAGCTGGTTGTCGCCGGGCGCTCGCCCAATGCCCGCCTCAGAAAATTTGTTGCGAAAACCGACAACGCGGAACTTGTTGCCAGTCCGGTCGATCTTGGTCCGCTCTACAGACAGGCGACCATCGCAATCGTCCCGCTTTCCGAGGGCGGCGGAACGCGGATCAAGGTTCTTGAGGCCTTGGCCTGTGGGGTTCCGCTCGTGGCAACTGCCAAGGCAGTGGAGGGGCTCGGCCTGATCGACGGCGTTCACTTCCTGGAGGCGGCAACGGACCAGGAGTTTGTATCGGCTGTCGCCAGACTTGCCTCCGACCGCCAAACGGCGGAAGGCCTTTCTCGCGAAGGTATGAAAATGGCTTTTGAGAATTTTGGCGCCGAGGCGATCGCAGTGTCGGTGCGAGAAGCCGTTACGACACTCGGGCTGAAACCGAACGCACCTGCATGAGGTAAGACGATCGGCGACCGAAAGACACAATAAACTGGAGCGGGCGAAGGGATTCGAACCCTCGACCCCAACCTTGGCAAGGTTGTGCTCTACCCCTGAGCTACGCCCGCTCATGTCCAGCGAACCGGACCGCCGCTCTATGGCGCAAGGCAGATGGGTTTGCAAGAGCCAAAATC
>JBGSWL010000109.1:0-19407 GCA_041752455.1 Roseitalea sp. | reverse complement strand
TTCAAACGTCCGATAACACCACACCTCGCGCAATGCGCGAACAGCACCTCCGCTCGCAAATCCCTTTGGCGGACTCGCAATGCATCCGCCATGCCTGCTCCTTGGCAGCCATCGATCCGTGCACAAGGCAAGTCAAAACTGCACAGATCGGTCGGCAGCCCCAAGGAAACCGGCGGCAGCCCCAAGGAAACCGGCAAAAGCCCCAAGGAAACCGGGGATCTGCGTGCTTGCGCGGCCCTCAAGGATTCCCACGCGCAGCAACTTCTGGTTAACCTTTTGACGCATGGCGGGTGATTCGCGCGTGCCGTGTGCAAGGGTTGCGAAACGAAGCGCGACCAGGCGGGGCGCGGCGATGAAAGACGGCCCAAACATGACCGGTCGAACAGGGCCGACCGAACAGGGCAGCGCCCGACCGTTTCCGTGCCTGAGGGCAAGTGCGGGAAAGAACGGGCAAGGGCGGCTGAAGGGGCAGGGGAACGTGGCAGAGTGATCCACAGTCGGCACATTCTGGCGCTATGTCTTGGTGCATCCGCGTGCCTGCCGTCCATCGACGGCGCGTCAGGCGGGAACGTCCCGCGGGCAATCGCCAGCGATCAGGCCGAAGTGCACCATCTTCACGCCGGCGAGAGTGCACCCTTGGCTCCCGTGACTGGCTTGCTTTTTGTTGCCCCCGATATCCGCAACCCTGACCTGCTGCTGCGCGGGATCGCCAAGGGCACCCGCATTGTCCTTCTGCGCGAAGGCGAAGAACTTGATCACATGGCCGCCGAAGCAGCGCGCCATGGGGATCTGTCTTCCATCGCCGTCCTCTCCCATGCAACCCCCGGTCGCCTGATCCTGTCCGGTGCAGAACATGACACCCAAAGCTTGCGCCAGTCTGGCGCGGCCTTGCGCGTCATCGCCCAAAGCCTGCGTCCGGGCGGCGATCTCCTGTTTCTCGGATGCGATCTGGCCGCGGGCGAGGATGGGCAGCGGTTCGTCGAGGAAGTCGGGCGCCTCGCCGGCGCTGACATCGATATCGACATCGCCGCATCACGCGATGCAACCGGCCATGCCAGCCTTGGCGGCAACTGGGAGCTGGAGGTGGCAACCGGCCCGATCGAGGCGCCCATACCCATCGCCATGGACGCTCGCCAGGCCTGGGCTGATCTCCTGACCGTCACCGTGACCACGGCTGCCAACGCCACGGCCATGCGCAACGCCATGGGCGCGCCGGGCACCAATGGTGTTACCTATTCCGGAACGCCATCCCTGAATGCCGCGGCGGCAACCGGCGCCTTCGGGACCTTTACCACCACCTCCTCCAATCTGGGTCTTGCCCGCGGCGCCATCCTCGGCACCGGTAATGTGACGCAGGTTCCCGGCACCCCCGGCACGTTCTGGACCGGCGCTGGCACCGGCATATCCGGCGCCGGCTCGGAGTTCGATATTGCCCGCCTGACCTACAGCTTCCGGCCCAATACCGGGGTGACCAAGGTGGTCTTCCAGTTCGCCATGGGATCGGAGGAATACAACGAATATGTCGGCCAGGGCTATTCCGATAACCTGCTGGTCCTGCTCTCCGGCGGGGTCTATTCCAACACCAATGTGGCGCTGGTGCCCGGAACCGCGACCGGTGTCGATATCGATACCATCAACGCCGCGGTCAATTCGGCGTTTTATCGCAACAACGAGGTCGCCCCGGTACCAGTCCCCGACTCGGTGCTCGATGGCCATACGGTGGTCATTTCTCCGGTGCGAACCGTTGTACCCGGGACGACCTACTCGGTGACCTACAGCGTCGCCGACGTTCTCGATAACGCCTATAATTCGGCGGCGTTCCTGGGCTTTTTCGGGGCCTCGATCTTCCTTGACCTTGATGGCAATGATTCCAGCGGTGCGACCGGTACCTCGTTTGTCGCTGCCTATACCGACGGCGGTGCCCCGGTTGCCGTTGCCGATACCGACCGGATCATCACCAACTACGATACCACTTCGATCCAGTCGGCGCGTATCGTCCTGACCAACGCCCAGGCAGGCGACGGGCTCGCCATCGGATCGCTGCCGGCGGGCATTACCGGTACGATCAATACGGCGACACCGGGCCAGATCACGGTCACGCTCTCCGGTGCGGCCAGCGCTGCGGCCTATCAGAGCGCGATCAGCGCGGTAACCTTTGCCAACGCCAATACGCAGCCCTCAACCACCGCCCGCAACGTGACCGTGACAGTCAATGACGGGACAACCGATTCCAACACGGCCGTGGCCACCATCAATGTAACGTTGCGCCCTGCCGATCTGGTTACGGTCAAAACGCTAGCCTCTGGCGACTCCACGCCGCCGGCCGGAAGCCTGGTCACCTATCATGTGACCGTGACCAACAACGGGCCTGGACCGGCGGCCAACATCACGCTTTCCGATGCGCTTCCGGCCAATCTGACCGCAACACCCAACAACGGCACGGCTACCGCCGGCTCGTATGCGGGCCCGACCTGGACCATTCCCGAGCTGGCTTCAGGCGCCTCCGCAACCCTGACCCTTGAAGGGACGGTCAACGCCGTTCCCGGCGGGACGGTCATCACCAACACCACCACCGCCGCCATCAGCAACCGGTCGGACCCGACCAATGCCGGCAACGACCTTTCGGAGAGCGTGACCACCACGGCGCCGTTGGCCGATCTGGTCACGGTCAAAACGCTCGCCTCCGGCAATCCGGCGCCCGCCGAGGGCGATACGGTTACCTTTGCTGTGACCGTGACCAACAACGGGCCGAGTATCGCAACCGCGATCACCTTGACCGACCTCTTGCCGTCGGGGCTGACCGCAACCCCTGGCAACGGTGCCGTGACTGCCGGCAGCTATGTGCCCGGCACCGGCCTCTGGTCGATCCCGGCACTCGGCATCGGGGCGTCCGCCGTCCTGACGCTCGAGGGGACAGTCGATGCGGGCACCTCTGGCGATCCGATCAGCAACACCACCACCCTCGCCACCGGCGCTGAACCGGATCCGGGCACGACCGGAAACGACCTGTCCGAGGCGGTCACTGTGGCAAACGAGACCGACCTGGTCGTCGCCAAGACGGTCGACAATCCGGCTCCTTTTGAAGGCGAGACCGTCGCCTTTACCATCACGGCCACCAACAACGGTCCGGCCAGAGCTACCGGCCTTTCGCTGACCGACCTGCTGCCAGCTGGTCTTTCCTTTGTGTCGGCCGCGCCCGGCACCGGCACCTATGATAGCTCAACCGGCATCTGGACCATCGGATCGCTCGATGATGGCAGTACCGCAACGCTGGTTTTGTCGGCCAGCGTAGCAGCGGGGACCGGCGGCAACGCAATCGAGAACGCCGTCACGGCGGTGACCATGGACCAGATCGACACCAATCTGTCTGCCGATGATCCCGCCGAGACCATCACGGTTGTCGCACAAATCGATCTGGATTCCGGCCTTGCCCTCTCCGATCCGGCCCCTTTCTTCGGCGATACCGTAACGCTTGCGGCCACGATCACCAATCAGGGGATCATCGGTGCGACCGGAGTTGCCGCCATGCTCGTCCTGCCGGACGGCTTTGCCCATGTCTCCGACACCGCCGGCGGCGCCTATAATCCCGGCACCGGCCTTTGGAACCTTGGCGCGCTTGGGGCCGGTGCGTCCGCTTCCATCGACCTGGTCCTGGTGCCGGTCGACGGCACCTCGCACGAGATCACGCTGGAGGTTACTGCCGCCGATACGCCTGACCTCGATTCCGATCCGGCGACCGGGTTCGCGGTCGATGACCTTGGCGACGCCATCCCCGACGATGACGAGGCGGTGGTGACCGCAGCACCTTCTCTTTCGCCTGGCACGCCGCTACCGCCGCCGGTCTGTACCGGATCGGTCGCGGCGCTGGTCGATTGGGATGCGACGCCTTGGCCGGCAGGGCAGATCAGCGGGACCACCACGCGCGCCGGCATTGATGTGACGATTGCGGTCAGCGACCCCGCTGGTGCCCTCTCCGGCAGCCTGTTCGGGCCGATGCCGGTGGGAGCCCCCTTCTATCAGGGGGGGCTCGCGACCACCGAGACCGCCTTGGCCTTTGATCTTTCCGATGCCGGTCTGGCGATCAACGATCTGGAAACCGAAATCACGTTCAGCCAGCCGGTCAGCGAGATCCGCCTGTCGCTGTTTGATCTCGATTTCAGCTATGACGGGACCTTCCGGATCGAAGAAGTGGACGTTGCCGCCTTCAACGGGGCGGCGCCGGTTGGTGTCGCGCTTGATGGCGGAGGCGCCATCAGCGTGTTCGGCAACCGCGCCGTCGGCATTGCCGATTCGCCCACAACTGGTTCTTCGTCCGGTGCGGGGACCCTGATGATCGGTCTTGCCGGCCCGGCCGACCGCATCGTCATCACCTTCGGTCATGCGCCGGGTACCAACCGGACATCGGGAAGGCCAGGCATGGCCATCCATGACATCGCCTTTTGTGCGCCCTCGCTTCCCGACATCGCCGTCCTCAAAACGTATATCTTTTCCGCTGACGCCAACGGCAATGGCCAGGCCGGCGCCGGCGATGTGATCGAATACTCCTATACCATCACCAATACCGGCAATGACGCCCTCCTCGATGTAACCTTGACCGATATCCATGACGGCCTCGGTGCCTTTGCCGCCCCCGACATCGAAAGCGCAACCCTCGATACGCAGGGTCTGCCCGGCGCGTCCGTCAACGCCAATGCTCTGAACAATGCCTGGGACCAACTGGCGCCTGGCCACCGACTGGTGGTCACAGCGACCTATCCGGTGGTCCAGGCGGATCTGGATAGCCAATGACAAGCGCCAGCGACAATCGGGTTGTGCAGAGGACCGGTCGCCGCGAAAGACGCCGCCGGCGGCGCCAGCGGGCCATCGCGCCCCCGGATCCGGACAGCGCGCAATCGGATACGACTTGGACAACCATCGGACCATCAGAATTGAAAATTAGGGCACAGGGACACAATCATGAACAACAACCGCATCACATCGAAAGTCCGCTACATGCGCGGCACAGCATTGACGGCGATCACGCTTGCCACCGTCGTTGGCACCTCGTCGGTCGCATTGACCGCTGGCTTCATCTCCAATACGCCGACGGTCTCCGGCCAGACCGGCGGCGGTACGCCGGTTGAGACGACTGGTCCACAAGTTGACGTCCTGATCGAGGACGCGACACCTGAACTCCGTCTCTACAAAACGATCACATCAGTTACCGACGACGGCGACGGTGTCGATTCAGCCGGCGACATCATCAATTACAGCTTCGAGGTCACAAACACCGGCAACGTCACGGTCACGAACATTTCTGTCACTGACCCGTTGGCCACCGTGACAGGCGGGACCATCGCGTCGCTTGCCCCCGGGGCTTCGTCAGCGCTCACCGGCACCTACACCGTTACGCAGGCCGACATCGACGCGGGCTATTTCGAAAACTCTGCTGTTGCTGACGGCACCTTTACAGATGGCGCCGGCACGCCCACTGCCGTCAGCGACGTATCGGACGCCGGTGATGACGCGGTCGAGACTCCGGATGGTGCCGGCGCGACCGATACGGATCCAACCAATGACCCGACGGTCCGGACCTTTACGCGGACCGCTTCTCTCGTGGCTTCCAAAACGGCCACGACAAACTTCGGTACGGGCAACATAGCCAATGCCGGCGAGACGGTGACCTATACAATCACGGTCGAGAATACCGGCAACGTGATGCTGACAGGCGTTAGCCTGACCGACACGCTGCTTGATGACAACGGTAACCCGCTGGCACTCACAACTGGACCGACTTTCCAGATCGCCGACGCTGGTTCGTCTGTAGGTACGCTTCAACCGGGTGAAACAGCCACCTATGTCGCGACATTTGACCTGACACAGTCTGCCGTCGAAACCGGATCCATTTCCAACAGTGTGTCGGTCACAGCAAACGGGCCAAGCGCTCTGACGGCGAGCGATGTATCGGACAACGGCAACGAGGCGGTTGACGACGATGGCGATACGGATCCGACCAACGACCCGACCGTTACGGCGCTGGATCCGGCGCCTGCACTGACGATCGACAAGTCCTTTGTGGCTAACAATGGTACGCCGGTCGCTGTAGGCGACGTGATTACCTATACCTACACAGTCGCCAATACCGGCAACCTGATCGTCGAAAACATCGAGATCACGGACGAGCACAACGGCGTCACGCTGACCTCGACCGGTACCGATACCGCGGTCGCACCGACCAATGAAATCTCCGCTGGCCCGCTGTCGACCGATGCGGGCATCGACGGCGCCTGGGATGCCTTGTACCCGGGCGAAGAAGTCACCTTCACTTTTGTCTACACGGTCACGCAGGCCGATGTGGATGCTCAAAACTGATAGACGGGAAAGGAACCCATCATGACAAGCAACCAGATTTCAAACCTGTCCCGTCCCAGGACCTGGACAACGACCGCCCTTACGATGGGGCTGTTGTCGAGCACTGTTCTGCCGGCCTTCGGCCAGGCGGCAAGCGGCAATATTTTCAACCAGGCAACCGTCAACGGCACGTTTGGTCCCGCGGATACGCCGCTTTTCGCACCCGGTTCGGAACCAGCCGATGATGCGACAGTTCCCCTCGTGACGCCCACGCCGCAATATGTTGCCACGAAAACCGTGACCGATCCCGGGCAGGCGACTGCAGGGAGTGTGCTGACCTATACACTTGCCGTCCAGAATACCGGCAACATCACGCTTGTGCTCGACGCCGGCGATATCCTGGATTCAGGTCCGAGTTTTGGAGCTACCGGCCCCAACGCTCTCGATGCTGCATTCTCGCTTGACGTGGCTCGCGACACCAATGCCGATCTTGCTGGGGATGGCGGCGATTTGAACGGCGACGGACAGATCAATCCGGGCGAAACCTTCTACTTTACCGCGCCCTATACGTTGACGCAGGCCGACATCGATGCATCAGCAGGGATCGCCGATGGCGTTACCAACACGGCAGCTGTGACGGTCGAGACGCCTTCCGGCGGCGCAGCACAAGAAGATCCGGGCACGCCGTCGGATCTGGTGGCAGAAGCAACCATCGATCTCGATGCTGATCTCGGTTTCACCAAGGTTGCATACGATACCGCCTATAGCAATGATGGCGATCCTCTCAACGACGGCGCGCCCATTATCGGGCCGGTCAATGCCGGTCAAACCATCTACTACCGGTTTACAATCACCAACAACGCAAACGTGACTGTCAACGGTATAGCGATCAACGATCCGGGTGCCCTTATCAATGGCAGCGCAACCGCTGTTGCATTCACGACAGCGCCCACGCAGGTCGATGGCGGGGATACGACGCTGGCGCCGGGCGAACAGGCAGTCTTTGAAGCGACCTATCTCGTTACCCAGTCTGACGTCGACGGCCAGTAAAGGCCGCCATAGCGAGGCCGCCGGTCAGGCGGCCTCGCTCACCCAAGGCAAGACATGCGTCGCCATCAGACGATCACCACAGTGGGACGGGTTGCCCGGATTGCCGATAGGGCCCTCCGGATGCTTCTGGCTGCGCTGATGATCGTTTTGCCGCTTCACGCCCAGCCTGCCTTGGCCCAGATCGTCAATACCGCAACGGCGACAGTTCAGGTCCCGAACCTCGGACAACTGACCTCGGATCCTGCAACCTCAACTTTGCCTTTGGTGCCCCCGCTGCCGTCCATGGTGGTCACCAAGGTGGCCGAGCTGACCGACAACGACGCGTCGGGAGGTGTTTCTGCCGGTGATACGATCACCTATGAGATCGTTGCGCAAAACACTGGAAATGTATCGATTGGCTCTGTTGAGCTGGTCGATGTGGTGATGCAGGCGGCTACTCCGCTTGTGCTTGATGCCGCCCCGTCGTTGCAAGCCGGCGATACCGATGGCAACAACACCTTGGGTCTCGACGAGACCTGGGTATGGACCGCGAGCTATACGCTGTCCCAAGAGGTGATCGATAGCGGCGCTGACATCGAAAACACCGCGTCTGTCCGCGGCATCGGCGGAGGGGTAACGGTCTCCGGTACCGCACAAGTAGCAACGCCTGTCATCGGTTTGGCCTCGCTTCTGGTTGCCAAAACCGCAGTTGAAAGCGGTTACTCGACCCCTGGGGAAACGGTATCTTGGACAATTACCACCACCAACACCGGTGACCTGACGCTGACTGCCTTGACTATCTCGGATCCTGGCGCGAGCGCGATTGTCTGCCAGTCAACGGGCGATGCAACTGTGGCCGCGTTGGCCCCGGATACAAGCGAGGTGTGTTTGGCCACATCGACGGTAACGGACGACCACCTCGCCAGCGGTGTGATAGAAAACACCGTCACCGTGACGGGACTCCGGCCCGATGGAAACGAAGTTGTATCGGCCGCGACAGCCACGCTTCCGGTTGTTCCCGCCGATCTCGTGACCGTCAAAACGCTCGCATCGGCCAACGCGGTCCCATCAGCCGGTGACACCGTTTCATTCCTGATCACCGTCACAAACAATGGGCCGGCTGACGGCACAAATATCGCGCTTGTCGACCTCATGCCGTTCGGCCTTACGCCTGTACCCGCAAGCACGATCGCGTCTGCTGGGGCCTATGATTCCGATACGGGGCGCTGGTCGATCGGAAATCTTGCTGTTGGCCAGAGCGCCCAACTACAAATTTCAGGTACGGTTGATCCGGCGGCGGTGGGGCTGATTGTCAATACGACCACGGCGGCGTCCGGTGCACAGCTCGACCCGTCGTCAGCAGGCGACATCCTGACCGCGACAATTGCTGTCTCGGCGCTGGAGATCAGTGCCAGAGACGATGTCGTGCCCAATCCCCTCGATCCGGCACAAGTGCATGCGAATGTCGTCAATGTTCTGGATGGCGATACCGTCAGTGGCGTCCCGGCAACCAGCGCCATGGTGACCGTTTCTGCTATCGGGACCTGGCCCGATGGCATCGTCTTGGGGGCGGATGGGATGATCAGCCTTGAAGCGGGTGTAGCCCCTGCGATCCACGCCTTGCCCTACCAAATTTGCCAGTTGGGCAATCCGTCGAACTGCGATGAGGCCATTGTTACTGTGACAATTGCCGAGCCGCTGGCGACGCTGTCCGGTGTCATCTTTTTCGACACCGACCTTGATGGCGTTTACGATCCGTTGGGGGATGTCGGCCAGGCCGGATATATCATCACACTGCGGCAGGATGGCCAGCCGGTCGATGACCGGGAAACGATCTCGGGAGCGGGCGGTGTCTATGCTTTCGATGCGCTCGCCGCCGGCACCTATTCGGTGACCTTTAGCGAACCGTCGACCGGCGTCGTCGTAGGGTCAATCCGCGATATCATCGTCGGCCGCGGCGATGTTGTTGTGGATCAGAATTTGCCGATCGACCCTTCCGGCGTGATTTACGATGCCGTGACCGGTGACCCGGTGCCAGGCGCGGTTGTAACGCTTGTCGATGGAAGCGGAACGCCATTGCCGGACGCCTGTCTGTTTGCGGGCCAACAGGGGCAGGTGACCGGCGCCGACGGTTTTTACCGGTTTGATCTCGTGCCGGGTTCTGCGCCGCAATGCCCGCTAACCGAGTCAGTCTATAGCATCGCTATTGCTCAGCCTTCTGGCTACGGGCCCGCGCCGTCCGGCCTGATCCCGCCGACTCCGGGGCCAATGGATGTTACGGCATGTCCGCTGGATGTGTCCGCGGGACCGACTTGCGCCCTGTCCAACTCCGATACGCCGAGCGTGACGACGCCGTCACCTTATCTGTTCGCGTTCCTGCTGGCTCCCGGCGATCCCCATGTGGTCATGAACCATATCCCGCTGGATCCGTTGCAGACCCCAACAACCGCCACAACGACGATCGCCAAAGCTGCACTGGTCTCCATTGTCCGTCGCGGTGAAGCAGCACCATGGCGGATTACGATCAGCCATTCGGAGACAACACCGGTCGGACCGGTTGATGTCATCGATACCCTGCCAAATGGTTTCAGCTTTGTGGCGGGATCGTTGCGGTTGAACGGTTCGAGCATCGATGGCGACGTCTCTGGCCGACAGGTCGCTGTACGCGGGCTTGTCATCAATGCGGGCGAGACCATCGAGATCACGCTGTTGACCCGCGCAGGCGCGGGAGTTTTGCCGGGCGATCATGTCAACCGGGTGCAACTGGCTGAGCCCGGGACGGGCGCACAGGTCGGTGCCGTCGCCGAGGCCCGTGTACGCATCGAAGCGGAACCGGTTTTCGATTGTGGAGATGTCATCGGAACGGTCTTTGAAGACCTCAACCGCGATGGCTATCGCGATGATGGCGAGCCAGGCATACCCGGGGTCCGTTTGGCGACCGTTCGTGGAACGCTGATTACAACCGATCAGTATGGCCGCTACAGCCTGCCGTGCGCTGAATTGCCGGACGCAGACATCGGCTCGAATACCTTGATCAAGCTTGATGAGCGTTCGCTCCCAACAGGTCTCAGCCTGACCACCGAAAATCCGCGCGTGATGCGCCTGACTGCCGGCAAGATCAGCCGCCTCGACTTCGGCGTCGCATCGCGGCCGGTCCTGACCATCAACCTGCAGGATGAAGCGTTTGTGCCAGGGGAAGACAGCCCCTCTGCGGCATTGTCCGCGTCCGTCAGGCAATGGGTCGAACTTATGATCGAGCGCGGCGCAACTGTTCAGTTCGTCTATTCTGCTCGCGCCGGTGAGCAGGAGCTGGCTCGCAGACGGCTTTCGATGCTGACCGACCGCCTCAGCCAAGCCTGGAGCGAGGCGGGGCGGCGCGACAGACCCGAGGTGGACATCCGCATCATTGGGCGCTGAACATCAACCAGCGACCAAGACCGCTTCTGATCGTAACGGTTGCAGCGAAAGCAGCTGATACACCCCAAATTTAACGGCCTCTTAACCATAACGGTTTACCCGTCATTCATTGCTATGTGGGGCGATGAGATGACGAAGCCTGTGCTGGCTGGGCGGCCAATGCACACTCCAAAATGTCAGTTGGGGACAAAGTGGGATGCGCGGCGCGGGCACAAAGTCTCGGCGATCGCCCTGGCTTGGCTTGGATCGGTCGCCGTCATTGGCTCGACTTCGCCAGCTCTGGCGCAGCAGGGCTCTGGTTTTTCGGCAAGTCTTGATGGAAATCCCGTCAAAAGTCGCGACGGCAAGCTGATCGTTGCAGAGACTCCGGCGATACAACCAAGCGATCCGATCACCGTGTCAAGCGCCCCCAAAGGGCCGGGCCGGGCGGGGTCGAGATCGGTGCTGCCGCATATGCCAGGCTATGCCGAAGCAGATATTGATGTCCGTTTCGACGGACTTGATGTCAAGCCTGTCCTCAATGTAACAACCACCGACTTGCGCCATGCCTACAAGGCGGGTGACCTTGTCGAGTTCAAGACCTCAACCAACTATCCGGGCTTTATCGCGCGCGCTGAATTGCGAATTCTCGCAAAGCGCGGCGACGCCTTGATTGGAACCCTAGCGACGGTTCCCGTGGATGCCAATGGAACAGCCCTATGGACGATGCCGCATCCCGGGAGCGATATCGCCGACACATCGACGTTTGAATATGTCCTGCGTGTCTATGATGAACATGACCGTCACGATGAAACAAAACCGCTGCAGCTGGAGCGGACGGACGTCGATCGTCCGGACCATGCCCTGTCGGCACAACCTGATCCGTCATCAGACCGTGCAGCAAACCTCGCCGGCGAGAGCCTCGATCGGACAGCCTACCGCAACATTCCTGTCCACGGCGGTGCGGTAACAGTAAGCGGCCGTCAAGTGCCCACCGGCCATGATGTCCAGGTCATGGGCGAGCGCGTTGCAGTCGACAGCTCTGCAGCATTTGTCATCCAACGCATCCTTCCGGCCGGAGAACACGATGTCGATGTTCGCGTCGGCTCTGATGAACCTGATGCCACGACCCTGATCCGGCCGATCAACATTCCGGCCAATGACTGGTTTTTTGTCGGGCTTGCCGATCTGACACTGCATCAGCGAATGGCGTCCGACGATTGGCAGGCGGCAACGGGCTCCGACAAGGACGCTGTGGAAGCAACCGGCCGCCTCGGTTTCTACCTGAAAGGACGCATTCGCGGCAGGTATCTGCTGACGGCGTCTGCCGATACCAGTGAGGACAAACTCGACAGGCTGTTCAGTAATCTGGGTCGTCGGGATTCGCAGTCGCTGCTGCGCCGGATTGACCCGGATGCATGGTACCCGGTCTATGGCGACGACTCGACACGGACCGAAGATGCGCCGACGTCGGGAAAATTTTATGTGCGTCTCGAGCGCGGCGAAAGCCACGTGATGTGGGGCGATTTCCGGAGCCAGATGACCGGTGCCGGCCTCGTGCGCAACGAGCGCAATCTCTATGGCGCACAACTCGTCTATAAAAGCGAAGCGGCCACGACGTTCGGTGCACCGCGCTTGGCGGCAACCGCGCATGCCGCCCAAGCTGGCACCCTGCCGAGGCGCGACGTGTTTCGTGGCACCGGTGGGTCAAGTTACTTTCTGTCGCGCCAGGATATCGTGGCAGGGTCGGAAACGGTCACCATAACCGTCACTGACCCGGATTCCGGGCGGGTCATGCAACGCAAGGTTCTGACCCGCGCCGTCGACTACGAAATCGATCATGTGCAGGGCATCATCCTGCTGCGGGAACCATTATCCTCCGGTGTCGCCGGGGCGGGCCTTGTCCGCGATGATGCACTCGGCCGTGATGCCGTGTCGCTGACCGTTCACTATGAGTATGACGCCGGTACCACCGATCTTGAGTCGTGGTCGTATGGCGGGCGGGCAGAGGCTTGGCTGAACGAACGGCTTCGCATTGGCGTGGCCGGTCATGAGGATGCAACGTCAAACGGCGACCGTCATGCCATGGCGGGTGTTGATGCGCGGTTGCGGCTGTCCGACCGCAGCTGGATCGAGGCGGCCTATGCCCGATCGAATGGCCTTGGGACCAACCAGACCTATTCAATTGACGGCGGTGTGACCGGCACCGATGTCAATAGTGTTGTTGGCGATACGTCCGGGTCAGCCTTTACTATTCGCGGCGAGTTGGATCTTGCCGACATCGACGAGCGCATCAAGGGGCGCATCGGCGCTCACTTTGAACGCCGCGAAGACGGCTTTGCCGATCTGGACGGTCGGACGGATGTGGGCCTGACGAGCTATGGCGGGTACGGCGAAATCGATGTGACCGCTGATACGCGCGTTCGCCTAGCCCATGACCACGTCGCCCATGACGATGGTCGCCACAAGAGCGAAACCGAGATCGATGTGACGCATCGGATCAACCAGGCGTGGACGGCGGAAGTCGGGCTGCGCGAGACGTCCAAGCGCGATGTGGCCGACGCCCAAGTCGGCCGCAGACTGGACGGTGCCGCTCGCCTGACCTTCAAACCGGGTGATGACCTGAGCCTCTATGCTTTCGGCCAGGCAACGCTCGACCACTCGGGGACGATTGACCGCAACGACCGCTACGGGGTCGGAACGAGCATCCGCGTCTCCGAGAAAATTGCCCTGAATGCAGAAATCTCGCACGGAACGGCGGGCATTGGAGCGCTCGCCGGTATCGAATACGCACCGACCGCCAATGATCGCTATTATGTGTCCTATGCACTTGACCCCGACCTGCTCTCGCCGCTCGATACCTCCGCCGGTGGCCGCGATCTGGGTGGCCTGACGTTTGGTGCCTCCAAGCGCTACAACGATACGCTAACCACCTTTGCCGAGAGCCGCTACGACATGCTTGAGCGTCGCCGCTCGCTCGCAAGCACCTATGGCATGACATGGACACCTGATCCGCGCTGGACATGGACCGGCGGGATCGAGACCGGGCTGGTGCAGGACCCCATTGCCGGCGACACGAACCGCCAGGCCTATTCGCTCGGCGTCAGCTACAAAGATGACGATCGCATTGCGTGGCGTCTCAAAGGGGAGATCCGCAATGATCACGTCGCGGACCCGCTTGATGCCACGCGAGGCAACGGGCAGGCCTATCTCTTTGTCGGTGGTCTGAAGGTTGCGCTTTCACCCGATTGGCGTCTGCTTGGCGACGTTGATGCGGCATTTGCCGAAAGCGATACGACCGGATCGTCCTTTGGCGACCGTCATTATGTGAAGGCATCGGCAGGTCTGGCTTATCGCCCGGTGGAAAACGACCGATTTAGCCTGCTGGCGCGATTTACCTATCTGGCCGACCTTTACGCGCGCAACAGCAATTGGGACCCGGACGAGGCGGTGCGCCCGATGCAGCGGAACAGCATTTTCAGCATCGACGCCAATTATCAGGTTACCAAGAAACTGACGATCGGTGGCAAGTATGGCTTTCGCTTCGGCGAGATCGCGTTGCCAACGCTCACCGCAGGGACCGGGGATACGCTTACCTTCGGCGACTTTACCACAAGTTCGGCCCATATCGGCATCCTGCGTGCCGATATTCATGTGGTCAAGCGGTGGGACCTGTTGCTGGAAGGCCGCGCGCTGTGGTTGCCGGAGGCAAGCCAGGTCGACTACGGCGCCCTTGCTGCCATCTATCGCCACGTCGGCGACACTCTGAAAATCGGCGTCGGATACAATTTCGGTCGTTTCTCGGACGACCTCAGTGACCTGGTCGCCGATGATCACGGCTTTTTTGTCAATGTCACCGGCAAATTCTGACAGAGCCGATTGCCGTCTCCTGCCCCCCCCCGCCGCCAATCGAAAGAGGCGATAGGGCACAAGCAACACGCTGCGGCACGGAACCTGTCTGACCAGGTGCGTGTGCGTGCTCGTGCGCGAGGGGCCAAGCGGGCGAGGCGGCGATGTCCGTTCCGGTTTTGCCCAATACGTGGCGGGAGGATCTCTAACCACAACCTATTGGTGAACAAGCCGGTATCAAGCGCCAACCGCATGAAGGATTGGATTCCGGCTCGAAACAGGATCATGACACCGGGCGATCGGCCGCTGCATGATGGCCGGTGTCAGCAAACATAGGGCACCAGGCAGGCAGATGCATAACTTGCACGCAAAGCTGGCCGCCGATCCTCAAAGGCCCCAGTTGCCCGCTGATCTTGCTGGCGACGCGCTGCCGTTTGGATCAACAGTGAATGTGCCGGACACAACGCCTTGTTTCCTTGCGACGCAACTGCAACACTATCTGTCAAAACCTCCAATAGAACCTGCCGCCGGCGCACCAGGCTTGCTTTCCGTCAGCCCTTGCTGCAGGCCGCAGCACATGATCAGCCGAACACGTCCACGCGTCCTGCGGCTCCCTGATGATCGAAAAACACGTGTCCAAGCGAGCAGCCAACATGGATCAACAGACCAACAAGCCGGCGCATAAGGAAGCGCCTTTGCGGGTGGCCATCGCAGGGGCTGGCTATGTGGGTATGTCAATGGCGGTGCTATTGGCCCGCCGACACCGTGTTGTTATCACCGATATCAATGCTACCCGCATTGCCATGATCCAGGCGGGCCGATCACCCATCGCTGATACGGAAATCGAGGCTTGGCTAGCCGGTGCGCCGCTCAACCTGGCCGCAACATCAGATCCTGTCGAGGCCTATGCCGAGGCCGATATCGTCATAGTGGCTACGCCGACCAGCTATGATCCGGATCTGCGACGGTTCGATACATCGTCGGTTGTCGCGGTCATTGATACGGTGCGACAGCTTCGCCCCTCGGCTACCGTCGTCATCAAGTCAACGGTGCCGGTTGGATTGACCGCCGCAGTGTCCGCCGAACGCCCTGAAATGACGATCCTTTTTTCGCCGGAGTTTTTACGCGAAGGCAGGGCCTTGCATGATAACCTCTACCCGTCGCGCATCGTTGTCGGTTCCACGGGGCCTGAGGCAGAGCAATTTGCCCAGATGATGCTGGAGGCAGCGGAGGTCAAAGCACCGGTGCTGTTAACGGGCCCTTCGGAAGCGGAGGCCATCAAGCTGTTTGCCAACAACTATCTTGCCATGCGCGTTGCCTGGTTCAATGAGCTGGATTCTTGGTGCTGGAGCCGTGGCGTGGACACCGGGGAGGTCATTGCCGGCATTTGTCGGGATCCGCGGATCGGGGATCACTATAACAATCCGTCCTTCGGCTATGGCGGTTATTGTCTGCCCAAGGACACACGCCAGCTGGAAGCCGACTTTGAGGGCGTCCCGCAAGCGATCATATCAGCTGTTGTCACCGCAAACGCCCTGCGAAAACGGTTTGTCGCCGATCAGATTATGGCGCGTAGACCCCGGGTGGTCGGGGTTTACCGGTTGGCCATGAAGGCTGGCTCAGACAACTTTCGTGCATCGAGCATCATGGATGTCATGGCTGAGCTTGTTGATGCAGGCACGCGGGTTGTCGTCTATGAACCGCTGCTCGCCGATGGCGGGGACCACGGTTTTGATTTGGCCACCGATCTTGAAACATTCATCGCGCAGGCAGATGTGATCATCGCCAACCGTCTCGACGAGGCGATCACGCCTGTGCAAGGCAAGGTCATTAGCCGTGATCTCTTCGGCGTCAATTGATGTTTGCCATCGGCGCTGAGCCCTGATCATCGCGGGTTTTTGCGGCAGGGTGCTTCCGAACGGCCAGGCGCTGTCTGCCGTGGCACGGATGCACCGGTGCTGTTTTCGGGGTAGAAGTGTCGTAAACGGCCCCGTTCAATTCAACCGATCGCGTGCCCCCAATGGCGAGCAGCAGACCGGCCAAGCCTGCCCGCCGGGCAGGTGGCACAACGGCCGGTGACAATCCTCCGGTCCGGGAGCATGGTATGTGTTGACAAGTTGCGGCTGTTCATCGCCTTCACTTTCTGTTCACGCAAAGGTCGTCAAGCACGTCTAGGGCCGCAATCGCCTTTTGTTGGCACGCCGTGGTTTTGAGGCGCAGCCCGGCGTCGTGAGCTTCAACAAGCGCCAGTACTGCGTTTTTGAACCGGGCGACGTCATCGGAATCGAGCAACCGGATATCGGCCAGGCAGGGCACCTTCCAGATCCGACCAGATATGCTCGGGCGAGCGGTCAAGGCCCACCAGCAAGCGCCCTATATAGACCCGGATGGCAGCAAAGCGGTTCCCACAATCCGAGGGCCGGAAAGGCGACACATCCTCGGATGTAAACGCGACCATCAGCTGCTCCCATCAATCATGATATGCGCCGTTTTGGGAGTGCCCGCGTGGTCAAGCAGTCTGTTGCGGGCGCAGCCTTGGCGGGACGGATCCCGCCGAATCGGCGCTCTGGCGTCCGGCAGGTTCCACCCGACGCGCGAGTCCGACAAAAGCCAGACAAACCATAAGATGCCGGCCCCTAAGCGCATGGGCAAGCATCGAGTGGTACACAAGTCGGAATAAACCTGATCCTCCCTTTTGCAACTTGCAGGGGCCTTGCGTCGGCAGACCCGACATCCACCGCAGAGGGCCCACTTATCGACCGCCTCTTTTCCGGGTGACCATGCCGGTATAGAGCCCCAGCCCGAACGGTTGGCCGAAGGTCATCAGCGCCCGTTTCATGGCATCGGTTTCCGCTCCCTTGGCCGCCCGCTCATGCGCCGTACCCGGTTCTGACTCGCACGCCTCGCCGGTGCCGATCCCTTCGCGAATGACCGGTTTCCCGCCGGCATCGGCGGTAATGCGCACCTGCGCGATATAAACCACCCGGTATCCGTCCCTGCTCTGGCTGGCATGTACCACCTGACAGGACAGCGTCTGTCGATGCCAACCGTGGTGCCCGAATATCCGGTTGGCCTCGGCGATCACATGCCACCCCTCGACATAGGGCAGAACCCGGTCTCCGATGCGCCGTTCCTTTATATGCGCCGCCTTCAGGCGGCATTTAAGCGCGCGCACCTGATCGGGCCGGAAGCCACGACCGGTCGTCGCGTCGTGGGTGCAACCGGTTGCACCGGAATGGGCGGCGTCCGACGTCGAGGGCGCCATCAGATAGTCCGCCTCCCCATCGCCATCGCCGCGATAGGTGTCTGTCGGGCCCCGGCCGGGGGATCGGGCTTGGATGGGCCGTATCGTAACTCTCTGATCCGCGCCGGCATAAGGATTGGATACATTTCTGCCTGCGCCTGCGACGCCGGCGCTGGTGGGCGCACCTTTACCGACGCTGGCGCCGACCTGTGCGCCGACATGCACGCCGGCATGCATCGGGTGTAGTCGCTCGGTCGGCGGCACCGGGTCCACCGGGTCCTGACCGCCCGCATCACGTTGCGCGATACGTGGCGCCGATGCGACCGCCGGGGCCAGACCGGTTGCCTCGACCAACACCTTCGGTGCCTTGTTCCGGGCGCCAGACATCAGCGGGTCCTGACCGCAAGCGAGTACCCATCGCTGGCAAGACGGGCGCCGGGCACCAAGTCGCCGGTCTTGAGCGTGGCCAGAAGCGCCTGGCGGTCGAGCCGTGCCGGCTGCGGGACAAACAGCCATTCCGGAATCAACGTCTCGTCCTCGACCTGGACCGAGGGCGCCTTGCGCTTGACCGAGGCTGTAAACTCCGCATCGACGAGCAGGGTCAGCTGGCATTCCTCCATGCAGTGAAGGACCAGCGCTCGCTTGCGCTCAGCGCGTTCCTTGAGACGGTCGAGGCGGGACCGCATGTCATTGAGCCGCGACCGCAACGAATCGGCCAGCGCCTCATCGTCGAGTAGCGAGCGGACAAGGCGCGCCAGCGTCCGGTCCAGATCAGTCTCACCGAGCGCGGTATCGATCACCGCGCGGTCATCGGGATCAAGATCATAGAGCGTGGCGATGCGCGAACGCATGGCTTCAAACAAACGGGCCTGTGCTTCTAGCGCAATGCTGGCGGGATAGGTCATGGCTTGTACTCCTTTTCTCTGTCACGCGGACCGGATCGGTATGCAACCCGGTCGTTCTAGCCGGCCATCTTGGCAGCGGCCGGAGCGACCATTGCTTCCGGGCCGGGCGCTATCCAGCGGAAAACGCAGCAAAAATTGGTGCTGGTCCTGCGTGGGGCGAAGTTTTGACAGCTAGGTTAATACACATTCGCGCTCCTTACCCCGTGCCGGGGCGTACTCTCCGCAATTTGCGCGAGCTGCGGATTGCGAGAACCGAAACCGAAGACAGAAACCAGAGAAGCTGGCGCACGGCGCCGGCACCGAACAAGGGATCCGGCCGTACTGCCCCTCGCAGACAAGATCCCGCAACGGGTGCTAACCTCACAGAAACGCTCGCCCCTCGTCTTCCGCTGCTTGCATAAGGACCAACGGGTTTTTGCGATGGGGCAAAAAAATATCATGAAGAGAGATGTTCCTTGGCGTGGTCTGCAGTGCGACAAAACGTAAAAAAACTACGGCCGACGTGCTCGGCAGGCCTTTGTCGCCGGCTTGCGTGCATCCGCCTGCCGATCGGAAACAAGGCCGGCAACATCTAACCGATACGGCCGCCGAAGCACCGCTCGAAGGTAGACATTGATCGCGTGATGCATCCTGCGTTTAGTCGCTGCGAACGGA
>JBGSWL010000108.1:0-31116 GCA_041752455.1 Roseitalea sp. | reverse complement strand
CGCGGCTGGCCTGCGGCAACCTTGCGCATGGCTTCGCTGCCTGCGGCCCCGGCGACAAGGCGGCGCTGAAGGGCGATGTCGTGCCCAATCTCGGCATCATCACCGCCTACAACGACATGCTGTCGGCGCATCAGCCGTTTGAAACTTACCCTGCGGTGATCAAGGAAGCCGCGCGCCAGGTCGGCGCGGTGGCGCAGGTCGCGGGCGGCGTGCCCGCCATGTGCGATGGCGTCACCCAAGGCCAGGCCGGCATGGAGCTGTCGCTCTTTTCACGAGACGTGATTGCCATGGCGACGGCGGTCGGCCTGTCGCACGACATGTTCGACGCCGCCGTCTATCTCGGCGTCTGCGACAAGATCGTGCCGGGCCTCGTCATCGCCGCCCTGACCTTCGGGCACCTGCCGGCCGTGTTCATTCCCGCCGGTCCGATGACCACAGGCATGGCCAATGATGAGAAGGCCCGCATTCGGCAGCTTTATGCAGAGGGCAAGGTCGGCCGCGCCGAACTGCTGGAAGCCGAAAGCGCTTCCTATCATGGCCCGGGCACTTGCACGTTTTACGGCACCGCCAATTCCAACCAGATGCTGATGGAGATCATGGGCCTGCACACGCCCGGCGCCTCCTTCGTCAATCCGGGTACGCCGCTGCGCGATGCGCTGACGCGCGAAGCGGCCAAGCGCGCGCTGGCGATCACCGCGCTCGGCAACGAATTCACGCCGGTCGGCGAGATGATTGACGAGCGCTCGGTGGTCAACGGTGTGGTCGGCCTGCACGCCACAGGCGGCTCGACCAACCACACGCTGCATCTGGTCGCGATGGCCGCTGCCGCCGGTATCAAGCTGACCTGGTCCGACATTTCCGACCTGTCGGATGCAACGCCGCTTCTGGCGCGGGTCTATCCTAACGGCCTTGCCGACGTGAACCATTTCCACGCGGCCGGCGGCCTCGGCTTCCTGATCCGCGAACTGGCCGATGCCGGCCTTGTCCATCGCGACGTGCGCACCGTCTGGGGCCATGGCCTCGATGCCTATATGGTGGAGGCCAAACTCACCGATGGCGTCCTCAGCCGCGTGCCGGCACCCGCCATCTCCGCCGATCCGAAGGTGCTGGCACCGGTCGCCAACGCATTTCAGCCGACCGGCGGCGTCAAGGTGCTGGATGGCAATCTCGGCCGTGCCGTCATCAAGACATCGGCGGTCAAGCCGGAGCGCCATATCGTCGAAGCCCCCGCCCGTGTGTTCCACGAACAGAACCAGTTGCTTGCCGCCTTCAAGGCTGGCGAACTGACCGGCGACATGGTTGCGGTCATCCGGTTTCAGGGTCCGAAAGCCAACGGCATGCCGGAACTGCACAAGCTCACCCCGACACTCGGCATCCTGCAAGATCGCGGTCTGAAGGTTGCCCTTGTCACCGACGGGCGCATGTCCGGGGCCTCGGGCAAGGTCCCGGCTGCGATCCATGTGACCCCTGAAGCACTGGACGGAGGTCCGATCGGCAAGGTGCGCGATGGCGATATCGTGCGTATTGATGCAATGGCCGGAACCCTCGACGTGCTGGTCGATGCAACCGAATGGGCCGCAAGGCCGCAGGCGGAAGCCGATCTGTCCGCCAACAAGCACGGTGTGGGCCGCGAGCTTTTCGAGGTTTTCCGCCGTGTCTCAGGTCACGCGGATGAGGGCGCCAGCGTTTTTGCCTGACGTATGTCGACCGAAGTGCCTGGCCGATCCTCAAGAGACTACTGACATCATGGTGGCAGTATGGACCTGCTATCGCCCGATGCGTCGCGTGACAGAGGAGACGGCGGAATGAACGATGGCAGCGAATTCGATTCTCTGTTTGGCGACTGGCACGTTCGCCATTCACGACTGCAAACGAGGCTCGCTGGCGCATGCGACTGGCAGGAGTTTTCCGGACAGATGCGCTGCATGCCGGTGCTCGGCGGCTGCGGGAATGTCGACGACAATTTGCTTCATCTACCGGCAGGAGACTACCACGCCCTGTCGATCAGAAGCTTCAACCGCGAGACCCGCTTGTGGTCGATCTGGTGGCTCGACGGTCGATCGCCGGACCGCTTGGATGCGCCGGTCGTCGGAGCGTTTTCGAACGGCATCGGGACTTTTCATGCCGAGGACATCTGGAACGGCAAACCGATCCGGGTCCGATTCGAATGGACCCGAACTTCAACGCAATCACCTCGTTGGAGCCAAGCGTTTTCTGATGATGCCGGTCTGACCTGGGAAGACAATTGGACCATGGATTTCCAGCGGGATTGATGAAGCCGGCTTGCCCGGATGATGGTTCCTTCTGCTCAGCCGGTCCCTTTGGTCTTGGTTGCGTTTTCCCGGCCCTTGCCGTGGCTGGCCGCCACGCGCGCCGCGAGGAAGTCGATCACCGCCCCGGCGATGTCCTTGCCTGTCGCCGCTTCGATGCCCTCGAGCCCTGGCGATGAGTTGACCTCCATCACCACCGGTCCGTGATTGGAGCGCAGCATGTCGACGCCGCAGACATTGAGTCCCATGATCTTGGCCGCCTCAAGCGCGGTTGTGCGCTCGGCCTTGGTCAGGGTGATCACCTCGGCCTTGCCGCCCCGGTGAAGGTTGGACCGGAACTCACCGGCCTTGCCCTTGCGTTTCATGGCAGCCACCACCTTGCCGCCGATGATGAAGACACGAATGTCGGTGCCGTCGGCTTCCTTGATGAACTCCTGAACCATGATGTGCACCTTGGCGCCGCGAAACGCCTCGATCACGCTGGTGGCGGACTGCATCGTCTCGGCCAGCATCACGCCGACGCCTTGGGTACCTTCGAGAAGCTTGATGACGACGGGAACATTGCCGGTCATCTTCACAAGATCCTCGGCGCGCCGCGGATCGTGTGCAAACGCCGTGACCGGCAGGCCGACGCCCTTGCGCGCCAGAAGCTGCATGCAGCGCAGCTTGTCGCGCGAGCGCCCGATCGCCACCGATTCGTTGAGCGGATAGACACCCATCATCTCGAACTGTCGCAGCACCGCCATGCCGTAGAAGGTGATCGATGCACCGATGCGCGGGATCACCGCGTCATAGTCGGGCATCGGCTCGCCGTTCAGGTATACCGACGGCTTGGACGACGCGATGTTCATGTAGCAATTCAGCGTGTTGACGATATCGAGTTGATGCCCGCGTTGAACCGCAGCTTCTTTCAATCGACGATGCGAGTAGAGGTTCGCATTGCGGGCCAGCATCACGATCTTCATGGGTCAGGCTTTCTGTATGGGCGGCCAGACCGGATCTCCGGCCAGCCAGGATTTGGCAGGATCGACGCCGAGCCGTCCGATCCGCAGCGCGCTGCGCCCGACCAGCATGGGGTACGTCATGTCGTCCCGGTTCGTCAGCGTGACTTCTGCACGAATGGATTGCGATCCGATGACAATGCGTGTGGCTATCACGCAGCGGCTTTCCGTGCGACCGTTTGAGGAGCGAACTTCGCGAAATTCGCGCACCGCCGCTTCGGCAAGGCCTGGGGCGGGATGGCCGTCCGGTGATGGTGGATGAAACCGCACATGTCGCTTGGCTCCTTTCATGAAGAACTCCAGGATTTCCACGTGCAGGGCGGATGTGGCCGCGCCCGTGTCGATCTTGGCCCTGAGAAGTGGAACGCCGAGATCCGGCAAAACGATCCGCTCTCGCCAGCCGATCAGACGAATTGCCCGCGCCATCTCAAAAACTCGTCCGGCGTTCGGCGCTCGGCGCCCGGCCGAATTGCGCGCGGTAGCTCTGTGCAAAGTAGGAGTGCGAGGTAAACCCGGTCGACATGGCGATCTCGAGGATCGGCATGTTCGTCTGGCGCAGCAGTTCGCGCGCCCGCTCAAGCCGTAGCTTCATGTAGTAGCGCCCGGGTGTCGAGCTGAGATGCTTCAGGAACAGGCGCTCGACCTGGCGGATCGACAGGTCGACCGATTGCGCCAGTTCACCGGCCGTCAGCGGCTCTTCCATGTGATCGGCCATCAATTCGGTCAGCCGTCGCAGCTTGGCCGATTTTCCGGCAAGGTCGGGCTCTCGCCCGATGCGCTGGCGGTCCTCGTGGCTGCGGATGCGCTCGTACTGGAAATTGTTTGCGACCTTGTTGGTGATTTCCGGCCCGAAGTCCGCGCGCACCAACTCCAACATCAGATCGATCCCGGTCGTGCCGCCGGCGGCGGTGAACCGCTTGCGATCGATCTCGAAGACGGCGCCGGTGCACTCGATGCCGGGAAAGGCTTCGCGAAAGGCGGCCCGGTGTTCCCAGTGGATCGTGCAGCGATGGCCTTCGAGCTGGCCTGCCTCGGCCAAAAGATGGCTGCCGATCGACAGGGCGCCAAGCTGGCCGCCGCGTCGGCCAAGGCTGCGCAGCGCGTTGACGACCTTGCGCCGCCCCGGAAAGTCCAGCGTCATCGAGGCGATGACAAAGGTGATGTCGGCGGGCTCCATCGCGTCGACACTGCCCGCCGCGGGCAGGGTCAGACCGTTGGAAGCCATCACCGGTTGGCCGTCATGGGAGAGGGTCGACCAGCGATAGAACTTGGTGCCCGAGACCAGATTGGCGGTGCGCAGCACGTCGATCGCGGCGCTGACGCAGAACATCGAGAAGTCTTCCGCCAGAATGAATGCGTAGTGCCGCTGCGGCTTTGCAGTCGTCATGGTCCGGCTGGCGGGTGTTTGCGCATCATTGCTCATGATTGGTCGGCCCTTGCGCGGCTTGCAACCCCCGCCGTTGCGTCATCCGTCAGAAAGCAGGCGGTGTCACACCGGCGGAACGGCAAGCCGCCGTTAGTGTGTTGGCCATCAGCATGGCAATCGTCATCGGCCCGACCCCGCCCGGCACCGGCGTGATCGCGCCTGCGATCTCCATGGCTTCAGGCATGCAGACATCACCGACAAGCCGCGTCTTGCCATCGCCGCGCTCGGGCGCATCTATGCGGTTGATGCCAACATCGATGACGGTCGCGCCCGGCTTGAGCCAGCCGCCGCGCACCAACTCTGGGCGCCCGACGGCAGCGACGAGGATGTCGGCCATGCGCGACAGCGCCGGCAGGTCGCTGGTGCGCGAATGGGCAATGGTCACGGTCGCATTGGCCTGCAGCAGCAGGTTGGCCATCGGCTTGCCGACGATGTTGGAGCGCCCGATCACCACCGCATGGCGGCCGGAGAGGTCGGCGCCATGTACCGAGCGCAGGAGAACCATGCAGCCGGCAGGTGTGCACGGCAAAAAGGCTTGCGCCAGGTCGCCGGTACCAAGCCGCCCGACATTGATCCAGGAAAAGCCGTCCACATCCTTGGCGGGATCGATCGTCTGAATGACGGCGTTGTCGTCGATATGGGCCGGCAGCGGCAATTGCACCAGAATGCCGTGGATGGCCGGATCGCGGTTGAGGCCGTCGATCAGCGCCAAAAGGCCGGCCTGCGACACGCTCACGTCAAGTCTGTGTCGCACCGAGACAAAGCCGCAGGCTTCGGCGGTGCGCGCCTTGTTGGCCACATAAATCTGGCTGGCCGGATCTTCGCCGACAATGATCACCGCAAGACCCGGACGCACACCTGTCTCATCGACCAGCCGTGCTGCTTCGATCCGCGCGCGTTCGGTCACCGCCGCCGCTGCCGCCTTGCCGTCAATGATTGTCGCCGTCATGGTCTTCATCCCGAATGTGGTCTCAGGCCAGCCTCTTCCGACGCCGGACCTGGCCCATGAAACAGGAAAGGCGCCGCAAGCGGCGCCTCAATCCCGACCTGTCATGGCGCTTGTTTGCCTCGCGGCTTAACCGAAACGGCGGCGCGTGTCACGCCGTGCCAGAAGAGCATCCACGACGTCGCGAATGTCGGAGAGCGACTGACGTAGATCGGAGATTTCATGGTCATCGGCACTTGGCGCTGGCTGCATTGGTTGAGCCATCGCCGCCGGCTGCATCGGTTGGGGCATCGGCTGCTGGAAAACCGGCTGCGGCTGCGGCCAGTAGCCGTTGGGCATCGGCGCATAAGGCGCCGGCTGCGGCATCATGGGTGTGGGATACCAGCCCTGTTGCATCGGAGCTACCGGGGCCTGCATCTGGGGCATCCAACCCTGCGGCTGCTGCTGCGGATAGACCTGCATCATCGGCATGGGCGGTGAAGGCATCGGCGTCTGCATGGGTGGCGCTTGCACATAAGTCTGTGCTGCCATCGGAGCCTGGGCCTGTGGTGCATAGGCCTGCGGCGCAAAAGGCTGCGGCGGATAGGGGTATCCGGGATACATGGCGGAGGGCTCCGTTGGGTTTTCGTGCGGGGGGCGGTTTCGGTCGCGGTTGCCGGGCTTTGGCCCGTCCGGTGATGGCGAAGACGGCGCTGGTCGTGTCGTACGAGGCGCGGCATTGTCAGCCCTGGGTGATTGCGCGCCGGAAAATCCGAGCGCCTTGGCAAGGCCGAGCAGTCCGGCTATCATCAGTCCAATGATGAGCCCGGCGATCGTCCATGCTGCAAGGATCACCTTCCGCGAGGTCGACGACGGATCGCTGGGCGCTTCGGCAGCCGAAAGAATCGTCGCGTTGACCGTCGTCAGTTTTTCCAGTTCGCCGGTTTCGCGCGCGCGCAGCAGTGCCGATTTGTAGAGTTCGCGCGCTGCTTCCGCTTCGAGTTCAAGATCGCGCAAGGTGACAAGCGGATCGGAGGCGTTGGCGATTTCGGCCTTGGCGCGGGCAAATTGCGCCGCCAGTTCCTGTTCGGTTTCCACCGCGCGGCGCAGCTCGCTCTGGGCGCCCTGGACGATCCGGCGCAGTTCTGCCGAAATGTCCTGGCGCGCCGCTTCGACCGACGCCTTGGCATTGGCAAGGCGCGGATGGCGCGGACCGAGCTGCTGTTCGAGCGAGGCTTCCTGCTGGCGAAGCGATGCATATTGCGCGCGAAATGTCGTCAGTGCCGGCGTGTTCAGGTCGATTGGCAGCGCCCCGGCAATCACCGCATCAAGGTCGGCGGCGGATGCCCCTTCCGCCTTGGCTCGGGCGCGGATCGTCGCCGAACGCGCGTCATTCAGGCTGATGCTGGCGCTGGCCAGCCGCTCGTCCGACAACAGCCGCCCCTGCGCGGTTTCAAGGCCATTGGCGCTGCGAAAGGTGTCGGCCGCCTTCTCGGCCTGTTCGACCGCAGCTTTCAGTTCGGTGAGCCGCCCGGTCAGCGCCTCGTTGGCTTCGCCGGCCCGCGTGCTTTTGATCGACGACTGCTCTTCGACAAAGGCGCGGGTGACTTCGTTGGCCAGCAGCGCGGCCTTGTCCGGCGAGCGCGCTTCGACGCCGACATTGACGACGAAAGTCCGGTTGGTCCGGTCGGTGGCGATGGCTTCGCGCAAGTTTTCAAGCGTATCCCGCTCTGCGCTTTCGGCCGGCGTATCGCTCGACAGGATCGACCGGACGCTGGAGATCAGGCCACCACCTGCGGCGCTCCCATTGAACTCGGCATCCTGGTCAAGATTGGTCCGCTCGATGACCTTTTCCAGCACTTGCCGCGAGGTGACCAGAGACAATCGGCTGTCGATGATTGCCAGTGCGGCCTCGTTGGCCAGAAAATCCGGTGCCAGATCCCGCTCGAGCAGTTTGACATCGCGCGGATCGAGCAGAAGCTGCGCATAGGCGAGATAGCGGCTTTCGGCGGTCAATGCGAGCGCCAGTCCAAGCGCAGCCCCGGCAAGCGTCGTGCCGGCAACAAGCCACCGCTTGCGCCAGATTTCCGTGAACAGAACCACCGGATCGACTAGCACCCCGTTGTCGGCGCGCGGCACGAACATGCTTTGCGCGGCAGGAGTGACGACCGGACCCACCGGCTCGGCTGGCGTGTCGGTCTCGAAATCGCGAAGGGCGATTTCCAGCTCCGGCCCAAGGTCGGGATCGGTATATTGATTTGATGTCTGCACCGCAGCAGCGGCAGGTGCCCGCGTGTCGGATTGATCGCTCTGCGCCCCAAGCGCTGCAAGCAACGGGTTGACCGCGCTTGCCCGACGCTTGGCACGGGCACGCCGGAACGCCTCCGCTGCATCGTAACCGGTTGCCGGCTGCTGCATCAGCAGCGGGGCAACTCCGGAACTGGCTCTACGGTCAGACATCACACTCACATCGATGGAGGGGGCGAACACGCCAGTGCGGCATGCCCATCGGTTAAGGCACGCTAAATCGGCATGGGTAACAAAAGGTTAATCGGGACGGCTTTCGCCTTGTACTGCCGATGTTTTCAACGGGGGGAGGTGGCGGAACCCGATCTTAATCAACCTGTGCAAGAACAAGGCCATGGCAGATGCGACCTCGTCGACAGGCGGCCTTGTCGGCCGCAGCCCCGCAGGTGAACCGGTGAAGGCGTTGGCGTTGAAATACGCCAAGGCTTTTTCCGGCGATGGCGCACGCGTGTTCATCCAGCTGTTCTATTTCTACCTCGTTGCAAACGCCCTATCGATTGCCGAATTCGGACTGTTTGCCACCGCGTCAGCCGTCGGCATTGTCCTGTCACGGGTGGCAGGGTTCGGCTTCTTGTCGGCCCTTTACCGGATCGCCACGGTCAAGCCGCAACTGATCGGCGCCTACACCACCGGTTACGGAGCGGCGGTGGCCCTCTCGCTGCCCCTTGTCGGCTTGCTGGGCTGGGGCACACATGCGCTGTTCTTTGCCGGCGAAATGACGCTTTTGGTCTTCGCCCTGATCGCGGCGACCGAAATCCTCGCCTGGCGCACGCTCGAGGTTGTCATCAACGTCAACAAGGGTCTGGAGCGTTTCGGCCGCGCGTCGCTCGCGATCATCTTCGGCTTTTCGATGAAGGCCGTCGCAGCGTTGGCCCTTGCGCTCGCGCCGGACCCGTCGCTGGCGCTTTGGTCTGCCATTTATGCCGCCGTGCAGACCGTGATGGCGCTGGCCGCCATCGCGCTGTTCTATCCGCGCGTTCGCTTGCGCTTCGTGCCGCAACTCTACTGGCGGCGCATTCCCGATGCGCTGGCCGTCAGCGGCTCGGAAGTCCTGTTCTATGTCCAGTCAGAACTCGACAAACTCGTCGTCCTGGCCTTCGGCGGACCAGCAGCCGCCGGGCTCTACGCGATTGTCATGCGCCTCGTCGATCTGACGGCGATGCCGGTACGCACATTCTCGACGATCCTGTCACAACGCCTGATGCGTCGGCCCGGCCTGATGGACAGCCTGAAGATGAGGCTCGGCTTCGAGGCTGGTGTCTTCGTCGTGTCGGCGCTTGGCATGGCGGCGATGGCGATTGTCTTTGCCATCAAGCCCGATGTCCTCGGCACCAATGTGGCCGCCGCGGCGCCTCTCGTCGGTGCCGTGTTGCTGGTGGCGGGCTTTCGCAACCTCATCGAGTATCAGGCCGAACTGCTCTACGGTCGCGGCCAGACCGGCATCCGTCTTGTCAACTATGCCATCATCGGCGCCCTCAAGGCAGTCATGCTGGTCGCGCTTTTGACTGCGGGCGTGCCGCAGGCCGACTGGATGATTGCGCTGAACGGCGTCTTTGCGATGCTCTGGCTGGTCTCTGCGCTGTTGACCTACCGCGTGCTCGGGCGGCCTGCCAAACCTGTCTGACGAGCCGAACGGGTTGCCTCAGGCGGCAACCTGCTGTTTGCCAAGGGCCAGATCGCGAAACCGCTGCGCGTCCATCGGAATGAACGACTGTATGCCGATACCAGCCTGATGCTCGGTCAGATTGGAGAGCAGTGCCGCCATTTCGGCGTCAGACGGCGCCGGATTGAACCAGCGCATCGGGCAATAGGTGACGTTGTCGACATGATGGTCCTTGCCGGCAAGAACGCCGTCCACATAGGCGCCGTAGAGCATGCATTCGGAGAACTTCCGGCTACGACCGACCACGGACACCCATGACTTGCCGTGCACGGTTTCCATGTGTGCGCACATGTCGAGCACGGTCTGGCGACGCCAGGTGACGAACGAGCAGACATAGTCATGGTCCGGGCTGGTCGCCGGATCAATGCCGACGGAAACCGCCGCGTGGTCACGCCAGATCATGTGGTCGTTGTCCGCCGACCGCGCGCCGTGCTCGTTGCGATACAGCCGCATCGACGCACCGTTCCAGATGCTCGAAAGATCAAAAGGGCGCACGAAGGCCGTGTCGGAATCGCAATAGAACAGGCCATCGTCGTCGATCAGACTGGCAACAGCGATGCGCAGCATCTGCTGCACCTGCCAGCCATGCATCGGCGAGGTGAACGGGCTGATCCATGCCCGCTTGCGCTTGCGCAGCAGTTGCTGCGGCAGACGTCGGAACCACCACGGCATCAGCTCGGTGTCGGTGATGATCCGCCGCTTGGGCCCGACAAGGCGCGAAAACAACGGCACATCCGGACCATCGACCAGCAGATAGTGACAGGTATGGCCGGTCACATGCCGGTCGATGCTCTCGCACAGGATCGCGCAACGCTCGAAGTCGCGGTCATAGCTGGCGGTGATGATGGCATTGGTGCGGTCGGGGGTCATCAGCATGCTCATTTCCTCTGACGCGCCATGGTGCCGGACAGTCGCTGGCCGAGGATGCGGGCCAGAAAGACCGGATTGCCAAGCAGATATCGCCGCCACAGCCGCTGCGGCTCCAGTGCCAACCGGTAGACCCATTCGAAGCGAAGGGCTCGCACCCAGCCCGGCGCACGGGTAACCTCACCGGCGACAAAGTCGAGCAGCGCTCCGACCGCCATCGGCACGCTCGCATGGCGACCGGTGATCCGCTGCGCGATGAAAGTTTCCTGGCGTGGGGTGCCGAGGGCGACAAGCAGGATGTCGACCGGTTTCCGGGCCAGCGTTGCCAGCATGGTTTGTGTTTCCGCCTCGCCAAGATAGCCGTGGCCGATCACCCGATAGCTATGGCGCGGATCAATGGCCGCAAAGCCCGACAGCGCCTTTTCGGCAACACCCGGTCTGCCGCCGAAAAGGCCGACTGTCAGCGGTTGCGGCGCCTCGCGCAGCAGCGCCGGGACAAAGTCTGTCCCGTTCAGGTTTGCCGCGAATTTCCCGCCGCAGAGGATCAGGGATCCAAGATCAACGCCGATCCCGTCAGGCAGAACCGTGAAGGACGCCAAGACCTTGCGAAAGGCCGGATCGCCATGGGCCACATTGGCATTGTGCGCATTCAGAAAGGCGATCGGCCTGTGGGTGCCTGATGCGACGGCTGCATGGACCATCGAAAGCGCTTCGCCCCGGTCAAGGTTAGCGACCGATACACCGAGGATATCGCGCGCCCCGTTGGAGCGCGATGCGACATCGCTGGCATGGTCGGCCGTCAGTGTCATCGGTTCAAGGACTTTCCGTTCGTCGCGCTCACCATACAGGCCAAGGCTTTTGGTTCCCTTAACCGGCAACCGGCAAAAGTGCAGTGATCAGGCGTTCGGCAGCCACAATGGCCGCCTTCTCCTGGTTTGCCCGAAACAAGGTGCCGTCGCGGTCTTTGACCGCACCGGCTTTGTGGCTGCTCGCCATCGCCAATAGCGCTGCCGCAAAATCCTGCGGCGTCTCGGCAATCGCCACATTGTCCGGCCGCTCGGAGATGCCACGCAGCGATGATGGCGTTGCCACGGTCGGAAGACCGGCTTCCAGTGCCTCAAGAGTTTTCAGCTGAACGCCCGTACCGGCGCGTGCCGTCAGCGCGACGATCCGGCACTGGCGCAGGAAATCGCCCGAAGAGATGACCCTGCCAAGAAACGAGACTCGCCCGTCACGCTTGGGAAAACCCGCCGGCAGGCTTCCGGCTATTGCAACGGCAAAGTCCGCCGGCAGCAGCGGCATGACCTCCTGCAAGAACCATTCAAGGCCGATCCGGTTCGGCGCCCAGGTCCAGGTGCCGATCATCCCGGCATCGAAGGCCGGCATGCGATTGGCTGAGGGTGTGGTCGGGTTTGGCATCACCAACGGCATGACAGTTGCGCGCGGCGAGTTCGCCAGACCGAAGGCGTCAAGATCTTCCTGCGTCAGCGCCACCACGTGGCGTGCATCACCGATGAGCCGGGTTTCCAATCGTTGAAGAAGTCTGGCCTCGCGCCGGTACATGAGGCGTTCGGCAACGCCTTCGGCATGGCGGGCAGCTTCGCCGGCGCTTTCATGCTCGACATTGTGGGCGATGAAGCCGTACGGTCGTCGCGTCAAAAGCCGCTCGTGAGCGCCTGCCATCGTCACCCCATTCAACACGATCGCATCGGTCGGCCCCGCCGCATCCATCGCGCCCGCGAGCCGGACCGCATCGACCGCAAGCAGTTTGGCCGAAGCAAACGGCACGCCTGCTCCGATGGCTTGTGCCAGCCAGGCGAGCTTCTGGCGCGTCGTTGCGCGGTCAGTCTTGACGTCGAGTTCGCCTAGACTGACCGTGACGCCCGGTTCACTGAGCCGGCTACCAGGCCACTGGAAACCGAGATGCTTGACGGTTGCACCCGCCGCGCGAAGGCTGGCGGCGATCGAGGCATTGGCGATCTCGTAGCCGCTTTCGGGCGCGCCGCAGGGGACCAGCGATGTGACGAGAAGAATGCGCATGGGGGACCAGATTGGGGGTTGGCGCGCTTTTACTGCCTGTAACTGAACAGCAGCTTAAGCGCGAACCCGCTTGTTCAAACAATCCTTAAGGTTCTGCCCCGATGATTGCGGGCAATTTGGTCAAATTCCCGGCAATCATGATGAAGCAGCGGCTGGCAGACAATACTTCGCTGGTGGCCCAATCCCCCGGCTTGGCGCACCATGCTGTCGAGGTTGTCGTGACCGTTCCGACATTTCGCCGGCCAGGCCACCTCTTGCGCACCCTGGACAGCCTCGCCGGACAGATCACAGAACGAAATTTCGCGATCATCGTGATGGAAAACGAGGCGGAGAAGCGGGAAGGGGCAATCGCCTGCGCCCCGCGCTTTGAGGACGGACAGTATTGCGGCCTCGTGATCATCGCCCATGATCGCGGCAATTGCCACGCCTACAATGCGGGATGGTTCACGGCGCTCACCCAGTTTCCCGCGCTGCAGTTCGTCTGCGTCATCGACGATGACGAGATCGCCGATCCCCATTGGCTTGAGAACCTCTGCGCCACCAGCGAGGCGCATGATTGTGCTCTTGTGGGCGGACCGCAGCGGCCGGTCTTCGAGGGCAATCCTCGGGAAAACTGGAAAGCCCATCCGGTCTTTACGCCGCATCATCAGGCTTCAGGCCCGGTCGGAGCCATCTATTCTTCCGGCAATCTGGCGCTGCGCCGCGAGGTGCTGGCCGCAATGCCGCAGCCTTTTCTCGACCTGGCGTTCAATTTCACCGGCGGTGGCGATGCCGACTTCCTGCGCCGTGCCCGCGACGCCGGTTTTGCCGCTGCCTGGTGCGAGGAAGCGCCGGTCTTCGAGACCGTGCCGGAAAGCCGCGTGACGGCCGAGTGGATCGTCAAGCGGTCACTTCGCAACGGACAATTGTCGGCACTGATCGAACATCGGCGCCGCGCCGAAGAGCCGTTCGGGCCTCTGAAAACCCGGCTGCACAGCCTTGCCCTTCTCGCCGCCGCGCCGTTTCGCGCCGGCCTTCGTCTAGCCAAGACCGGTTCTGTTTTGAGTGCTCTTTATCCGGTTCACATTGCGCTCGGCCGCATCATGTCGGAATTTGGATACGCCAATGAACAGTACAGAAATCCGGCGGACTGACGCAGCCGCCAGCGCGCTCGCACTGCCCAAGGTCCGGATCGACGCCGGCAACCTGCGCCTGCTTTTGGCCCTCGCTGCACTTGTCCTGTGTTGGGTGACGCTGACGCCGTTTTCCGGTGCGGCGATTGCCAACGCGGTGCCCGGAACCGTGTCGCAGGGCAATCTGCTCAACCAGTTGGGCTATTCGGCCATGGCCGCCCTTGTAGCCTTTGCCATGATCACACTCGTCGATCCGCGCCTGCTGCAAAGCCTGTTTGGCATCGGCTGGATCGTGATGTTCGGATTTGTTGCGCTGTCTGCGGTGACAGCCGCCGATCCGTCTTCTGCGGCGCGCGCAGTTGCGTTTTCGCTGCTCGCCGTGCTGGTCGCCGCAAGCCTCGTCGTGTTGCCCGCCCGCACCAGGGACTTCGACACGGTTTTGGCAATTGCCGGTCTGGTCGTTCTGGCCGTTTGCTATGCCGGGCTCGTCGTCTATCCGGATGCGGCAATCCACCAGCCGGGGGAAACCGAGGCGCAGCATTCCGGCCTGTGGCGCGGCCTGTTCAGCCACAAGAACCTCGCCGGCCCGGTGATGGCCGCGATCGGCTTTGCCGGCGTCTATCTCATCCGCCGCAAGCGTTATGTTGTCGGAACGGCGATTGCGCTGCTGGCCTTCGTCTTTCTCAGCCAGACCGGTTCCAAGACGTCCACAGCGCTCGCGCCGCTGGTGATAGCTCTTGTCCTAATACCGCCGACCATGGGGCTGCGGACCCTGACCGCTCCGGTGGCCATCCTCACCATGCTTGGCGCCCATGCGCTGACGATTGGCACCCTCTATGTGCCGGTCTTCGACGTGATCCTGCGCCTCTATGATCCGGAGACGAGCTTCACCGGGCGGCTGGAAATCTGGGAGTTCTCGCGCGACTATGTCTTGCAGCGTCCGTGGACAGGCTTTGGTTATGACGGCTTCTGGCTCAGCGCCATCGCGCTGGGTGCCGAACAGCCGTTCGACCGGGTCTGGGATCCGCGCGCCATCGTTCATGGCCACAACGGCTATCTGGACGTGGCGTTGGCGATGGGCCTTCCGGCCTTGCTGCTGATGATCTGGCTCACCGTCTTTGCGCCGGCCTTCGACTACATGCGCAGCGGCACCGGAAAGACCAATCGCCTGCTGGCCGATCTGTTCTTCATGATCGTCGTCTTCGTCGTGTTGAACGCAGCGCTCGAAAGCGCCTTCTTCCGCCGTGCCGATCCGGTCTGGCTGACGCTGGTCATGGCGGTGTTCGGGCTGCGCATGACCGCGCGGTTTGCTGTCCCCGACGAACCGGCAACACGCGCCTGACCCCGAACCCGATACGCGACCTTGCAAGCGCCTGCCTGCCGTCGCAGGATCGGGCGGAAAGTCGGAGTTTCGGGAACACATGGATCGAAAGACAACAGCAATTCTGGTCGGTTGCGGCAATATGGGCCACGCCATGCTGCGCGGCTGGCTGGCGAGCGGCGTCATGGAACCCGGCGCGATCCATGTGGTCGAACCCGGCGAGGCGTTGTGTGACCGCGCCCGCGACGAAGGCGCGCATGTTGTCGCCGATGCCAAGGATTTGCCGGCAACCCTTGCTCCCGATGTGATCGTCATCGCCGTCAAGCCACAGGTGATGGCCGCGGTCGTGCCGTACTACCGCCGCTTTGCCGAACTGGCAGAGCCACCGGTCTTTGTCAGCGTTGCGGCGGGAACGCGCCTGGCCACGATCGCGGCCGATCTCGGCGACGCGGCTGCCATCGTTCGCGTCATGCCCAACACGCCCGCTGCTGTCGGCGAAGGCATGATGGTGATGGTATCCAACGCCAACGTCACCCAGCGCCAGACCGAAACGGTGCGCGCGATGATGGCCGCCAGCGGCCGTGTCGCGACCATCGACGATGAGGCATTGATGGATGCGGTCACCGCCGTCTCCGGTTCCGGTCCGGCCTATGTGTTCCATCTGATCGAAGCGTTGCGCGCTGCCGGGATTGCAGCAGGCCTGCCTGCGGAAATCGCCGGCGATCTTGCCCTGCAGACGGTGCACGGTTCCGGCGTCTATGCGGCGCGGAGCGGGCAGGACCCTGCGCTGCTGCGCGCGCAGGTCACTAGCCCCAATGGCACCACGGCGGCAGCGCTCTCGGTGCTGATGCGGCCCGGTGCCGGCCTCACCGAACTTGTCACCGAGGCGGTGGAAGCAGCGCGCAAGCGGTCGGTCGAGCTTGGTGCCTGAGCCGAACGTTCCGAACCTGTTGCCCAAATCTGTTGCCTTTGCCAATCAAGCGTGATTGACAGGAAAAAACCCGAAAGTCCGCGTTCCCGATGATCGAAGTTCAGAGTGTGTCCAAGAAGTTTGGCGGTGTTCACGCCGTCGACAACGCGAGCATCCGCGTTGCGCCGGGCTCGATCACCGGCCTGATCGGTCCGAACGGTGCGGGCAAGACAACGCTGTTCAACATCATCGCCGGCAACATCAAGCCGACCAGCGGACGCATCCTTCTCGATGGTGAAGATGTAACGGGGCTCGGGCCGCATCAGTTGTTTGAAAAAGGCCTGCTGCGCACTTTCCAGATGGCGCACGAATTCTCGTCGCTCACGGTGCTTGAAAACCTGATGATGGTGCCCGGCAACCAGGCCGGCGAGAGCCTGATGGCAGCCTGGTTTTCTTATGGTGAGGTCCGCCGTCAGGAAGCTGAAATCCGCGCCCGCGCGCTGGAGGTGATCGACTTCCTCAATCTCAAGCATCTGGCCCAGGAGCTGGCCGGCAATCTTTCCGGCGGCCAGAAGAAGCTGGTCGAACTTGGCCGCACCATGATGGTTGATGCCAAGGTCGTGCTGCTTGACGAGGTTGGCGCTGGCGTCAACCGCACGCTGTTGAACGAGATCGGCGACACGATCATTCGCCTCAACCGCGAACGCGGCTACACCTTCTGCATGATCGAGCATGACATGGATTTCATCGGTCGGCTCTGCGATCCGGTGATCGTCATGGCCGAGGGCGCCGTGCTGGCGCAGGGCACCGCCGCAGAGGTTCGCAACAATGAGGCGGTGATCGAGGCGTATCTTGGCCGCGGCCTGAAAAACAAGACACCCGCTGCCGTGGCAGCCGAACGGGCAGGGGCCTGACTGATGTTTCTGGCGGGCGAAACCATGACCGGCGGATACGGGGCCGCCGACATCCTGAAGGATTGTACCATCGGCGTCGAAAAGGGCGAGATCGCCGTGATTGTCGGGCCCAATGGCGCCGGCAAGTCGACCGCGATGAAAGCCATGCTCGGCATGTTGAAACTGCGCGGCGGCAAGGTGACGCTGGAAGGCCGCGACATCACCAGCCTGTCGCCACAGGCGCGCGTTGCCGAGGGCATCGCCTTCGTGCCGCAGACCAACAACGTCTTCGGCACGATGAGTGTCGAGGAAAACCTCGAAATGGGCGCCTATCTGCGCCGTGACAACATTCGCCAGACCATGGAGCAGGTCTACCACCTGTTCCCGATCCTCAAGACCAAGCGGCGCCAGCGTGCCGGCGAACTCTCCGGCGGCCAGCGCCAGCAGGTCGCGGTTGGCCGCGCGCTGATGACGAGGCCCTCCGTCCTGATGCTGGACGAGCCGACGGCAGGCGTATCGCCAATCGTCATGGACGAATTGTTCGACCGCATCCTCGAGGTGCGCGCGACCGGCCTTGCGATCCTGATGGTCGAGCAGAATGCCCGCCAGGCGCTGGAAATTGCCGACCGGGGTTACGTGCTGGTCGGCGGCCGCAACTGGCGCACCGGAACCGGCGAGGAACTGCTCGCCAATCCCGAAGTCCGCAAATCGTTCCTGGGGGGCTGAGGCCGCACATGCCTGAAGCAACCGACATCCTGAACGCCTTCGTCCTTCTGGCCAATTTCGTGCTGGTGCCGGCGCTGTCCTATGGCTCGCAGCTGGCGCTTGGCGCGCTTGGTGTGACCCTGGTGTTCGGCATCCTGCGTTTTGCCAATTTCGCCCATGGCGACCTGATGGCGTTCGGCACCTCGATGGTGATCCTGATCACCTGGTGGTTGCAGGCGCAGGGGATCACCGCCGGCCCGGTACCGACAGCCCTGATCGCGCTGGTCCCGGCCATCATCCTGACGGCGATCTTTGCGATCTTCATCGACCGCGCGGTGTTCAAGTTCTACCGCAAGCGGCGCGCCGCGCCTGTGGTCTTCGTCATCGCGTCCGTCGGCGTGATGTTCATGCTGTCGGCGATCGTGCGCTTCATTATGGGCACCGAGGACCGCCGCTTCACCGATGGCGAGCGTTTTGTGATCAACGCGACGCAGTTCCGCGAAATGACCGGCCTTGCCGAAGGACTGACCATCCAGACGACCGCCGCCATCACCGTCGTGGTGGCCCTTGTGGTTGTCGTCCTGCTGTTCACGTTTCTGGCGCGTTCACGCACCGGCAAGGCGATGCGCGCCTATTCCGACAACGAGGATCTGGCGCTGCTGTCCGGCATCAATCCCGAACGGGTCGTGCTGGTGACGTGGATCATCGCGGCAGCGCTCGCAACCATTGCCGGAACGCTCTACGGCCTCGACAAGAGCTTCAAGCCGTTCACCTATTTCCAGCTTCTGCTGCCGATCTTTGCCGCCGCGATCCTTGGCGGCATCGGCCAGCCGATCGGCGCGGTGGTCGGCGGTTATGTCGTTGCCTTCTCCGAGGTGATGATGACCTACGCCTACAAGAAGTTCGCGACTTATCTGGTGCCCGAGGAAATGGCGCCGGGCGGGCTGCTGCAGTTCCTGTCGACGGACTACAAGTTCGCCGTGTCCTTCATCATCCTCGTCGTCGTGCTGCTGGTGCGGCCGACCGGCATCTTCCGGGGAGCCGTGATCAAATGAGTGATGTGACTGCCGTCAATCCCGCTGCTGCCGAGGCCGAAACCACCGGCAAGGATGAGCGTCCGGTACATGCCATCGTCGAGCGGCGCCAGTCGCCATGGCGCGCGCCGCTGGCCTTTGCGGCGATGGCCGGTGCGCTGGTTGCGACCGCCGTTTTCCAGTCTCCTGCCGTCGCGCTTGCCATTCTCAACATGAGCCTCGTTTCGGCGGTCATGGCGATGGGCCTCAACCTGCAATGGGGTTATGCCGGGCTGTTCAATGCCGGTGTCATGGCGTTTACCGCGCTCGGCGGGGTTTCCGCCGTGCTCATCGCCCATCCGCCGGTCACCGAGGCGCTGGTCGCAGGCGGGCGCAATCTGGCGCTGTCGGGGCTGATCCTTTTGGGCTCGATTGCAACGATTGCCTTCATTGCTTCCAACACCAAAGGCCGCCTGCGGTCGTTCCTGGTCTTCGTTGCACTGGTCGCTTCTTATGCGCTGCTGCGGCCGGTGTTTGGTGCAGCGACCGGTGCGATCGAAGCAGTCGATCCGGCGCGCACCGGCTTCATCGGCGGTCTCGGCCTGCCGATCATGGTCTCCTGGCTTGCCGGTGGTCTTTTGGCCGCAGCCGTCGCCTGGATGATCGGCAAGATCGCGCTCGGCCTTCGCACCGACTATCTGGCGATTGCCACGCTGGGTATTTCAGAAATCGTCATCGCCGTCTTGAAGAACGAGGACTGGCTCGCCCGCGGCGTCAAGAATGTCACCGGCCTGCCGCGCGCGCCGATCCCCTACGAGATCCAGTTGCAGGGCGAAGCCTGGTTCAGCGATCTTGTCGCGCGGCTTTATCAGGGACCGCTTTCGGCTCTCGAAGGCGCCGCGCGTGACGAGGCGCTGCGCTCCTACATCGTCGACTTCTCCGGCCACTTCGTCAAACTCTGCTACGCCGGTGCCTTCACCGTCGTGCTGCTGATCCTTCTGGCCCTGTGCGTGCGTGCGCTGAATTCGCCCTGGGGCCGGATGATGCGCGCGATCCGCGACAATGAAGAAGCCGCGGCCGCCATGGGCAAGAACATCACCAAACGCCACTTGCAGGTGTTCGTGCTCGGCTCTGCGATCATCGGCATCGCCGGTGCCATGATGACGACACTGGACGGCCAGTTCACCCCCGGCACCTACAATCCGCTGCGCTTCACCTTCCTGATCTGGGTGATGGTGATCGTCGGCGGTTCCGGCAACAATCTCGGTGCGGTGCTTGGGGGGTTCATCATCTGGTTCACCTGGGTGCAGGCAGAACCGGCAGGATCGTGGATTGTCGCACAACTGTCCGCCAACATGGACCCGGCTTCGCCGCTCTATGCTCACCTGCAGGATATTGCGGCGCCGTTCCGCCTGTTCGTCATGGGGCTGGTGCTGCTGCTTTTCATGCGCTTTACGCCGAAGGGCATCCTGCCCGAACCGGTTCGCCATACCTGACCTGATCGGGCGATCCAGCCCGCATCCGTCACATCTGAAGGATTGCCCGATGCCAGACCGGCCCCAGCGTGTGCTTTTTACCGGCGGCAGCGGCAAGGCTGGTCTCCATGTGATCGCCCATCTGCTCGAGAAGGGCCACCGCGTCCTCAACATCGATCTCAAGCCGCTCGATCTGCCCGGCGTCGACAATCTGATTGCCGACATCACCGACAGCGGCCAGATGTTCAACGCCATGCGCATGTATGCCAATTTCGGCGAGATGGAGCCGGGAACCGGTGTGCCATCGTTTGATGCCGTGGTGCACTTTGCCGCCGTGCCGCGCATCCTGATCCATCCGGACAACGAGACCTACCGCGTCAATGTGATGGGCACCTACAATGTCATTGAGGCTGCGGTCAAAAGCGGCGTGCGCAAGATCATCTTTGCGTCGTCTGAAACCACCTACGGCATCTGTTTTGCCGACGGCGAGCGCAAGCCCGACTACCTTCCGGTCGACGAGGATCACCCGGTCGTTCCGGAGGATTCCTACGCCATGTCGAAGGTCGCCAACGAGGTGACGGCACGCTCGTTCCAGCGCCGCACGGGCGTCGACATCTATGGCATCCGCATCAACAATGTGATCGAGCCGCACGAATATGCGGTCAAGTTCCCGGCCTATGTGCGGGACCCCGATCTGCGCCGTCGCAACATCTTTGCCTACATCGACGCGCGCGATCTTGGCCTGATGGTCGACCGGATGCTGCGCACCGACGGTCTGGGCTTCGAAATCTTCAACGCTGCCAACGAGAACCATTCGGTAGCGCTGACCACGGCGGAGATCATCGACCGCTACTATCAGGGAGTGCCGCGCAAGCGTGACTTCGTCGGCAACGAGACGGTCTACGTGATCGACAAGGCGCGGCGGATGCTCGGTTTCCAACCGGTCCACAATGACTGGCGCGACGAGATCGGCGCCTGAAACAACAGAACGCCAACCTGTCTCAGCATCCCTTTCGCCCTGATTCCGAAAGTGAGTGGACTTGCCGTTTTGAGACCCGAATTGCGCCTTATCGCTGTGTCCCGGAGGGGTTCAGGGAGTAGGCAGACATGCGTTCAGAACGTTCAGCTTTTCTAGCGGCAAGGCCGCGCAAGGCCTCCGTCACCACCACCAACCTCATCCACGCCGCGATCATCGGCTGCAGCGCTGCCGCTGGTGTCGGCCTCGTGGCAGGCTTGACTTCACTTTACGGCCCTCCAAACGAACAGGCAGCGATGATCCAGTCGGTCGGGAAGGCAGAGGCTGCCCCCGCAACGGCTCCGGTCGCGACACCGCCTTCCATGGAAACGGTGGCCGCCATTGCTCCCGCCGCAACGCCGATCACGACCTTTGAAAACCCGAAATCGGACGTCCGGCCATTTTCGGCCGATGACCTCCAGCCAACTCCATCGTCGATTGATCGGGTGGCGCAGGCTCATGCCGTTGCGGAAAACGAAGCGCCGGCGTCTTCAGCTGCGACCGTCGCAGGGCCGTCGGCATCAGAAGCATCCATCGCCTCACTTGCCGATGTTGAACCGGTCGACGTCGCCGAAACGCCGGACGAGGTCGCCGCGCTCGAAGCGGAAATGGCCGCAGCCGGTGCTGAATTCTTCAAAGTTCCGATCGAGCCCGCCGTGGCACCAAAGCCTGAGGCTGAAGCCGAAGTTGCACTTCCCGTCGCTTGGACCAACAGTTGGGTGAACATGCGGGCCAGCCCGGACAATGAAGGCCGCACCATCACCATCGTTCCATCGGGCGCCGAAATCCGGGCGCAGCCGAATTGCCGCCATTGGTGCCGCGTCGCCTTCGACGGGCAGGATGGCTATATCTACAAGTCGTTCATCCGCCGCGAGTGAACCGGTCAGCGCCGCTTGATGCGAAACCGCCCCTGCCAGAGGCCCTTGCCTCGGGCCTGGGCTTCCATGGCATCGAACGCCAGATCAATGCCGGTTTCATCGGGCAGTGCCCAACCGGCAGCCACCATCAGGCGGCCAATGTCCCGATCCGCCATGTCTGTGCAGCGGACCGGCAAGGCACCGTTCGCGTGGGGTTCTCCGGCGGGGAGGCAGTTGATGAAGCCTCCCGCGATGGTTCGCAGCATGACCTTGACCCGCGCCGCGCAATCATAGAGCGCGCCGCCGCTGTCCTTGCAGATGTCGCCTTCTTCCGGCGTGCGGATATCGACAAGCCGGTAGAGCTGGTTGTGCTTGTCGGTGAATGTGCGCCCGTCGACGGCTTCGATGCCCGTCGTCAGAATTGGCTTCTTGGTTCCAGGTTTTGTCAGCTCGGTTGCCAGCGTTGCGGCAGTCAGCATGAAGCTGAGTGTGATGGCGCCAGCAAATGCAACCAGATGGCCTGCTGAGCCCGGCGAATGCGTCTCTGAAGTCACCAAAGTGTCGTGCCTCCCGAAAAAACGGTTGAACAGGCACGAAAGGGTGAGCGCGGTTTGGCACTCTGTCTAAGGCTTCAAAAAGTTATCCACAGATATGTCAGTTTTATGACGATACTAATAACGCTTGTTAGCCGGCTGGACGCGGGAATCGCTCAATTCTCCGGCGAGTCGCATGCTCACAGTGCACGATTCGCGGATGCGCGGCGGTGGAAAAAGCCGACAAACAATGCGTGCGACTCGCTCCAAGGCGGGTTTTCGTCCTTCGAGGGCTTGCATCACCTCGAATCAAAACCCCGGCGGATCGCTCCGCCGGGGTTGTCTTGACCAGATCAGCGATGGATCAGCGGATCTTGACGGTGGTCCACTTGCCGCCGTCGATCTTCAGTTCCTTGTAGGAGCCGGCGGCTTCGCCGACATCCGTGAACTCGACATTGGTTGCGCCGACATAGTCGATGTCAGTGCCGGCAGCGACGAGTTCCAGAGCCTTGGCGAGTTCGCCCGGGCCGATCGGTTCGCCCGGTGCGTTGGCAATGTCCATGACGTTGGCTGCGATGCCGGCACGGTCGGCAGCGCCGGCCTTCTGCATGGCAAGGATCATCAGCGCAGCAGCGTCGTAGGATTCACCGCGATACGGGCCGGAGCCTTCGCCGGCAGAAGCCTTGAACATGGCGTTGAAGTTGTCGACGTTTGCGCCTTCTGCGCCCGGCACGGTG
This sequence comes from Roseitalea sp., assembly GCA_041752455.1. Lineage (GTDB taxonomy): Bacteria > Pseudomonadota > Alphaproteobacteria > Rhizobiales > Rhizobiaceae > JBGSWL01. The sequence continues at coordinate 8,046 of JBGSWL010000108.1, read as the reverse complement.
CCGATCACGGTTGCGGTATCAAGACCGGCAATCGTCAGGAGCGAGTCGCCGATCATGCCATCGCCGAGAGCGAAGGATTTGAAGGCGCCGGCATCGATGGCGCCCTGCATGATGCCACGGCCGCCCTGGTCGACATAGCCGAGCACGACGAGTGCATCGCCGCCGGCCGAGGCAAGTGCTCCGACTTCAGCCGCATAGTCGCCCTTGCCGTCTTCATGTGCTGCAGTGATGGTCACGGTGCCGCCCTTGCCGGTGAAGGCTGCGGTGAAGGCGTCTGCAAAGCCCTTGCCGTAGTCGTTGTTGGTGAAGGTGACGGCAACGTTCTTGATGCCGGCTTCGAGGATCACGTCGGCGAGGACTTCACCCTGACGGGCGTCCGACGGCGCGGTGCGGAAGAACAGGCCCTTGTCGTCGATGGTGGTCAGCGCCGGCGAAGTGGCCGACGGCGAGATCATGACGACACCGTTGGGGATACCGGCATTGTTGGCAATGGCCGTGGTCACGCCCGAGCAGTCGGCGCCCATGATGGACACGACGTTGTCGGAGGTGATCAGACGTTCGGCAGCGGCCGTGGCGGCAGCCGCATCGGTGCAGGTCGAATCAGCGCGAACCGAGGTGATGGTTTCGCCGCCGAGGAACTTGCCAGAGTCGCTGGCTTCCTTCATCGCCATTTCGGCGCCGGCCGCCATGTCTGGCGTCAGCGATTCAATCGGGCCGGTAAAGCCGAGGATGACGCCCATCTTCACTTCGGCCTGTGCTGCGGCGCTGAGTGCGATGACGCTGACAGCGGCAAGAAACAGTTTCTTCATGGTGGATAAAACTCCCTGTTGAACACCTTCGGGCCGGCGCGCGCCAATGCGCCCGCGGATGCGGCCCTCCGTCCCCTGAATTAAGCCGAATGCCCATGCGATGACAAGCGTAACGGTGAATCAATGGTTAGTGGCGGTCCTGCTTCAACGGGTGGGAAACGAAAACGGCGGCAAAGAATGGAAAGCATTGCGCAACGCCTCGCTCCACCCGTCCGAGATGGTCTTGTAATAGAGATCATCACGATCGATCCGACCGTGGGTACCGATCCTGTAGGTGTCGCGCTCATAGGTCAGGTAGTCGAGCGGAAGGCCGACCGACAGGTTTGCCTTGATCGTGGAGTCAAACGAGACAAGCATGAGCTTGATGGCATCCTCGAAGCCCATTTTCGGGTCGTAGGCCCGAACCATGATCGGACGGCCATATTTGGTCTCGCCGATCTGGAAGAATGGCGTGTCACCACCGGCTTCGATGAAGTTGCCCTCCGGATAGACCATGAACAGCCGAGGCTCGGATCCCTTGATCTGCCCGCCGACAATCAGTGTCGCGTTGAACGACGAATCCGCCTTCTGGCCGGTCTGTGCATGAGTCTGGATCACTTCCCGCAAAGTGTCGCCGACAAGTCGCGCCACTTCGAACATCGAAGGCAGCTTGAGTATGGTCGGGTTGCGCTTTTTCGGCGCCTTGGAGCGCTCGTCGAGCAGGCTGACGACAGACTGCGTGGTCGCCAGATTGCCGGCGGTCATGATGAAGATCGCCCGCTCGCCGGGGTTCTGCCAAGTGAACATCTTTTTGAACGTGGAGACATTGTCGACCCCGGCATTGGTGCGCGTGTCCGACATGAAAACGATGCCCCGCTCCAGTGTGAGGCCGATGCAATAGGTCATGTTGCGATTCCCGAGGCGTATCCGGCGCGCAGCCTATTGCTGGACCTGCAGCGAGACAACCATCTCCTCCTCGCCTTTCCCCTGCCGGATGCCGAAAACTGGCGCCGCCTCCGAATAGTCCAGCCCGGTCGCCACGCGCACATAGCGCGGGTCCGGCGAAATGAGGTTGGAAACATCAAAGCCGACCCAACCGAGACCGTCCACATGGGCTTCCGCCCAAGCATGCATGGCCTCCTGGTCTATCCGGTCGTTCATCATCAGGTAGCCTGAGACATACCGCGCCGGATAGCCGGCGATCCTGGCCGCCGACAGGAAGATGTGGGTGTGATCCTGGCAGACGCCGACCCCGGCCTCCGCCGCCTGTTCGGCCGTCGTATCGGAATTGGTTGCGCTGGTGTCGTAGACGACAGCGGCGCGGATGGCATCGACCAGCACATGAAGATTGGCGATGTCGTCGGTTGTTCCCGCTCCGCCGATCTCGCGGGCGATACGCTTGATCGTCGGCCCGGCCCGCGTCAGGTCGGTCTGGCGCTTGAAATACCAGAGCGGCGCAAAACCGCCATGGGCACCGATCACTCCGGTCTCGTTGAGGCTCTCCACCTCGCCAAACGAGCGGATGGTGATCTCGCGCGCCTCCTGCTCGAAGGTGACGAGATCCACGTGGTTGTTGTGCTGGTCGTCATAGCTGACTTCCTTGCGTCCGCCGGTGATCTCGGTATTCCACGACAAAACCGTCTGGCCGGCGCGCGATTTCGGCGTCAGCCGCAATTGTTGCAGCACGCGAAACGGCGCGTGCTCGAAGTGATAGCGGGTCGTGTGCGAGATCGTCAGCCGCATGGCACTCTCCCTTGGGTCATCGCGCGGCTCTCAATCATAAAACCGGTAGTCGCGCTCGATCTGCGCACCCAGCGCCAGATTGGCGGCGATGAAATCGACGATGTATTCGTGCAGGCCCGTGTCGAAGATGTCGTCGATCGTCCTGCTGGTCAGCGCCAGATAACAGGCATTGGCCATCGCCATCGAATCGGAGGGCTTGGCCATCTCCGCTTCCAGATAGCCAAGATTGTCGCAGATTTTTGCGTAACAAAACGCCAGCGAACGCGGCAGCCGGCGATCGAGGATGAGAAAATCCGCAATACCGCGCGGTGTCATGTCGCCTTGGCTGACCCAGCGATAGGACGAGTGCGCCGACACCGAGCGCAGGATCGTTTCCCACTGCACATTGTCGAGCGACGAGCCGACAAACGAGAGGGACGGCAGCAGCACATAGTATTTGACATCAAGGATGCGCGCCGTGTTGTCAGCCCGTTCGATGAACGTGCCAAGGCGCGAAAAGTCGTAGATGTCATTGCGCAGCATCGTCCCGTGCAGCGCGCCGCGCACCAGCGCACTCTTCTGCCGGATCAGCGCCAGCATTTCGGGCAGGTCACGTTCGCGAACCGGCCGGGCAAGGGCATCCTTCAAGGTCAGCCAGCTGTCATTGACCGCTTCCCAGACCTCTCGGGTCAGAGCCGTGCGCACCACGCGGGCATTGTCGCGCGCGAGCGAGATGACCGACAGGACGCTCGACGGATTGGACCGGTCGCGCAGCAGGAAATCGACCACGGCCGACGCTTCGATCACGCCGTGCCGTTCGAGATAGGGCTCAAGGACACCAGCCGTCGAGATGACCGATTCCCATTCCTTGTCGGCAGATGTCGAGCGCGTCAGCGCGATGCGAAAGCCCGCATCGACAAGCCGCGCGGTGTTCTCCGCCCGTTCAAGATAGCGGAACATCCAGAACAGGCCGCCTGCGGTCTTACCGAGCATCGATCGCCCCTTCCGCCGTCGTCAATCCGCGCATCATTCGTCGAGCACCCAAGTGTCCTTGGTGCCGCCGCCCTGGCTGGAATTGACGACCAACGAGCCGCGTTTCAGTGCGACGCGGGTCAGGCCGCCGGGCGTGATGGTGATGCCGTTCGGCGACATCAGCACGAAGGGACGCAGGTCCACATGGCGTGGCGCAAGCCCCGCCTTGGTCAGGATCGGCACGGTGGAGAGCGCTAGCGTCGGCTGGGCGATGTAGTTGGAAGGTCGTGACTCAAGCTTCTTGCGGAACTCGGCGAGTTCCTTTTTCGAAGCCGCCGGACCGACCAGCATGCCGTAACCGCCCGAGCCGTGCACTTCCTTGACGACGAGATCGCAAAGGTTGTCGAGCACATAGGCAAGCGAACTTTTCTCCGAACAGCGCCAGGTCGGAACGTTCTTGAGGATCGCCTTTTCGCCGGTGTAGAATTCGACGATGTCCGGCATGTAGGAATAGATCGCCTTGTCATCGGCAATGCCGGTGCCGGGCGCATTGGCAATCGTGATCCCGCCCGCACGGTAGACGTCGAGAATGCCCGGAACCCCGAGCATGGAATCGGGCCGGAAGTTCAAGGGATCGAGATACTCGTCATCGACGCGCCGGTAGATCACATCGACCGGTTGATAGCCGCGCGTGGTGCGCATCGCGATCCGGCCATCGACGACCCGCAAATCATGGCCTTCGACCAGTTCGGCCCCCATCTGGTCGGCAAGGAAGGCGTGTTCGTAATAGGCCGAGTTGTGGATGCCGGCTGTCAGGACAGCGATCACCGGTGCCGCACGGTTGCCCTTTGGTGGCGCGCAAGCCGCCAGCGACCGCCGCAGATCCTTGGGATAGTCGGAAACCGGTCGCACCCGGACTTTCGAGAACAGTTCCGGGAACATCTGCAACATCGTTTCCCGGTTCTCCAGCATGTAGGAGACGCCCGATGGCGTACGCGCATTGTCTTCCAGAACGTAGAACTCGTGCTCGTCCGTGCGCACGAGATCGGTGCCGACGATATGGGTATAGACCTGACCGGGCGGCGTGACGCCGATCATTTTCGGCAGGAACGCCTCGTTGCGGGCGATCAGTTCGACCGGAATGCGGCCCGCCCGCAGGATTTCCTGGCGATGGTAGATGTCATGCAGGAATGCGTTGATGGCCCGCACCCGCTGCTCGATGCCGCGCGTCACGCGCGCCCATTCGGCGCCGGAAATGATCCGCGGAACCACATCGAACGGGATCAACCGTTCTGTCGACTGGGTGTCGCCATAGACATTGAACGTAATGCCGGTCCGGCGGAAGAAACCTTCGGCTTCCTGCGCCTTCGTCTTCAGCCGGGCAGGGTCTTCGGAATCAAGCCAGTTCTGGTAAGCGTGCCAAGGCGAGCGCACGCCGTCGCCAAAACCCGTCATTTCGTCAAAGGGGCCTTTGTCGGCCTTGCCCGCATCCATGAGTGGGAGATTACCCCTTTGGCATCACTGCGCAATCCGCAGGCACGATGAAAATTCAGGCAGTTGCAGCCCGAAATTTGGGCGCGTCACAACCGCCGGACAATTACCGATCCGGCACTGTATCCGGCGCCAAACGAACAGATCACGCCGAGGTCACCCGGCGCGAGATCACTGTTGTGCTTGGAGAACGCGATGATCGAACCGGCCGACGACGTATTGGCATAGTCCTGCAGGATGTTCGGCTGCTCGGTCGGCGTCGGTTGGCGGCCGAGCACTTTTTCGCCGATGAAGTCGTTCATCGTCTTGTTGGCCTGATGCAGCCAGAGGCGCTTCAGGTCGTCCGCCGAAATTCTGTTGTCGGCAAGATGGACGGTGATGAGATCGGCGACCATCGGCACAACTTCGCGGAAGACCTTGCGGCCCTCTTGACGGAACAGCATGTCGCGCCGGTCATCCATGTGGCCTTCGCGGGTGCGCCGCAGGAAACCGTTGTTGTTGCGGATGTTGTTGGAAAACTGGGTGATCAACCGCGTCGAAATGATCTCGTAGCCGCCGGTCGCCTGATCAAGCCGCTCGATGATCATGGCCGTGCAGACATCGCCGAAGATGAAATGACAATCCCGGTCACGCCATTCCAGATGCGCCGAGCAGATCTCCGGATTGACGATGAGCAAGGCGCGGGCAGACCCTGCGCGGATCATGTCGGCAGCGGTCTGGATTGCAAAAGTCGCTGACGAGCAGGCGACGTTCATGTCGAAGGCAAAGCCGCCAATGCCAAGCGCCTGCTGCACCTCGATCGCAATCGCCGGATAGGCGCGTTCATGATTGGAGGCGGCGCAGATCACACCGTCGATCTCGGAGACAGCGCGCCCGGCTTGTGCCAGCGCCTTGCCGGCCGCATCGACCGCCATTTCAGCCATGACGGAAAGGTCTTCGTCCGTGCGCGCAGGCAGAACCGGATGCATGATCGACGGATCGAGGACGCCGGTCTTGTCCAGCACGAAGCGACTGTGGATTCCCGACGCCTTGACAATGAACTCGGACGAGGAGTGCGTGATGGCGTGCGCATCGCCGCGGGCAATCGCTTCCGCATTGGCCGCATTCTGCTTGTCGGCCCACGCATTGAACGCCGCAACCAGTTCGTCATTCGAAATGGATTGGGCCGGCGTGAAGACGCCGGTCCCGGTGATGGCAGCACCCGTCTTCATCGTCATGGGCGCGATCCTTGCGACAAGAACCCGATTGTCAGGTTCAGCGCCCTTGTGTGACGATGACCGGGATAAGCAAGTCGCCCCAGTTGCCGTCGCCACCATGGTGGCGGGCCGAGCGGACCAGTTCGACCGAAACGCCAGATTCGACGCATTTCATGACCGACTGGTTCAGGCGATGCAGATCGTTCGCGAGCATGCGGATGGCGGTCTGCTGGTCGGCGCCCATCGAGGACGACTGCTCTTCAGCGCGTTCTTTCACGTGGGTCTTCGGGCGTTCGTGGCTGGTCATCTGTTGTTTCTCCGTCGTGGTTCGCTGGCGCGTTGGGCACTCTTTGGCGCTGCCATGGAAAAAAGTCCACCGCAGCTTTTGTCGGACGTTTTCGTCGGATCACTTCAAGCCATTGTCACGAACTGTAAACCTCCGACGAATTCCGGCTGTGACAGGCCCGCGACAGGGCTGCGTGATCCTTTATCCTGAGGACCATACGCTGCGATACATCAATGTTTCCAGTCAAATCGACCGTTAAGGTTGCCGACGAAGTGGTTCGGTCGAAGCCAATACAAGGCCTTGTGTCAACTTGTGAACTTTGTAAAATATGGGGCAGGGGAGCTGTCTCATGGCTGAACAGAAAATCTTTGCCGGCCCGCGCATCCGCCGCATGCGCACGCAGCGCGGCCTGACGCAAACGGCGATGGCCTCTGACCTCGGCATTTCGCCGAGCTATCTCAACCTCATTGAGCGCAACCAGCGACCGCTGACCGTCCAGCTCCTGCTCAAGCTCGCTTCGGTCTACAAGGTCGATGTCAACGAGCTGCAGGGCGCGGGGGAAACCTCACTGTCGCAACTGAAGGAGATGTTTGCCGATCCGCTTCTGTCAGGCGAACTTCCCGGCGACCAGGAACTGGTGGAAATCTCGGAGGGCGCGCCGAACGTCGCCACCGCGCTGCTGAAGCTGTATCGCGCCTACCGCGAAAGCCAGGAACGGCTGACCGATTTGTCCGATCTTCTGGCGCGCGAGGGCCATCAGACCAGCATCGCCAACGCCCGGCTGCCGCTCGACGAGGTGCGCGACGCGCTGGAAAAGCGCGCCAACCATTTCGTGCGCATCGAGGAAGAGGCCGAAAGCTTTCTCAAGCTGATTTCACCGGGCGATGATCTGGCCGGTGCGCTCAAGGCATGGCTGCGTACCGACCACGGCATCACGGTTCGCACGCTTCCCGTCGAGACCATGCCGACGTGGCGGCGGCGCTATGACCGCCATTCCAACCGGCTGTTCATCTCGGAGCGCCTGTCACCGTTCGACCAGTTGCGCGAGATCGCCATGGAGGCATCGCTCATCCGCATGCAGGTTGCCATCACCGCCGAGATCGAGGACCTGAAGCTGTCAACCGCAGAGGCCCAGCGGATCGTGCGCTTCGAAATGGCGCGCTATGCGGCCCACGCGCTGATGATGCCGTATGACGCGTTTCTCGCCGTCTGCAACCGCGCCCGATACGATATCGACGTGCTCAAGCAGCGCTTTGGCGTATCGTTCGAGCAGGCGGCCAACCGCCTGACAATGCTGCAACGGCGTGGCGCAGCCGGCATTCCGTTCTTCATGCTGGAGGTCGACCAGGCCGGCAACCGGTTCCGCCGCGCCGGCGCGAGGGGCTATCCGCAAGCGCGCTTCGGCGGTTCGTGCCCGAAGCTGCCGGTGCATGAGGCTTTTGCGCAGCCGGGCCATATTCTTGTCGAGGCCGTGCAGATGCCGGACGGCGCCGAGTTTCTGGTGATCGCGCGCACGCTGGAAGGCCCGCAGGGCGCCTTTCACGAACGCCCGCGCCGCACCGCAATCCTGCTTGGCTGCGAGATCGCCCAC
>JBGSWL010000107.1:0-15743 GCA_041752455.1 Roseitalea sp. | reverse complement strand
ACGCCACGCCGCCATGTCCGGCAGCATCGGCCGACGGCGGCGCCACGGCCCCGCCGTTCAGCACCTGCACGCACATCTGCAGGATCACCGAAACGGTTTCACCGAGATAGCCTTCCAGGTCCGTGCGCATCGGCATCGGATCATCGTAAAGGTCGAAGATGCGCGCATCGCACAGCGCAATGAGGCTGGCGCGCGGCAGGTTGTAGCGATCCGTAGCCGCCAGAAGTCCGGCTGCCAGCGGATGCGCCTTCCCCTCGCCGTCGCGCTCGCCGGAAAGGACATCGCGCCACCATTGCAGGCGGATTTCCCCCGGCAGCGGCTCGGAGACGAGATCGCGGATGCGCGCCGTTTCCACCGCAAAGGCATGGAGCGCGGCCAGTGCCGGGCGCGCCGGTTCGGGTGCCAGCAGAACGGAAATGTAGCGCTCGCGGTCGAGCGCCCGCAGATGTTGCACGATATCGATGGTGCCGGTCCCGCTCACGCGGCTTGAACGGCAATCAGCGCCGCCGCAACAGCGCGTTCTTCCGCCAACATCACGTTGAACGTGCGCACAGCCGCGCCGGTCGCCATCGGTTCGGCGCGGATGCCTGCTTCCCTCAGCGCGTCCTTCAGGTCACGCGGGATCGGGCGAAGGTCCGGTCCGCAGCCGATCAGCAGCACTTCGATGGCGGCTGCCTCTTCGAAAACCTTGGTGAGACTTGCCGCATCGACATCGCCGAAGTTCACCGCATCCCAGCCGTGAAACCCGGACGGCAGCGCAAGCAGCGAGCCGCGATGGCTCATGTCGGCAAAGCGGAACCCGCCATTGCCATAGGCATCAATCTGCGCCCGGCCCGGAAAATGCGCCTCGCGGATTTCAAGGCCGGTGCGCGGGACGCCGATCATGACCTCACAGCCCCGGCAGGCCGTCGCTGCCAAGCGGCCGGGAATTGGCGGTCGCGGCTTTCTCCGCAGCAACCGTGTCATCCCCCTCCGACCCAAGCGCACCGGGCCGCAGCCGGAACATGATCAGAAGTGGCGCGGCGATGAAGATCGATGAATAGGTGCCGATGATGACGCCGAAAATCATCGCGCCGACGAACGAGCGCAACACTTCGCCGCCGAAGAAGAACAGCGCAAACAGCGCCAGAAGCGTTGTTACCGCGGTCAGCGTTGTTCGCGGCAGCGTCTGCGTCATCGACCGGTCGAGCAGTTCGGCAAGCGGCATCCGCTTGTAACGCCTCAAGTTTTCGCGCACGCGGTCATAGACGACAACCGTGTCATTCAGCGAATAGCCGACGATCGTCAGGATCGCGGCAATCGACGACAGATTGAACTCGAGCCCCGTGACGACGAACATGCCGATCGTCAAAAGCACGTCGTTGGCCGTCGCTATGATGGCGCCAATGGCGAACTGCCATTCGAACCGCAGCCAGACATAGACAAGGATGGCAGCCAGCGAAACGAGAACGGCGATGGTTCCCGCCGTGGCCAGTTCGCCGGAAACTGTCGGCCCGACAACTTCCACACGCCGCACGTCATAGTCGGCGCTCAGGGCGTCACGCAACTTTGTGATGGCGCTCTGCTCGGCATTGTCGCCGGCCCCCTGGCTTTGCACGCGTACAAGCACGTCCCGCTCGCTGCCGAAACTTTGAACCTGCACTTCGCCCAGATTGAGTTCAGCCAGCGTCTCGCGGATGAAACCGGGATCTGCGACTTCGCCCTTGGCCTGCATTTCGATCAGCGAGCCACCACGGAAATCGATGCCGAGGTTCATGTTGACGGTCGAGAACAACACGACAGATGCGATCACGCCGATCGCAGACATCGAGAAGCTGTACCGGCGCCATCGCATGAAAGGCACGGGCTTTTCCGGCGCGACAATATTGATCAGGCCACGTGGCAATTCCTTGGGCCGTGTGCGCTTCAGCCAGAACGCCGTCATCCAGCGGGTCAGGATGAAGGCTGTGAACACGGTCGTGACGATCCCGATCGCGAGCGTGACCGCGAAACCGCGAACCGGACCCGAACCCAGGAAAAACAGGACGATGGCCGCAATCAAGGTCGTGACATTGGCATCGATGATGGTATCGAGCGCCCGGCTGAAACCGGCATCGATCGACTGGATGACGGATCGCCCGCCTGCCCGTTCTTCCCGGATACGCTCGAAGATGAGGACGTTGGAATCGACGGCCATGCCGACGGTCAGCACGATGCCGGCAATGCCGGGCAGCGTGAGCGTCGCGCCAAGCGCAGACAAGCCGCCGATGATAAGCCCGATGTTGATGGCGAGGGCAATGTTCGCGATGACGCCGAACGTGCCGTAAATCAGGAACATCGACGCGACGACAAGAACCGCGCCGATGATCCCGGCGATTTCGCCGGCGGCAACCGAATCGGCGCCGAGCGACGGGCCGACGGTCCGCTCCTCGACGAATGTCGGCTTCAGCGGCAGAGCACCAGCGCGCAGAAGAATTGCCAGATCATTGGCGCCTTCGACCGTGAAGTTGCCGGAAATCTGGCCCGACCCACCAAGGATCGGCTCGCGGATCACCGGCGCCGAGATCACCTGATCGTCAAGCACGATGGCGAACGGCCGGCCCACATTTTCCTGCGTCGCGCGGCCAAAGCGCTGTGCTCCTGTCCCGTCGAAACGGAACGAGACGATCGGCTCGTTGGTGCGCTGGTCAAACCCGGTGGTCGCATCTTCGAGGTTTTCGCCGGACACGATTTCGCGCGTCTCGATCAGGTAGGGGATCGGCGGATCATCGGTCGAATAGAGCACTTCGGTGCCGACCGGCGGACGCGTCGCGATGACGTCTTCGATCGGTGTGGTCACATCGACCATCTGGAAGGTGAGCCGGGCCGTCGTGCCGATCAGGTCCTTCAGACGCTGCGGATCGTCCAGACCCGGCACCTGCACGATGATGCGATCTGTGCCCTGCCGCTGGATCACCGGCTCGGTCGTACCCAGTTCGTCAACACGCCCGCGAATGACCTCCACCGTCTGCGCGACAGCGCTGGCCATCCGGTAGTCGAGACCCTCGTCCGTGATATCAAGCGCAAAATCGCCCGGCGTTGGTTCGGAAAGCGCAACTTCCCGCAGCGTGCCGCCTGTCAAAAGGCCGCCGGCAACTGGTGCCGTCAACGGTTCCAGCGCCTCTCGTGCCTTGTCAGCATTGGTGGCATCGCGAAGCGTGACGCGAACCTGCTGGCCTTCGCCTGTCAGACCAGTGTAACCGATATCGGCTTCGCGCAGCAGGCGGCGCACTTCATCGCGAACGCTTTCAAGCCGGTTGGCGACAAGATCGTCGCGCTCCAGCTTCAGCTGGAGATGCACCCCACCCTGCAGATCGAGGCCCAGCGACATCGGGCTCGAAGGAAGGAACGACGACACGGCGGTGCGCACAGCCGGCGGATAGACGTTTGGCAGCGCAAACAGCAGGCCAAAGCCCACGGCAAGCCATATCAGGGCGGTCTTCCACGGGGCGAAATAAAGCATCTCAGTTCCTGCTGTCGTCGTCGCTCTGGCCGGCCTGGACGGCTCTCGTCACCGGGCGAATGTGGTGCCGGTGCACGGGTTCCGCTTACTTGGAATCGTTGGCGGGAACCGGCTCACCCTTGACACGAACGCTCGCGATCATGTTGCGCATCACGCGCACTTTCATGTTGGGCGCCAGTTCAACTTCCAGTTCCTGGTCGTCGATGACCTTCGTCACCTTGCCGACAAGGCCGCCACCGGTAATGATCGTGTCATTGCGGCGAATGGCTGCGAGCATGGCTTCGCGCGCCTTCATCTGCTGGCGCTGCGGGCGGATGATCAGGAAATACATGATCACGAAGATCAGCACAAACGGCAGTAGGCTCATGATGAGGTCGGTACCACCGGCGCCGCCCACGGCGCCCTGTGCAAAAGCCTCGGAAACAAACATCTGGGAAACTCCTCGAAATGGCGTGCAAATCGCCTTGAATTTTGCCCGGAATATAGTCACGCACCCCGGCATTGCAACTGCAAGCGCAAGTCTGTCCCGGCTTCTTGCGGGCGCAACCATCGCTCAAGGACCCTGCCATGCCAGTCAATGATCCTGTCGGCAATGCCGAACTTGGCGCAGTGCTCGCCCGCATCGCGCAAGCGCTCGAACGCATCGCGCCGCCATCACCGGCTTTGCCCGATCTTTCCGCCGCCGATTGCTTCGTCTGGGACGGGACGCGGCAAGCCCTCGTGCCCGTTGCCAGCGTCAACCGCGTCGATCTCTCGCTGATCTGCGGTGTTGATCGGGTGCGCGACCAACTGTTCGAAAACACCAGCCGCTTTGCAAATGCGCTGCCCGCCAACAATGTCCTGCTCTGGGGCGCGCGCGGCATGGGCAAGTCATCGCTGGTCAAGGCCGTCCACGCAGCGATCAACCGGGAGACGCCCGGTGCGCTCGTCCTGATCGAAATCCACCGCGAGGATATCGACACCCTGCCCGCCATGATGGCGCTGCTGCGCGCGCTGGACGCCCGCTTCATCGTCTTTTGCGATGACCTGTCGTTTGACCATGACGACACGTCCTACAAATCGCTGAAGGCCGCGCTCGATGGCGGCGTCGAAGGTCGGCCGGACAATGTGATTTTCTATGCGACCTCCAACCGCCGTCATCTGCTGCCCCGCGACATGATCGAGAATGAACGCTCGACCGCGATCAATCCGTCAGAGGCGGTCGAGGAAAAGGTCTCGCTGTCGGATCGGTTCGGCCTGTGGCTCGGCTTCCACAAGTGCTCGCAGGATGAATATCTGGACATGGTCCGGGGTTACGTTGCCTGGTTCGGCATCGACGTCGACCCCGACGAACTGCGCCGCGATGCGCTGGAATGGTCGACGACGCGCGGCGCGCGCTCAGGCCGCGTCGCCTGGCAATATGTGACGGACCTGGCGGGCCGCCAGGGCGTTCAGCTGGACCAGAAGGGCTAGAGCAATTCCAGCGAAAGTGGGCACCGGTTTCGCGTCCGGAATTGCGTCAACTGGAAAAAATACCGGTCAGGACTTCGACAGGTATTTCACCGGATCGACGGGCGCCGTGTCCTTGCGCACTTCGAAGTGAAGCTGTGGCTGCTTGGCGCTGCCGCTCATGCCAGACGCACCGATGGTCTGGCCGCGGGTGACATTGTCGCCGCGATTGACGCTTGCGCTGTCGAGATGGCCGTAGACACTGACCATGCCATTGGCGTGGCGCACCAGCACCGTCTTGCCAAGTTCCTTCAGCCCCTCGCCTGAATAGATGACGACGCCGTTTTCTGCAGCTTTGACCGGTGTGCCGCGCGGCACGGAAATGTCGATACCGTCATTCGGGCGGCCGCCCACATTCGAGCCGAAACTTGAAACGATGCGGCCATTGGCCGGCCAGCGCATGGTGGCAATACCGGTTGCAGCCGGCGCACTGGCAGTCTGTCCGGCATCGATCGCCGCAACCGAACCGGTTTGCGCTGCGGGTTTGGGCGCTGTCGCCGAAGGCGGCGTATAGGCGACCACCGGCTGCGTCGAACTGGTCTGGATCGGATCGACCCCGCCAACCTGCGCCACCGAGGAATTGCCGCCCGACTGGCCGGGAATGATCAAGGTCTGGCCGATGCGCACCGTGTCCGATGACATCGCATTGGTCAGCTTCAGAGCCGAGACGGTGGTGCCGGTGCGCCGCGCAATCCCCGAAAGGGTATCGCCCGACTGAACGGTGTAGCGTCCGCCTGCAACGGATGCCGGCGCTGCAGCGGGTGCCGCGCCTGCTGTCTGCGGCCGCGTGCTCGGCAATGGCGCAGCCGATGGCGCAACAGTCGAACGCGTTCCGGTCGATGAACTGGCCGACTGGACATTGCGGTTGTTGTCAGGCGCTGAAACGCCGACACCAGCGCCGTAGACATACATCGGGATCAGCATCTGCTGGCCGGCCTGCACGGACGACGCATCCGAGATGTTGTTGGCTTCCATGATGGCATTGGCGGGAACGCCGTAGCGCTTGGCAAGGTTGTAGACCGTTTCGCCCTGGCGCAGCGTCACGTAGGTGCCGCCCGTGCGCGTCCACCCTTCACCCGAACGCGGCGCGGAGGATGCGGCTGCCGATGCAGCAGCCTGAACAGGTGCCTGTGCCTGAACCGGTGCCGGACGCGGCTCGAAAACCGGGGCGGATGCCTGTGTTTGCACTGGTGCGGCCTGCGGGGCCGTGGGAAGACTGGAGCGCGCAACAGAAGGCGCGGTCACCGGCTGACGGGAAACCGAACCGGTCGAATAGGTGTCAACACCCGGCACCGCCTGCGGGGTATAGGCAGGGCGCGAAGCGTAGGTTGGCTGGGACGGCTGGTAGACCGACTGCTGCTGGGTGACCGGCGCCGAAGACGGATAAGGCGTCTGCACGTTGACCGGCGGACGGGCGGGCACCGCATTGGTGTAAAAACCGTCGGAAAACCGCATCAACTCACCGGCGCAACCGGTCAGGAGACCACCGAGCACAAGCACGGAGCCTGATTTCCACAACTGTACCGCGAGGCGGCGGGTACGGGTAATACGCATAAACAGCCCTGCACCATAAGAGACAACTGGCTGCAATTAGACCGTATTATCCTTACCCAGCGGTTAAGCCTTCGCCGAAACCTGTTTCAGAGCGTCAGAGGCAAGCCGCGTGCGACCGGTTGGAAGCGGACGAGGCCAAGGTCCTCGCGCTCGAACCGGCTTCCAACCTTGGCAAGGCGCACCAGAACCTGCGGTTGTTCAGGCTCCCCGATCGCGCAGACGATGATGCCGCCGGAGACGAGTTGGTCGACGAATGCGCGCGGAATGGCATCGAATGCCGCCCACGCCACGATCCGGTCGAACGGTCCGTCATCCGAGCCCTCTGCCCCGTCGGCCCGGCTTGTGATCACATTGCCGAGGCTGGTCTCGCGCAGCACCGCTGCCGCACTTTCCTGCAACCGCCGGAAGCGCTCGATGGTGATCACCCGTTTGGCAAGCCGCCCCATGACGGAAGCGGTGTATCCGGAGCCGGTGCCGATCTCCAGAACCCGGTGCCCGTCACCGATCTTCAGCGCATGGATGATCGTTGCCTGCAAATCGAGGCCCTCGATCACCTCGCCGCAATCGATGGGGATGGTGCGCGAGGACCAGACGGCATTGTGATATTGCGGATCGACGAAGGCGCGGCGCGGCGTTGCCTCGATGGCGCTGATCAGCGTCCGGTCGGATATGCCGACCGCCCGCATCCGCATCACGAAGGCGGCAAAACCTTCCCGGTCAAGCCGCGCAAGCGATGCCGTCAGCGCGCCCGCTCCGCTCATGCGAGCGCAGCCTCCAGCGCGTCAAGAACCTCGCGCGAGGTCATGTCGAGCTTCAGCGGCGAGACCGAGATGAACTTTTCGCGCATCGCGGCTATATCCGAGCGCGGCTGGGCTTCCACCGGCGAGCGCCCGAAGCGCAGCCAGAAATAGGGAAAACCGCGCCCGTCATGCCGCTCTTCCATGAAGAGTTCGTAGGGCAGCGTGCCCTGTTCGGTGACCCTCACACCCGCCACCGCGTCCGCATGGCAGTTCGGGAAGTTGACATTGAGGAACGTGCCCTTCGGCAGATCGAGCGTGATCAGCTTGTCGAGAAGCGCAGGGGCCAAGGTTTCGGCGGTTTCCCAAGGCACGATCCGCCGGTTGTCGGCAAAATCATAGGCCTGGCTCAGCGCAATCGACCGGATGCCGAGCAGCGTGCCTTCCATCGCACCGGCAACCGTGCCCGAATAGGTCACGTCGTCGGCAATGTTCTGGCCGGAATTGACCCCCGACAGGATGAGGTCGGGCTTTGCATCCATCACATGGGTCACCGCCATGATCACGCAATCGGTCGGCGTGCCGCGCACCGCGTAGCGCTTGTCGGATATCTTGCGCAGGCGCAGCGGGTCGGAAAGCGTCAGCGAATGGGCAAGGCCCGACTGGTCGGTCTCGGGCGCCACCACCCAGACATCGTCGGACAGTGTCGCCGCGATCCGCTCCAGAACCGCAAGGCCTTCGGCGTGAATGCTGTCATCATTGGTCAGGAGAATGCGCATCAGGAAATGACCTCGATCCCGCCCATATAGGGCTTCAGAACGTCCGGCACGCGGATCGTGCCGTCGGCGTTCTGGTAGTTTTCCATGACCGCAATCAGCGCGCGGCCGACGGCAACGCCCGAACCGTTCAGCGTGTGCACGAATTTCAGGTCGCGCTTTTCATTGGAACCGGGCACCGGCGCCGGGCGGTAGCGCGCATTCATGCGCCGCCCCTGGAAATCGCCACACACCGAGCAGGACGAGATTTCACGGTAGGCATTCTGCCCGGGCAACCAGACCTCGATGTCGTGGGTCTTCTGCGCCCCGAACCCCATGTCGCCAGCACACAAGACCACCGTGCGGAAATGCAGGCCGAGCTTTGCGAGGATCGTCTCGGCGCATGTCGTCATGCGCTCGTGCTCGGCCAGCGCCGCTTCTTCCGTGGTGATCGAGACCAGTTCAACCTTGGAGAACTGGTGCTGGCGCAGATACCCTTTGGTGTCACGCCCTGCAGAACCTGCTTCCGAACGGAAACATGGCGTCAACGCCGTATAGCGCCGCGGCAGCGTGTCCTCCTCGACGATCTCTTCGCGCACCAGATTGGTCAGCGAGACTTCGGAGGTGGGGATGAGCCACATTCTCTCCTGAACGGAAAAAGGATTTATCGAGCCATCTTCATTTCGAACGGCTCGGACCGCAGTTCGACCCCGGATATCAGGGTCAAGAAGTGCCTGAAGCTTTTCGAAGATCGAGCCGTCCTTGTACGTCACGAAAAGATCGCTTTCAAACTTCGGCAATTGCCCGGTGCCGAACATCGCATCGTCGCGCACCAAAAGCGGCACGATCATTTCCATGTAGCCGTGTTCGCCCGTGTGCACGTCCAGCATGAACTGGCCGAGCGCCCGTTCGAGGCGCGCAAGCCCGGCCGAGAGCACGGTGAAGCGCGAGCCGGAGAGTTTGGCCGCCCGTTCGAAATCCATCTGGCCGAGCGCTTCGCCCAGTTCGAAATGTTCCTTGGGTGCAAAGTCGAACACCGGCTTTGCGCCGACCTTGCGGATTTCCACATTGCCGCTTTCGTCGAGGCCTTCGGGCACTTCATCGAGCGGCACGTTCGGCATAACTGCAAGCACCTTTTCCAGTTCGTCAGTAAGCTTGCGTTCGGTTTCCTCCGCCTCGGTCAGGAACGCCTTGATCTGCGCGACTTCCGCCTTGATCGCCTCGGCCCGGTCCATGTCCTTGGCGGCCATCGCCGCGCCGATTTCCTTGGAGGCGGCATTGCGGCGCATCTGGGCTTCCTGCACGGCGGTCACATGGTCGCGTCGGCGCTTGTCGAGCGCAAGGATGCCATCTGCCTGCGCTTCGGCACCACGCCGGGCCAATGCGGCGTCCAAGGCTTCCGGGTTGTCACGGATCCAGCGGATGTCGAGCATGATCTGGGCAGACCTTCGAAACGGGAACGGAGGACCCCGCTTTGGCGGGTTCGCGCGCCAGCGTCAAGGCGTCGGCGCGGCCTCGCCCTCGACAGACTTGTCCTCGTCCTCGTCGGCCGCAGGTTTCGGATAGACCCGCCGCGCCATTATGATCGACACTTCGTAGAGGATCATCGCCGGCACTGCGAGGCCGATCTGCGTCAACGGATCGGGCGGCGTCAAAATCGCGGCGGCGATGAAAGCGATGACGATCGCGTATTTGCGCTTTTCAACCAGGGCCTCCGGCGAGACCAGACCGGCTTTCGCCAGCAGCGTGATCGCCACCGGCAACTGGAACACCAGGCCGAACGCAAAAATCAGCGTCATCACCAGCGAGAGATATTCGGACACCCGCGGCAAATGCTGGATCTGCGCGAGCCCCTCGCCGCCAGTCTGTTCCAGCGACAGGAAGAACCACATCGCCATCGGGATGATCATGAAATAGACGAGCGCCGCGCCCAGGAAAAACAGGATCGGCGTTGCCACAAGAAACGGCAGGAACGCGTTCTTTTCGCTCGAATAAAGCCCGGGCGCGATGAACAGGTAGATCTGCGTGGCAATCAACGGGAAAGCCAGAACCAGCCCGCCGAACGCGCCGATCTTGATCTGCGTGAAGAAGAATTCCTGCGGCGCCGTATAGATGAACCGCACTTCGTCAGCGCTCATGCCTTGCCAGTAAACCGCCCATTGGAACGGAATGACGAGGATGTTGAAGATCTGACCTGCGAACGCGAACGAGATCAGAAATGCGATGAAAAATCCGCCGATGGTCCACATCAGGCGGCGGCGCAGTTCGATCAGATGTTCGATCAGGGGCGCAGCGGTGGCTTCCATCGCCGCATCTTCTTTTTCACGCGCCATGATCAGGCTTTGCTCGTCTTCTTGGGCGCCTTGGCGGCTTTGGGCGCAGGTTTGGAAGCGGTAGTCGGTTCAGCGGCGCGCGCGGCAAGCTTTGCCTTCGGCGCCGGAGCGGCAGCAGCTTTCGGCTTTGCGGGTTTTTCCACCTTGGCCGTCGCTGCAGCTTTGGCGGGTTTGTCGGCCTTGGCCGGTTTTTCGGTCTTTTGAGGCTTGTCGGCCATCACCGGCAGTGCCGCGCCGACAGTCGGCTTGGCGCTTTCCAGTGGCTCCATCTGCGGGCCGGGCGCGATCTTGGCGCGCGGCGTCATCAATGCCTCTTGCGCAGCGCGTGCCTTGGCACCGCTTTCGTCAAGTGCTGTAGCGGCGGCGCTTTTTGCCGGTGCCGGCGCATCGAGATCGCCGATCGACTTGCGGATGTCATTGTTGAGATCGCGACCGATTTCGCCAAGCGGGTTGAGCGCATCGCGCAACTGCCTGCGCGGGTCGAACGCGCGCGCGTCGCTGGCAAGTTTGCGCACATCGTCGAGTTCGGCCTCGCTCAAGGCCTCGTCGAACTGCTTGCGAAAGTCGCCCGCCATCTTGCGCACGTTCGTCATTGTACGGCCAAAGCCGCGCAGGACTTTCGGCAGGTCCTTCGGGCCGACCACGACGATCAGCACGATGGCGATCACAAGCATTTCGGTCCAGCCGATATCGGGCAGCATGGCCAGTCAATCCGATGGCCGCCCCGCGGCGGGCGGCGTTGCCGTTGGCCGCACAGGGGCGGCATTTGCGTTTACCGCATCACTGCGGCAGGGCAGTCAGACGTCGCGGCGAGTTTCAGCTGTTCTTGCGAGCAGCGTCCTTGACCGTTTCGACCGTGTCGTCAGCCTTGTGCTCGACCGTGCGCATGCCATCCTTCACCGCATCCTTTGCGGTTTCGGTGTCGTCGCTCATCCCTTTCTTGAAGTTGCGGATGCCTTTTGCGACATCGCCCATCAATTCGGGAATCTTGCCGCGGCCAAACAGCAAGAGAACGATGGCCAGAACGATAACCCACTGCCAGATCCCGAAGGTACCCATGATAAATCTCCTCACTCGATTTGCAGTGACACTTAGGCGCTTTCGGGCACGCTTTCAAATACCAATATGTCACCTGTGCGTGCGCGGATCGCCACGTCACTCACATTGCGCCGCAAATCATCGGTGCGAACGCGCGCCCGCACCGGACCCTCGACGCCATTGACGGCCAGCGACAGAAGTTCCGATCCGCCGATGAACCGCCGTGAAATGATCCGCCCCGGCACGGTGTTGTCCGGCAGCGGTCCCGCTGTCAGCGGAATGACATCGAGGCCGGACGTGCGAACGGCCACCGTGACATAGCGCCCGTCGCCATAGCGCACCGCATCGAACCGTCCGAGCGGTGTTTCCACCATGCCCTGGTCGACAACCGCCTCGAACGTGTTCAGTTCCGAGAAGAACCCCGCAACGAACAGCGAAACCGGGTTGTGGTAGATGTCTTCGGCGGTCCCCGCCTGCACCACCTTCCCCGCGTCCAGCAGCGCGATCCGGTCGCCCATGCGCAGCGCCTCTTCCGCATCGTGCGTCACGACAATCGCAGTCGCGCGGGTCTCGCGCAGGATGGCCAGCGTCTCGGCGCGGATGGAATCCTTCAGGCGCGTGTCGAGCCCTGAAAACGGCTCATCCATCAGCATCACCGCCGGGCGTGGCGCCAAAGCGCGCGCCAAGGCCACACGCTGCTGCTCACCGCCCGACAGGACGTCGGGATAGGAATGCATGTGATGGGCTAGGCCGACCCGCTCGATGGCCGCTTGCGCCTCGCGCGCAGCCACCGCCGGCGCCATGCCGGTCAGCCCGAACCGCACATTCTGTTCGACCGTCATGTGCGGAAACAGCGCAAAATCCTGGAACATAAGGCCGACCGAGCGCTTTTCCGGCGGCAGGAACCGCGACGGTCCGGCAATCTCGCTGCCGTTCATCAGCACCCGGCCCGATGTCTGCGGTTCCAGCCCCGCCGCGACCCGCAGCAGCGAGGTCTTGCCCGATCCCGAAGGGCCAAGCAGGCACAGGATCTCGCCCGGCGAAACGGTCAGCGACACGCCCTTCAGCGTGTGCACCTTGCCGTAATCGAGGTGGATGTCCTCGAACGCAAATTCGGCGGCAAACGTCACGCCAGTGCGTGCCGATTGCTTGGCGGCTGACTTTGTCAATCGCGTCTGCCTTCCGTCATGGTCCCATCATTGGCCGCGGCGGGCTTTGCCTGTGAGGCGCGCCCGCTTGTGGTCAATCATCGCCGCCACGGGGTGTCAACAGGCCGAGTTCCTCAAGGTCGATGTCCTCGAGCGGATCTTCGTCCTCGGTCAGCGCATCGGGATCGATGTTCGGCATCGGAACGCCAAAGCCGGCAGGAAGCCGCATCGACAACAGGCCCGCCGCCTTCAATTCGTCCATCCCCGGCAGATCGCGGATTTCCGACAAGCCGAAATGATCGAGAAACGCCGTCGTCGTGCCGTAGGTGACCGGCCGGCCTGGGGTCTTGCGCCGTCCGCGCAGCTTCACCCAGCCTGCCTCCATCAGCACGTCGATGGTGCCCTTGTTGCTCTCGACACCACGAATGTCTTCCATCTCGGCGCGGGTGACCGGCTGGTGATAGGCAATCACCGCCAAGACTTCAAGCGCCGCCCGCGACAGCTTTTTCACCTGGACCTGTTCGCGGCTCATCAGGAATGAGAGGTCGGCAGCCGTGCGGAACGCCCAGCAATTATCGATCCGGACCAGATTGACGCCGCGCAGTTCATAAAATCTTGCAAGCTCGGCCATCACCTGGCGCACGTTGACATGCTCCGGCAGGCGATCGGCCAGCGCCTTTTCGCTGACCGGTTCGCTTGAGGCAAACACCAGCGCTTCCGCCATGCGCACCGCTTCGGCCAATACCATCCGCATCGCAGGGTTGGCATCGTCGTTGGAAACGCCGCGGGCTGCCATGTCGGCGTCAAACGCTGCATCCAGCCGGTCGTTGAGCGCGGCAATGTCCAGCGCCTCGCCCGGTTCCATCGTGTCATCGGTCACTGTGCAGTCTCCGGCGTTGTATTTTTCTGGTGGCGCGGCTTGGCCGCATCACGCATCATGATCGGTGAAAACGCCTTGTCCTGGCGAATGTCGAGAATGCCTTCGCGCACCATTTCCAGCGAGGCGGCAAACGTGCTGGCAACCGCAGACGCGCGCATGCCGGGTTGCATCGCCTGCGCCGCCAGAAAAACCTCCAGCGGCGTCCACTCGGCTATCGAGCCGACGAGGCGTTCCAGAATGGACCGCGCTTCCTTCAGTGACCAGACCGTGCGTTTTTCAAACCGCACCGTGTCATTGGCCTCGCGCTGGCGCGATCCGCCATAGGCCGCCAGAAGATCGTACAGCGAAGCGACAAAGTCGGATTTGCGCTCCAGAACGACCGTTTCGGGCATGCCGCGCGCAAACACGTCGCGCCCAAGCCGGTTGCCATTGACGAGCCGTGCCGCCGCATCGCGCATCGCTTCCAGCCGGCGGAGGCGAAACTGCAGCACCGCTGCCAGTTCTTCGCCGGACGGTTCGTCGCTGCCCTTCGGCTGCGGGATCAGAAGGCGCGACTTCAGATAGGCAAGCCACGCCGCCATCACCAGATAGTCGGCAGCAAGCTCGATGCGAACCGATTTCGCGCGCTCGATGAAGACAAGATACTGGCGCACCAGTTCGAGCACCGAAATCTGCGTAAGGTCGACCTTCTGGTTGCGCGCCAGATGCAGGAGCAGGTCAAGCGGGCCTTCGAACCCGGCGACATCCACATGCAGCGCAGGCTCGTCGGACAGGTGATCGGCACCGGTGTCGCGCCAGACATCGTCCATCGGCACGCCCTGCCCGCCCTTCTTGCGCGCGGTCGTGGCGTTTGCCGCTATCGACCGCCCACGGTCATCCATCGCACCCAATCTCCAGTCCCAACGCGGTTGCGCGTCAGGCAACCAGTGCGTTGAATGTCTCGCGCAAGGCCGCAAGGCGATCTGTGTCCTTGTCGTCGCTGTCGCCAAGCCGTGCCGTTGCCGCATTTGCGCGGCGCAATGCCTCGCCGGAAAGCACCGGCGTTGCCGCCGCAATGGCCGCCATTTCAGCCATCACACCATTGCAGTGTAGAACAACATCGCACCCGGCAGCAAAGGAAGCCTCGGTCCGCGCCGCGAAATCCCCAGAAAGCGCCTGCATGGAAAGATCGTCGGTCATCAGAAGGCCGTCGAAGCCGATATCCCGGCGTATGATCGTCTTGACGATATGGGCCGAGGTCGTTGCCGGATTGTCCCTGTCGAGCGCCGTGTAGACCACATGCGCGGTCATCGCCATCGGCATGTCGGCCAGCCGACGGAACGGTTCGAAATCCACGCGGTCCAGCGTCTCGGCATCGGTATCGACCACCGGCAGCGTCAGATGGCTGTCAACCAGCGCGCGCCCATGGCCGGGAATGTGTTTGATGACCGGCAGCACACCGCCGTCCAGAAGCCCTTCTGCCGCCGCGCGCCCCAATTCGGCAACGGTCACGGCATCATGGCCATAGGCGCGGTCGCCGATCACATCGTGCGCACCCGGCACCGGCACATCGAGAACCGGCAGGCAATCGGCATTGATCCCGAGCGGCTTCAGATCGGCCGCATGGAGACGTCCGAGCGCCTGCGCTGCCGCCAGACCCGCCTGCCGGTCGCGCCGGTAGATGTCGCCGATGGTCCGCCCTGACGGATAGTCCTGCGCAATCGGCGCGCGGATGCGCTGCACCCTGCCGCCTTCCTGATCGATGAAGACCGGCGCGTCTGCCCGCCCGACCAGCGCTCTGAATTCCGCTGTCAGCGCGCGGATCGCCTCCGGTGTGCCGATGTTGCGCTTGAAGAGGATCAAGCCCCATGGCCGCTCGCTGCGCAGGAACGCGCGCTCGTCGTCCGTCAGTTCGGTTCCGGCGCAGCCGGTGATCATTGCTTTTGATTCGCTCATGGGGCGAGCATAGGAGCGCGCCGCGAAAATGAAAACGGGCGGTCAAGAATGCCGCCCGTTCACCTGTCCAAGATGGAAACAGTCTTAGCGCGTCACGAAGCAGTTTCCGCCCGATGCCTTGATGGCGTTGCAGACGGAAGTCGCTTCGCCGTTCGAACCGGCGCCGATGCGCACACGGTAGAATGTGCCACGCCCTTCGATCACCGCCCGCTGGATCGAGACCGGGCGCGCGTCGATCACCGATGCATAGCGCTGCGTCAGATTGGCAGCAGAACGCTTGGCTTCGTCTTCGCTCGGCAGCGAAGCGATCTGCACGGCATAGGGTGTGGCGGCAGCCGCAGGGGCTGGCGCGACCGGCGCGGCGACCTCAGCCTGAGCTGGAGCCGGCTCGGGC
>JBGSWL010000106.1:0-46292 GCA_041752455.1 Roseitalea sp. | reverse complement strand
CGAGCGTGAAGGCGGCGTTGATCTTGTGCGGCTCGTCGCGGGCGATCGTGTGGGCAAAGACATGCGCCGAGCCCGGCGTCGCCTTGAATCCGCCCGTGCCCCAGCCGCAATTGACGTAGAGGCCGGGGACCGGCGTCTTCGCGAGAATTGGCGAGCGGTCCGGCGTCACGTCGACGATGCCGCCCCAGGAGCGCAGCATCTTCATGCGCGTAAACATCGGGAACATCTCGCAGATCGCATCAAGCGTGTGCGACAGGATGTGCAGGCCGCCGGTCTGCGAATACGAGGTGTACTGGTCGGTACCGGCGCCGATCACCAGTTCGCCCTTGTCGGACTGGGAAATGTAGGCGTGCACCGTGTTGGACATGACCACGCACGGAAAGCACGGCTTTACCGGTTCTGACACCAGCGCCTGCAGCGGGAAACTTTCGAGCGGCATACGCACATCGGCCATCTGCATGACAACAGACGTGTTGCCGGCCGCAACGACACCGACCTTCTTGGCGCCGATAAACCCGCGCGATGTCTCGACACCGGTCACATGGCCGTTGGCCGAGCGGCGGATGCCCTTGACCTCGCAGTTCTGGATGACGTGGACGCCGCGCGCGGACGCGGCCCGCGCATAGCCCCAGGCCACCGCATCATGACGCGCTGTGCCACCGCGACGCTGCAGCGCCGCACCGACCACCGGATAACGCGCCGTGCGCGAAATGTTCAACGGCGCACAGAACTCCTTGGCCTGCTCCGGCGTCAGCCATTCATTGTCGATGCCGTTCAGCCGGTTGGCATGGACGTGACGCTTCAGCACCTGCGTATCGTGCACATTGTGCGCCAGCATCATCACGCCGCGCGGCGAGTACATCACGTTGTAGTTGATGTCCTGCGACAGGCCTTCCCACAGCTTAACGGCGTGGTCGTAGAGCCCGGCGGATTCGTCGTAGAGGTAGTTCGAGCGGATGATCGTCGTGTTGCGGCCGGTATTGCCGCCGCCGAGCCAGCCTTTTTCGAGCACCGCAACATTGGTGATGCCGTGCTCCTTGGCCAGATAGTAAGCCGTCGCCAGGCCATGCCCGCCCGCGCCAACGATGATGACATCATATTCGGCGCGCGGCTCGGGATTGTCCCACTGCGCTTCCCAACCCTTGTGGGCGCGCAGCGCCTCGCGCGCGACCGCAAATGCCGAAAATTTCCGCATGCCTGAACTCCGGTCCTGTCAAAGGATAGCTGCAAAAAAGCAGATCACGTCAGATTTCGCCCATTCTTTTGCGACTTGGCAAGACGCATTGGCAAGACCCGTTCGAATGGTGGCTCAAACCTCGCGATTCCACGCCCCACTTCGGTTTTCCGGGACTGGACTTTGCGCCCGATCGGTGATATCGCCACCACCAAATCAACGGCATCTGTCTATTGGGACGTCGCCCGACCGGGCGGTGGTGCCGGTTTTCCAGATCAAACAGACCAAGGAACGGAGAGAACGTGCAGGTACTGGTTCGCGACAACAATGTTGATCAAGCACTTCGCGTGCTGAAGAAGAAGCTTCAGCGTGAAGGCGTTTTCCGCGAAATGAAACTGCGCGGGCACTACGAAAAGCCCTCGGAAAAGCGCGCCCGTGAAAAGGCTGAGGCTGTTCGCCGCACCCGCAAGCTGGCCCGCAAGCGCGCCCAGCGCGAAGGTCTGCTCGGCGGCGTCAAGAAGGTTGTCGAAACAAGACGTTGATTTGCCGCCTTTTCGTCGTTTTTGATACGCATGCAAAGATGGTGCAGTCCCTTGGACTGCGCCATTTTTTTGTAAGGCAGCTCCGGACCGGGGCGAAAGGATATGCGCATGAACTGGCAACTGACAGCACCGCGGGTTGAGCGCCGGCAGGCGACCCTGCACCCGCTGACCGGTTCTGCGGCTTTTGCGTCGATAGCCTTGCTGGCTGCAACTGTCGTGCTTTCGGGCTGCCAGACCGCTTCGCTTCCAACGGATGTCGGCACGATCGAGGCGGACCAGGGATCGAGCGAAAACATCGGCTCGTTAAGCGAGGTCATCCGCGCCAACCCGAACGATCCGACCGCCTACAATGTGCGCGGATCTGCGTTCGGTCGGGGCGGCCGCTACCGCGAGGCGCTTGCCGACTTTACCCGCGCGATCCAGATCAAGCCCGATTATTTTGAAGCCTATGCCAACCGCGCCCTGATCTGGCGCTATCTTGGCGATGGGGCACAGGCCGCTTCCGACTACAACACCGCGCTGAAGATCAATGCGCGCTACGACAAGGCCTATATCGGCCGCGGCGAACTCTATCGGATCAACGGGCGCATCGACGAAGCCTTTGGCGATTTCCAGCGCGCAATCCAGCTCGACACGACCGATCCCCGCGCCTACCACCGACGCGGCCTCGTCTATCAGAGCCGCGCGCAACACCAGTTTGCCATCGACGATTTTTCGACGGCGATCTCGCTGCAGCCTGATGCGCCCGAGCCCTATAACGGGCGTGCGGTTTCCTACATCGCACTCGGTCAGCTCGACAACGCCTTCGACGACATCAACTATGCCATCCGCGTCGATGATCGCAATGCCGAGAGCTGGGCCAACCAGGCGCTGGTCTACGAGCAGCGCAACGAGCGCGACAAGGCTGCAAAGTCATATCGCCGGGCACTGCAGCTTGACCCCAACTTCGAACCGGCTCGCGCAGGCCTCGCAAGGGTCGGCGGGTGAGAACACACGCTTGTAACGAAACGAAAAAGCCCGCTTTACGCGGGCTTTTTGTTGTTCATTTGAAGCATCGAACACCGCCTCAGTGGTTCATCGCCTTGACGATCGCTTCGGTCATCTTCTTGGCATCGCCAAGCAGCATCATCGTGCCATCCTTGTAGAACAGCGTGTTGTCGATGCCCGCATAGCCCGAGCCGAGCGACCGCTTGACGAACAGGCAGGTGCGCGCCTTGTCGACATCGAGGATCGGCATGCCGTAGATCGGCGACGACTTGTCATCACGCGCCGACGGGTTGGTGACGTCGTTGGCGCCGATCACATAAGCAACATCGGCCTGGGCAAATTCCGAATTGATGTCTTCCAGTTCGAAGACTTCATCATAGGGAACATTGGCTTCCGCCAGCAGGACGTTCATGTGGCCGGGCATGCGGCCGGCGACCGGGTGAATGGCGTATTTGACTTCCACGCCGTTCTTTTTCAGCACATCGGCCATTTCGCGCAGCGCATGCTGAGCCTGCGCCACCGCCATGCCGTAACCCGGCACGATGATGACCTTCGATGCATTGGCCATCAGGAAGGCGGCGTCTTCGGCCGAACCCTGCTTGACCGTGCGTTCGATGCCATCGTCGGCGCCTGCCGCACCAGTCTCGCCGCCAAATCCGCCGAGGATGACCGAGATGAACGAGCGGTTCATCCCCTTGCACATGATGTAGGACAGGATCGCGCCGGACGAACCGACCAGTGCTCCGGTGATGATCAGCGCCAGGTTGCCGAGCGTGAAGCCGATGCCTGCCGCTGCCCAACCGGAATACGAGTTGAGCATCGAGACGACGACCGGCATGTCGGCGCCGCCGATCGGGATGATGATCAGCACGCCGAGCGCCAGTGCCAGGAGCACGATCATCCAGAAGACGGTGTGGCTTTCGGTGAAAACCAGGACAGCGATCAGGATCACGATGCCGGCGGCAAGCGCACCGTTCAGGACGTGGCGTCCCGGCAGCATGATCGGCTTGCCGGACATCCGGCCGTCGAGTTTGAGGAAGGCGATGATCGAACCGGTGAAGGTGATCGCACCGATGCCGACGCCAAGCGCCATTTCAATGAGCGCCTGCCCCTTGATCTGGCCGATTTCGCCGATGCCGAACGACGACGGCGCATAAAGCGCAGCGGCTGCAACGAGCACGGCGGCAAGGCCGACCAAGGAGTGGAATGCGGCCACAAGCTGCGGCATCGCGGTCATCGGGATGCGCTGGGCGATATAGGCGCCAGCGCCACCGCCGATGGCGATGGCAAGCAGGATCAGTGCGCTGCCACCAATGCCCGGCGCTGCATAAACCAGCGTCGTGACAACGGCGAGAGCCATGCCGATCATGCCGTAATTGTTGCCCTGGCGGCTGGTTGTCGGATGCGACAGGCCGCGAAGCGCCATGATGAAAAGGACGCCGGAGACGAGATAAAGGAAGGAGGCCAGTGTCTGGGACATGCGCTTAGTGCCTCACTTCTCTTTTTTCTTGTACATGGCGAGCATGCGCTGGGTGACGAGAAAGCCGCCGAAAATGTTCACCGAGGCGAGTACCAGTGCGACGAAGCCGAAGCCGCTCGCAAGGCCGCTTGCGGAAATGCCGACCGCGAGCAAGGCACCGACGACGATGACCGACGAGATGGCGTTGGTGACGGCCATCAGCGGTGTGTGCAGCGCCGGCGTCACCGACCACACGACATAGTAGCCGACGAAAATCGCCAGCACGAAGATCGAAAACATGAAGACGAATTCGTTGACGCCGCCGCCGTGGGCCGCATTGGCCAGCGCACCAGCGGCGCCATCTGCCGGCAACTGGCCGACATCGACGCGAAGCTGGTCGAGCGCCTGTTGGATCTGGTTGATCGTATCGTTCAGTCTGGTCTCGGCCATCACTTGTCTTCCTTGTCCGCTTGCGCCTCAGGCTGGGGCATGGGGTCGGGCTGCGGTGCCGGTGCACCGAAATTGGCGTGCACGATCGCACCGTCATGGGTCAGAAGCGTTGCCGCCACCAGTTCGTCAGAACGGTTGATCATCAGCGTACCGGTTTCCTTGTCGATTAGCGTCTCGAGGAAGGCGAGCACATTCTTGGCGTAGAGCAACGACGCCGAGGCGGCGAGTCGCCCTGCCATGTTGAGATGGCCGACAATGGTCACGCCATTGTCGGTCTCGACGACTTCACCAGCCTTGGAGCCTTCGACATTGCCGCCGCGCTCGACGGCGAGATCAACGATGACCGAGCCCGGCTTCATCGAAGCCACCATGTCGGCGCTGACCAGTTTGGGCGCTGGACGGCCCGGGATGAGCGCGGTCGTGATCACGATGTCCTGCTTGGATATGTGGCCAGCCACCAGTTCCGACTGCGACTTCTTTTCAGCGTCGGTCAGTTCGCGGGCATAGCCGCCGGTGCCCGAGGCATCCTTGAGGGCGTCGGTCATGATGAACTTGGCGCCGAGCGATTCCACCTGTTCGCCAGCCGCAGCGCGTACGTCGGTGGCGGTCACGACAGCGCCAAGGCGGCGCGCCGTGGCAATCGCCTGCAGACCGGCAACGCCAGCACCCATGACGAAGACCTTGGCTGCCGAAACCGTGCCTGCGGCAGTCATCATCATCGGGAAGGCACGATCGTAAACATCCGCGGCTTCCACGACAGCGCGGTAGCCGGCAAGGTTTGCCTGCGACGACAACACGTCCATGACCTGCGCGCGGGTGATGCGCGGCATCAGTTCCATGGCAAAGGACGAAAGACCGGCCTCGGCCATCGCGGCGATATCGTCGCCGGCATCGAACGGGTCCATCATGGCAAAGACTGCGGCGCCCCTGCGCATGGTCGCAAGGTCTGCCGCAGACGGGCGCCGGACGCGGAGCACCACATCGGCATCGCTCGCTGCTGCCGCATCGGCGATCTTCGCACCGGCGGCTTCGAACGCGTCGTTGGTGATGCGCGACATCGAACCGGCATCGTGCTCGACGGTCACGGAATGGCCCGCTCCCACCAAGCGCTTGACGGTATCAGGCGATGCGGCGACACGCGTTTCGCCGGCGCTTTCCTTGGCAATGAAAATGTTCAACGGCACGTCAGATCTCCCGGCTGCCTAAAGAAAAAGCCCGGCTTGCCGGGTCGAAAGGTCTGGCTCAGAGGAAGAACCACGCGACGGCGCACAACGCAACAAAGGCGACAAGGCCGCCAAAGAAGCCGGCACCGGCAAAGAAACCGAAGGCCATCGCAACAAGCAAAGCCACCACAATGGCCGTCAGCCACTTGGCCCCGAACATGAAAAGCGCAAATGTGCGCTCGTGTTCAGGATAATCCATGACCGCATTGTTTTCGGTATTTTGGCTCTGTTTGCTCACCATGTCATCCTCCGCAATGGCCGGTCGCTGCCGCTCTCGGCGGCTTGCCCTTGCGCATATCGAAAACATCGGCGGTCTTCAATGGCGGATCGACAGTTGAATGCCCCGCCGTGACCATTTGGCAGATGCAGGCAAATCAGGCAGCGCGCGGTGCTTGCGCGGCGAGGCGCGCAGTTGGCCTGACGGTCAGCGGCGGCAACTGGTTGACGGGTGTATCAAACAGCAGGCGGGTTTCCGTTTGCGTAAAATTGAAGATCGGATTGCGCTCCTTGATATAGTCCGCATTCTGGATCGATATCCCGAGAAGCACGGCGGTAACGCACATGCCCTCTGGCTCCATCGGACCGGCCAAACGCGTTGCCCGAAAAATCCGGCGGTAGTATCCCTCGTGTTCAAGCTTGACGGCACACAGGCAGTACTGAGCGCCGACATGAATGGTCATCATGGTTGAGAGGCGGTGCGTCAGCAGCGCCAAACCGGGATGCTCGGATGATGCTGCGGGATCCACGGCGAACCGGCTTGGATCCACAAATCGCATGCCTTGCGCCATCACCGGATCGAGAAAACCGGAGAACATTTCATAGGCCGGCGTTTTGTACGACCCGGCCGTCAGCGTGTTGAGGCGCATCGAGGCGACAAGCCAATCTTCGAGATAAAGGCCGAAAAGGAATGTTTCCGGCAGATAGTCGATCGGCTCAAGTAGAGGTTCCGAAAACTGGGTGTCGTAGACGGGCCGTGCATTGAATGCCTTCAGCCTCAGCTGGCCAATATCTTCGAAATCATCCGGGGTTCTGATCCGGCGATACTCGATACGATCCATCAACTCGAAGAGCCGATGGTTCTTCTCGACATGCGCCACATAGTCTGAGTTACGTATAAGCACGAAAGTCGAGTCCCCGATTTCCCATCAAGGAAAATAATCGGGCTTAACTGAATGTAAACAGACAATGCCGCATTAATTTTTGATTAACCACAATAGCGACATTGTTTCTCAATATTTAGTGATTTCATCTATCTGAAGTTGCAGCAAGCTGCCGATTGTGACGCCAGAGCGTGCCTGAATTGACCTAGTTGGCGACTGCGGCAGGCAATGGCTCGTCAACGGAAACGGTCTCGGCAATGGGCCGTGTGCGGTTCGCAACTTCGGCAATCGCGCTGGCTGGCAGACCGGGCCCGAACAGAAAACCCTGTACGCGCGAGACTTTACCGGTTGCACGGACCATGTCGAGCTGCGCTTCGGTCTCCACGCCTTCGACCGTGACGGCAAGCCCGAGCTTGCGACAGAGGCTGGTAATGCCGTCCAGCAGTGCAAGTGGCGTCTTGCCATTTTCAATGCCGACGACAAACGAGCGGTCGATCTTCACCCGGTCGAGTGGCAACCGGTGCAGATAGCTGAGGGAGGAGTAACCTGTCCCGAAATCATCCAGCGCGATGCCGACACCCAGACGCTTGATCCGGTGCAAGCGCTCGATCATGTCGGCCTCATTGCTGATGATCGCCGACTCCGTGATCTCGACCTCCAGACGTGAAGCATCGATGCCGGAGACGGCAATCGAATCGGCCAGAAGATCGGCAATGTTTTCGCGCCGGAAGTCGATCGCCGACAGGTTGACCGAAACGCTCACATGTTCGGGCCATAGCACACAATCTTTCAGCGCCTTGTCCAGCATGTAGCGGGTGAGGCTTGAAATGATCCCCATTTCCTCGGCAAGCGAAATGAACTCGGTCGGCGCAATCGGACCAAGCGTCGGATGGTTCCAACGTGCCAGGGCTTCGCAGGACACGATGCGTCCGGTTTCGGCATCGACGATCGGCTGATAGAGCGCTGTCAGATGTCGTTCCTCGATGGCGCGTGCGAGGTCGCCCTTTAGGCGCTGGCGGCGCATGTAACGATCGCCCATGCCATGGGTATAGACCGACCAAACGCCTTTGCCGGATGCCTTGGCTGTATAAAGCGCAAGATCGGCCCGGATCATCGCATCCTCAAGGTTGAACTCTGCAGCAGAGCAGCAGTCGATGCCGATCGAATGGGTCACCAGCACCTGTTCCGGACCGATCCGGTAGGCGCGTGAGAGACAGGCCGCCAAGCCTTCGGCAAAGCTTTCAAGCGGAAAACCATCGGCATCATGATCGACGAACATCATGAACTCGTCGCCGCCGAGGCGCGAAATGATCGCACGCCGCCCGTAGTGACGGCGCAAGCGCTTGCCGATTGCCTTGAGCAGGGCGTCGCCCTGGGCGTGGCCGATGGAGTCGTTGACGCGTTTGAAATCATCGACGTCGAAGGCGATCAGCACACACTGCGTTTCGTCCGAAGCGCGGCTCAGCCGACGCTCCACTTCCGCAGCAAAGAAGGTCCGGTTTGGCAATTCGGTCAGGCCGTCATATTGTGCCATGGTGCGGATCTTGGTTTCCGCCCGGGCCCGCTCGGTGACGTCTTCCAGAATGAGCACGGAGCCGCCGTCGGGGCGCCGGTTGGCGCTGAACTCCAGCAAGCGGCCCGTCGAAAGCGGCAGTTCAACCTTGTCTCCCGCATGCGCGAGCGCGCTGTCGATGGCTTTTTGCAGGACTTCCATGTTGCGCGAAGAGATCATCTCGTAGCGCCGGCCATAACGAAGCAACACGCAAAAACGCCGGTTCTCGATGCGCACGAACTGCGGGATTTGCAGAAGATGGCGCGCCGCACGATTCATCACGACAATATTGTCGCTTCGATCAAACATGATGAGGCCGTGCGACATGTTTTCAAGCGCCGTGTCGAAGCGCTCGGCAAGATCGGAATTGATGTGCTTGCCACGCACGGCCTCGACAACTGTCGACCGGACGTTGCGGACCATCGCCATCACAAGGAAAAAGTAGGGGATGAACAGCAGAAACGCACCAAAGCTCGACATCGTGCCCTTCAGCAACAAGCTGAATGCAGGAGCGCCCAGAACGCAGAAAAGCATGACGGTTGCCAGGCGGATTGAACCGTAAAGGCGGCCAACAATCGTCGGGACGGCGGCGAAGACGGTCGAAAGACCGGCAATGATGGCAAACTCGCTTCCGATCAGTTCGATCGCCGACCAGGCAAAGCCTCCGACCATCAGTGCCGAAAAGGCCGACGAAATCGTGAAGTGTCGCTCCCAACGTTGCGCAGCCGCGACGCGCTCCTGCTCGGACAGTTCGAGCAAGTGAGACCGCTCCCGAGCGTAGGACCGAATCTGGACATACCTCAGGCCGGAGGAAACCATGAACAGGAGCGGCCAGATCGTCATGACCATCGAACGGCTTTCAAGGATGACGAAGCAACCGATCGCCAGTTGCAGCAGCAAGCCGAAGACGACCGCGCGCCGGTCAGCAAAAAGGCTGTCGACGAAATTCACATATATGTCGGTCTCCGCCTGGCTTCCCGCGCGTGACATCAAAACTGCATCCATGGTCTGTCCCTAAGCGACAACACTGGCATACCGGCATTAAAGAACCGTGTATTGATGCAATCGACGACAATCGGAACGGGTCTAATGCGCCGAATACGCGCAAACACAATCTCTGGTTTCAGGAATTTGACTACAGGTTGCACACGACTGAGGCGCAAGAAAAATACATAAACAACATAATACTCTAATGTATCAGCGAATATAGCAGATATGCTGTTTTTATACATATTTTTACAGCGTTGCACTGGATACAACCTGCGCGCGACCAAATCCGTGGGATGCCGCGCCGCGCAATGGTAAACAAAAATGACCAGTTTGTTGTCAGTCTCGCCAATCAATGGTAGCTCGATATGACGTTTGGCATGATGGCGGACTTGCGCTACCAAGATGCCACCGGTTGAGGAGCCGGATCGTCACAGGCAATCCCTGAGGGCGAATTTTGGGGAGAGACATGACCATATTGCTCAGAATGTCGTCGTGGATCGACGCGGTGAACGCCTTCATCGGAAAGTCGGTGTCTTGGCTGATCCTGTTTGCCGTGATGATCAGCGCCGGCAACGCGGTGATCCGCAAGGTTTATGACACCTCGTCAAACGCCTGGCTTGAAATGCAGTGGTACCTGTATGGCGCCGTGTTCATGCTGGCGGCCGCCTACACGCTGCAGCGCAACGAGCATGTGCGCATCGATGTCGCCGTTTCCGGCCTCTCCAAACGCACGCGCGACTGGATCGATCTGTTCGGCCACATCTTCCTGCTGATGCCGTTCGTCATCCTGATGATCTGGCTATGCTGGCCCTACGCGATGAATTCATGGCGCTCGGGCGAAGTCTCGGTCAATGCTGGCGGTCTCGTCCTCTGGCCTGCGAAGATCCTGCTGCTGGCCGGGTTCATTCTTCTGTTCGCCCAGGGCGTCTCGGAAATCATCAAGCGCTGGGCGATCATCAAGGGCATCATCGAGGACGACATCACCACCCAGCATGCCCTGCCGCCGATCATTGAGGAACTGGAAAGCGCCGCTGATCTCGAGACCCGGATGAAGCACAAATGATCGAGTTCATTGCCCATTATCTCGCGCCCATCATGTTCACGATCGTGATGGGCATGCTGCTGATCGGCTATCCGATCGCATTCACGCTCGCTACCGGCGGCCTGGTGTTCTTCTTCATCGGCGTGGAACTGTCGATCTTCGCTCCCGAAGAGATCCGGCTTTCCTATCCGCTGATCCAGGCGCTGCCCAACCGCACCTTCGACATAATGCGCAACGACACGTTGCTGGCCATTCCGTTCTTCACCTTCATGGGCCTGATCCTCGAGCGTTCGCGGATTGCCGAAGATCTGCTCGATACCATCGGCCAATTGTTCGGCCCGATGCGCGGTGGTCTTGGCCTTGCGGTCATCGTCGTCGGCGCATTGCTGGGTGCAACGACCGGTGTCGTTGCCGCGTCGGTCATTGCCATGGGCCTCATCTCGTTGCCGATCATGTTGCGCTATGGCTACGACCGGACAGTGGCCACAGGCACGATTGCCGCCTCCGGCACGCTGGCGCAGATCGTGCCGCCGTCGCTGGTCCTGATCGTCATGGCCGACCAGCTCGGCCGTTCCGTCGGCGACATGTATACAGCGGCGCTCCTGCCGGCACTGATGATCATCGCGCTATACGCGTCTTACATAATGCTGCTCGCAGTCTTCAGCCCCAAGTCGGTCCCGGCGCTGCCGCCGGAAACCCGCACGCTTGGCGGCGGGGTAACCTCGTTGGTCGTGCTGTTGGCGCTTGCCATCGGTATTCACTATGGGGCCTACAATTTCCTGTTCGCGGACTGGACCTACGAATGGCGTTTCGTTGCGTCGGCTTCGACCGCCACTGCCTTTGCACTTGCAGTCAGCTTGTCCAACCGCGCCTTGAAGCTCGGCGTTATTTCGCGCCTGACCGAACAGGTCGTCATCGTGCTGATCCCGCCGCTGGCGCTGATCTTCCTCGTTCTCGGCACGATCTTTCTCGGTATCGCCACCCCCACGGAAGGCGGCGCAATGGGCGCGGCGGGCGCGATCATCCTTGCGATCATGAAAAACCGCCTGAGCCTTTCGCTCTTGAAGCAGGCGCTGGATTCGACAACCAAGCTGACGTCGTTCGTGATGTTCATCCTGATCGGCGCGCGTGTCTTCGGCCTGACCTTCTACGGCATCAACGGCCATATCTGGATCGAGGAACTGCTGACCGCCCTGCCCGGCGGCGAATACGGCTTCCTCACTGTGGTGACGATCATCGTCTTCATCCTCGGCTGCTTCCTCGACTTCTTCGAAATCGCCTTCATTGTTGTCCCCTTGCTGGTGGCACCAGCCGAAACCCTCGGTATCGACCTTGTCTTCCTCGGGATCATCCTCGGCATCAACCTGCAGACGTCATTCCTGACACCGCCGTTCGGCTTTGCGCTGTTCTACATCCGCTCGATCGCGCCGCAGGAAGCCTGGGATGATGAAGTGACCGGCGAGCGCATCGAAGGCGTGCGCACCGGCGAAATCTATCGGGGCGTGTTGCCTTATATCGGTATCCAGGTCCTCGCGATTGCAATCGTCATCATTTTCCCGGGGCTCGTCATGCACTACAAGGGCGACGTGCAGAACTTCAACCTCGATGACGTCCAGATCAACTTGCCATCGCTTGGCGGGCAGAATTCGGACGGCAGTGCGATAGGCCTTCCCGGTCAGCCGGGTGGACTTGGCATTCCAGCCCAACCCGGAGGGCTTGGTCTGCCGGGACAGCCCGGCGGGCTCGGCCTGCCCGGTGGATTGAACCTCAACAACACAGCCCCGGCAGTGCCCGGAGCTACCGCGCCCGCGCCGCAACCGAGTGGCCTTGGTCTGCCTGGTCCGTTGAACCTGAACAATACCCCGCCGGTCATCCAGTAGCCGGTTGATTCTGCAGTTGCGATCGTTGAGAGAGCGGGCGCCCTGCGTCCGCTCTTTGCACTTTCAAGACCAACGTCATGACGTTGCAATCAACCGGCCCGATACCCAACTGCGTGACGCCCCGAAGGGGCGACGTTGCAACACGGAGGACACGGCCATGCTCGACCCGAAAAAGCTTCTCAATGATCTCCTTGGAACACAGGTGCCCGGCGGCGGCACCGTGCGCGAGAAGGCAGGTCAGGTTGGCGACATGGCGCGGCAGAACCCGCTTGCGACCGGCGCCATCGCCGCTGTCCTGCTCGGCACCGGCATCGGTCGTTCCCTGACCGGCTCGGCCCTGCAGCTGGGCGCAGCCGCAGCTGTCGGCGGTCTCGCCTGGAATGCCTACCAGAACTACCAGCAAGGCAAGGCTCCCGCTGAGGTTTCAACCGAAATGCAGGACATCCTGCCGCCACCGGCTGATTCCGGTTTCGACATCGAAGCCAAGGCGGAAGGTGGCGAGTTTCAGCTGGCGCTGGTGCGCGCGATGATTGCAGCCGCCCGCGCCGACGGTCACATCGACGATGAAGAACGGGCCCGTATCGGTGAGAAACTGACCATGGCCGGCCTCGACGACGATGCGCAATCCTTCATCCGCGCCGAACTGGCGCGTCCGGTTGATGTCGATGCGCTTGTCAAAATGGCGACCACCGAAGCCGAGCGGATCGAACTCTACACCGCTTCGCGCCTTGCCATCGATCCCAAGACCCGCGCGGAACGCGGCTATCTCGACATGCTGGCTGGCCGGCTCGGCCTTGCCGATGCGTTGGTCGACCATATCGAAGCGACGATCAGCGGCGTGACCGCCTGATCTGATCGGCTGGTTCGGTCCTCAAAAATGTCTTTGGACGGCGCACATTCGTGCGCCGCAATCGGCCGCACAGGCTAATGGTGTTCGAGGAAGTTCCCCATCCTCTCCAGCGCCTGTTCGATGTTGGAAAGGCTGTTGGCATAGGAGATGCGAAGAAAACCTTCGCCATGCACACCGAAGTCCGGGCCGCCAAGAGAGGCGACACCGGCTTCGTCCAGAAGCGCCGATGCCAGCGCCTTTGACTTCCATCCTGTCCCTGAAACATCAGGAAAAGCGTAGAACGCGCCCTTGGGCATGACGCAGGAAACCCCGGGCAGCCGGTTGAGCGCGTCAACCACGAAACGCCGCCGCTCGTCGAAGGCCGTCATCATCTCGCGGACGGCATCCTGCGGCCCGTCGATTGCGGCAATCCCGGCATGTTGCGCCGGAGCGTTGACGCAAGACCAGGAGTTGACCGCAAGCTTGATCATCTTGCCGACCAGCGCGTCGGGCCAGACCGACCAGCCGAGCCGCCAACCGGTCATGGCCCAGGTCTTCGACCAGCCGTTCAGCACGATCAGCCGGTCACGGATTTCCGGGTAGGCCAGCAGTGAACGGTGCTCGGCGCCGTCGTAAGTCATCACATCATAGATCTCATCCGACAGGATCGCGATGTCCGGGCGCGAGCCGAGCCCTGCGACCAGCGCATCGATCTCCGCAGGCGGGGTGACGCCGCCGGTCGGATTGGCTGGCGAGTTGAGGATGATCAGCCGGGTGTCGGCGGTGACCAGTGACAGCAGTTCCTTGGCGCTGAAGGCAAAGCCGTTGTCCTGCCGCATCGGCACGGCAACTGCGTTGGCGCCCGTTGCCTCGATCATCGAGCGGTAGATCGGAAATCCCGGATCGGGATAGAGGATGTCGGCGCCCGGTTCACCAAACATCAGGATCGCCGCAAACATCGCCGGTTTGCCGCCCGGCGTGATGACGATGTTGTCCGGCGACACGGTTGCGCCGGTCGTCGATGCGATCCGCCGCACCACCGCCTCGCGCAAGGCAAGGATGCCATTAGCCGGTGTGTAGCCGTGCTGGCCGTCCCGCAACGCCTTGATGGCGGCCTCGACGATGTGCGGCGGCGTCGGAAAATCCGGCTGGCCGATCCCCAGATTGATGATGTCGCGCCCCTGCGCGGACAGCGCCGTGGCGCGCGCCAGAACGGCAAAGGCGTTTTCCTCGCCGATGCGATTGAAGAATGCGACTGTATCAAGCATGGAAGGCCCTCCGGTGCCCAGTTCTGCGGCTTGCAACGCCGCTGTCAAGGAATGCCAAGCGTGATCGATCTTTCAAACTGGACCCCGCGGCCCAGGCCAAGCAATGCGCAGATGGTTGGCCGCCATGTGGCGATTGAACCCTGGGAGCCTTCCCGCCATGGCGCCGCCCTCTGGGAGGCGTTCGGAGCCTTGGAAACCAACGCTCTGCTCTACCATTACGGCTGGCCGCACATGGCGTCGGCCGAAGATTTCACGGCCATGCTCGACGGCTTCACGCAGCGCGGCGAGTTCGTCACCTGCGTCTTCTGTCACCCCGAGACCCGCCAACCCCTCGGCATGGCGAGCTACATGCGCATCGATACGGTCAACGGCGTGGTCGAGGTCGGCTGCGTTGCCCACGGCGCCGCGCTCGCGCGCACACCGGCGGCCACCGAAGCCCACTACCTGATGGCGCGTCACATCTTCGATGATCTCGGTTATCGGCGCTACGAGTGGAAGCTGAACAATCCGAACGAAGCCTCGCACCGCGCAGCGCGCCGCTTCGGCTTCACCTTTGAAGGCGTCTTCCGCCAGCATCAGGTCAAGCCCTATGGCAACCGCGATACGGCATGGTATGCGATGCTTGACCGGGAGTGGCCGCGTGCCAAAGCGGCTTTCGAAGCCTGGCTCGCGCCCGACAATTTCGGCGCCGACGGCCGGCAAATGCAGACACTGGAAGCCATCAGGGGACAATTGCCATGACACAGACCGGACGCCTTGCCGGAAAAATCGCTGTCGTCACCGCTGCCGGGCAAGGGATCGGCCGGGCGATTGCCGACCGGTTTGCCGCTGAAGGCGCAATGGTCTTTGCCTCCGATCTCGATGCACACAAGCTCGACAATCCGGCATTTGCCGACGCGCGCGCTCTCGACGTCACCGACACGGCTGCGGTCGATGCCTATGCGGCATCGGTCGGCGCCGTCGATATCCTCGTCAATGTGGCCGGGTTCGTCCATCATGGTACCATGCTGGAATGTTCCGAGGCCGACTGGGACTTTTCCTTCGACCTCAACGTCAAGAGCATGCACCGGATGCTGCGCGCTTTCCTGCCCGCCATGCTTGAGCGCGCCGAAGCGAACGGCACCAGCGGTTCCATCATCAACATGTCGTCTGGCGCCTCCTCGCTGAAAGGCGCGCCGAACCGCTATGCCTATGGCGCGACCAAGGCAGCGGTGATCGGCCTGACAAAAGCCGTCGCCGCGGACTTTGTCCGCAAGGGCATCCGCTGCAATGCGATCTGCCCCGGCACCGTCCAATCTCCATCATGGGAAGCCCGCGTCGAGGCGCTCGGCCACGAAGTTGGCGGGTACGACAAGGCGATGGACCTGTTCGTGTCGCGCCAGCCGATGGGCCGGGTCGGCAAGGCCGATGAAATTGCCAGCCTTGCGCTCTATCTGGCGAGTGACGAGGCGGCGTTCGTGACCGGAACTGCCATGCCGATCGACGGAGGCTGGACGCTGTGACCCCGACTGACCCCGAAAACAAGAAGCCGGCCGCCGAATACGACACCGCGACACTGATCGGAGCGGGCGTGATCTTCGTCGGCTTCGGTTTGCTTGTCTATTTTCTGCCGTTGATCATGCTGGCCATCGGCGGGGAAAGCCCGCTCGGTGCCGGACTCGCGATTGCCGGCGTGCTGGTACTGCCGTTCATCGGTTTCTGGCTGCGCGGCCGCAACCGGCGCGGCAAATAGGCCTTACAGCCCGGTCAGCGATCCGCCGAGCAGCAAAAGGCCGACCACCAAGATGAACAAAGCGCCGGCGACTTCCATTCCGTTGGCAACCGGCTGCGCATAGTTTGATGCGCCCGCATAGCGCAGCGCCACGTTGCGCGCGCCCACCGCCAGTGACGCCAGCGCCGAGACCGTGATCGCCGTACCAAGCGCCATGGTCAGCACCGAAAGGATACCGGCAAGCCAGAGCTGGTTGATGAAGGCAAAGGTCAGGACGATCAGCGCGCCAGAACAAGGGCGTAGCCCGACCGCAAAGATCACCGCCAGCGCATCACGCCAATTGCCGACGCTCTCCACCTGTGCCGGACCGGGCATATGCGCATGGCCGCAGGTCGAGCAGACCTCGCCCTCGGCATGGCTGTGGTGCTTGTGATCGTGATGGTGCGCATGATCATGATGATGATCGTGGTGAACGTGATCGTGATGGCCTGTTGCAACCGCAGCGCCCAGGGAAACCGGCTTGCGTCGGCGCATCGAACTCAACTTGCGCACAAGCATGAAGGCACCGAGCGCAGCAACAAGCGCATAGGAGCCGATCTCGAAGGCTTGCGTCGTCTGCGTCATCGAGATCGAGAGCTGCCGCAGCACCAGAAAGCCGAGACCGACAACCACCAGCGCCGACAGCGCCTGCACGAAGGATGAGGCAAAGGACAAGGCGATGCCGCGCTTCAGCGTGGAGCGGTTGGCAAGGAGGTAGGACGAAATCACCACCTTGCCATGACCGGGACCAGCCGCATGCAGAACGCCGTAGAGGAACGACAGGCCCGCCAGCGTCAACACTGCCGCCGGATTGTCGCGCATCTCCTTGAGAGCCACGGTCATCGACCGGTAGAATTCGCGCTGGGTGTCGGCAATGGTGTTGAACAGCCAGGCGAACGGACCCGTGTCCGGCTGCATTGATTGTTCGGCAACACCGATGCCGAGCGAGGATTGCGCAAGTGCGGCACCTGCCCCCGCGATCAAGAAAGCGGCGCAAACAACAGCGATGCTGCGAAGATTGGCTACTTGCATGTCACTTCCAAACGGGTCGCGAAAATCCGGCTGAGGTCGTTGCCTTCGGGCTCGTTGAAAAACGCTTCGGTCAGGCTGTCCTGATTGGCGGCGATTGCCTCGTCAGCATCGGGAACAACCATCGCGCCGGCGCAGTTGGCTGGCGCATCGATCAGCACCATCTCCGCCTCCGACATGAATTCGATCGCCGTATAGAACGTCGGATCATAGACGGCAAAATGCGGCCCGTCCTTGAGGGCGACTGCCTCCGCAGGGCGGCTGGTAAAGAGCACGATCATCTGGCCGTCGACCATGTCGACGCGAAGGTCATCGACCTTGCCGACCGTCACTTCCCGCGCCCCGACCGTGATCGACTGGAAATAGCCGAACTCAGCGATCGAGCCGGTGATCACACCGGCAACCTGCTCCAGTTCGGGAATATCAAGCGATCCGCTGGCATCCTTGTCGAACTCAAGCAGCACCGTGGACGAAAACAACTCGTCGAACCGCCAGACATGGCGCAACTGGTCGACAAGCCCCTCACCGGTTGACGTCACTTCGAGGCGCGCTTCGGCAAAAACGTGCGGATGGGCAAGCGCAGGCGCCGCCGGCAGGGCAATCAGGCCAGCGGCAAGCAGCAGCAGGGAGCGTTTTGGCATGGTCATGCGATTCCTTGCGGGTGCCTCACATTTGTCAGACCACAAGCGTCACGGCAACCGGGCCGAAATGTGGCACAAGCACGCGGCTCAAAGACCGAGCGAACGGGTCTTGAACCATTCGGCCATGAAATCGACCAGCGCCCGGACCTTGGCCGGCAGGTAGCGCCGGTGCGGGTAGACCGCATAAATTCCCGCGTCAGTGCCCAGCGTTCCCGGTAGCACCTCGACCAGGCGCCCAGCAGCGAGATCATCGGCGACGATGAAATCGGGCGAGACCACAAATCCGAGGCCGCCAAGGGCCGCGCGCCGCGCAGCCAGCGGGCTGTTGACCGACATCCGGCCGTCGATGGTGATCGGCACGGTTCCGTCGGCGGTTTCAAGCACCAACGTGTTGCGCCGGCGCGAATTGGTATCGACCACGAAGGGGAGCCGGGAAAGGTCGGCAGGCACTTGCGGCATGCCATGCCGGTCGATCATCTCCGGTGTCGCGCACAACACCAGCCGAAACGGGGCGATCCGCCGCGCGATCAATCCGCTGT
Source organism: Roseitalea sp. (assembly GCA_041752455.1). Classification (GTDB taxonomy): domain Bacteria; phylum Pseudomonadota; class Alphaproteobacteria; order Rhizobiales; family Rhizobiaceae; genus JBGSWL01. The sequence continues at coordinate 27,837 of JBGSWL010000106.1, read as the reverse complement.
CCTCCAGTTTGGTGATGCGGATCGCCATGTCGAAGCCTTCTTCGACCAGATCGACGAAACGGTCATCCAGCTCGATGTCGAGGCGGATATCCGGATTGGCAAGCGCAAAATCCACCAGCGATTGGCCGATGGCCACATCGGCCAGCGTGCGCGGTGCCGAAATCCGGATCGAACCGGAAAGGCCGCTGCGGGTTTCGCGGATCTGGTCCTGCAGGTCGTCAAACTCGCGAAGCAGGTCAACCGCGCGCTTGTAGTAGGTGTGACCGGCTTCCGTCATCGAGAACTGGCGCGTGGTCCGGTTGAGCAGCAGTGCGCCGAGATCATCTTCCAGTTCGCGCACATATTTCGAGAGCAGTGCCTTGGAACGGCCAAGTGTGCGCGCGGCGGACGAAAAGCCCTCGTTGTCAACGACGGCCACGAAGGCGCGCATCCGGGTCAGCGTGTCCATGAAGTGTCCATCCTCGATTGCTTTGGCGTCTATGTAAGCAGCGGAGGACGCAGCGCAACACACGACTTTGCGAACGGCGCGGCGAGATGTCAGGCAAAGCGCAGGGCCATCTGTCCATGCTGGGCCCTGAGCGCCGCCAGATCAATTCCGACTGGTTGTCCGTCCTCGACCGTCCACCGCCCGGCAATCATCACCCGGTCAGCCCGGTGCGCACCACAAAGAACAAGGGCGGCGAGCGGATCATGCGCTCCGGAAAAGCGCAGGTCATCCAACGTGAACAGCGCCAGATCAGCCTGCATGCCCGGTGCAATCGCGCCGACGTCGCGCCGCCCGAGACACGCCGCCGACCCTTGCGTCGCCCAGCGCAACGCATCGCGATGGGTCACCGTCGCGTCATAGGTCAGCCGGCTCACCATCAGCGCGTGGCGCACGCCTTCCATCAGGTTGGACGCATCGTTCGAAGCCGAACCGTCGACACCAAGCCCGACCGGTACACCAGCCGCTTCCAGTTCCCGCGTCCGGCAATGGCCGGATGCGAGCACCGCATTGGATGTGGGGCAATGGCAAACACCTGTGCCGGCCCGCCCAAGCCTTGCGATTTCGGCGTCGTTGAAATGGATGCCGTGCGCGAGCCAGGTCCGGTCCGTGAGCCAGCCGACTTCCTCCAGATAATCAAGCGGACGGCAGCCGAAAGTTTCTTCGCAAAACGCGTTCTCATCGAACGTTTCGGCGAGATGGGTATGAAGCCGGCAACCGCAACGCTCCGCCAGCACGGCGGTATCGGCCATCAACTGCTTGGTCACGGAGAATGGCGAGCATGGCGCCAGCGCGACTTGCGTCATCGCGCCGGGCTTTGCGTCATGCCACTTGGCAATCACCCGCTCGCAGTCGGCAAGAATCGTGTCGGCATCCTGCACCACGCTGTCCGGCGGCAGGCCGCCATCCTTTTCAGACAGGTTCATCGACCCGCGATTGAGAACGATGCGCATGCCGAGACGTTGCGCTTCAGCTGCCTGGATATCGAGCGCATCCTCGCTGCCGGGCGGATACACGTAGTGATGATCCGACGAACAGGTGACGCCGGACATCATCAACTCGACGAGGGCAAGGCGCGTCGAGATGGCGACCGCTTCCGGTGTCAGCCGCGACCACAGGGGGTACAGCGCCTTCAGCCAGGGAAACAGTTCCTTGTTGATGGCTGCCGGATGGGCCCGTGTCAGCGTCTGGTAGAAATGGTGATGCGTGTTGATCAACCCGGGAAGAACCACATGGCGTGAAGCATCAAACACCGTTGCCGGACCCGCAGGACGCTCGCCACGGCCCAATACTGCCTCGATCTGCCCGCCGCGAACGACAATACCGCCGCCGGCATCGACATCATCGGCAACAAAGGTCGCCAGCGGGTCACGTATCCAGATTGCCGGCGAACTATTTGCGTTCGTTGTCATCTCGTTGTCTCTTTGCAGTGGAACTCTCCAATAGCGGCATTCGGCTGGCAATTGGAATCACGGATCATTCCCATTGTATGCCCGGTTTTGCCGACTTAGGGTGGTGCAATGAGCCGGAATGTTGCTGCCGACCGCGATGGCGAAAACGCCGCATTGATGACGCGACTGCATGATGTGGCGCGTCAGGGACGTACGCACTATGCGCGCCATCTGCTGAAAACCGGGCTTTATGCCGGTCAGGAAAAGATCATCGAATTGCTGGCGGCCCATGACGCGATGACGCCGGGCGCCATCGCCCGCGATCTCGGTGTGCGCCCTCCCACCATCACCAAGACGATCGGTCGCCTTGAGGAACAGGGGTTCGTCACCCGCACCAGTTCCGATTCCGATGGTCGCCAGGTCACCGTGCGGCTGACAACCGAAGGGCATGCCATTCTCGATGCCATGAAAAAGGCGCTGCGCAAGGCGGAAAAGCAGGCGCTCAAGGGCATCAAGAAAAAAGACCGCAAGCAGTTGGAAAAAATCCTCGAGCACATCGAGGAAAACCTGTTGGGCCGCGACGCGAGCCCCGACCGCAAGCGCGATGCGGTGATCGCGATTGTCGCGCCCGTCGAGGATGACCTCGAAGACGCCGTCTGAGCGCCACTTTACGACCCCGTTGAAATCTTTTAAATCCGTTCAGGTTGTTTAGCCGGAACGTCGATGCACATTGCACAGAAGATCAAATTGTCGACGATCGGCGAAGCACTTGGGGTGTCCACGGCGACCGTATCGCTGGCGCTGCGCGACAGTCCGCTGGTGGCGGATGCAACCCGCGAACGGGTCAAGGCCTACGCGCTTGAAATCGGCTACATTTACAACCGCCGCGCAGCGAGCCTTCGGACCTCGCGATCGGGAATCATCGGTGTCGTCGTGCACGACATCATGAACCCGTTCTATGCCGAGATCCTGCGGGCAATCGAAACCGAACTCGACCGCTCGCGCCAGACATTCCTGCTGTCGAACCACTACGATTCGGTTGAAAAGCAGCGCGACTTTCTTGAAACGCTGATGCAGCTCGGTGCCGATGGCGTGATCATGTCGCCAGCCATCGACACCCCCGTCGCCGATATCGAACTTGGCCGCCGCAATGGTCTCCCGTTCGTCTTCATCGCCCGCTCGGTCGACGGCGCCGATGTGCCCGTGTTTCGCGGCGATGATGCGTTCGGCATCGGCCTTGCCACCAACCACCTCATCGCACTCGGCCACACACGCATCGCCATGGTCGGCGGCACGGACAAGACGTCCACCGGTCGCGACCGCTATCAGGGTTATGTCACCGCCATGCAGCAGGCGGGACTTGAAGTCCGGCCACAATGGCGCCTTCCCGGACCGCGCACCAAGGCTGCCGGTTTCGAGGCGGCAAGCCAGTTCCTCGCCCTGCGCGATCGGCCGACCGCTGCCGTCTGCTGGAACGATCTGGTTGCCATCGGCATGATGAACGGCATCGCGAGAGCAGGCCTCGTGCCCGGGGTCGATATCGCCGTCACCGGTTACGATGATCTGGAAGAAGCAGAAATCGCCACGCCCGCGCTCACCACGGTCTGGAACGGCCAGCGCGAAGTCGGACGCCAGGCCGCGCGCGCCCTGCTTGACCGGATCGAGAACAAGCGTCCGCTCACCGGCTCGCTCGAATTGATCCGTCCGGAACTGCATGTGCGCCAATCAACCGGACACCCCGTGGAGCGTTGACCGCAAGATGAGTACAACACATGACATCGCGCTTGCCGTGAGCGCCGGCGGCCATGCGCCGACCCGCGAGAAACTGTTGACACTGTTTGACTGTTCAGTCGGCGCCAATGCCGACCTGATGGCCTTGCCGGAGCAGCGCCGCGCCGCCATCCGCGGACTGGCCTGCTTGTTCTCGCGTGTCGACGATGCCCTGCTTGACGCGTTTCCTTCGCTTGAAATCGTCGCAAGCTTCGGCGTCGGTTACGACCACGTCGATGCACACGCCTGCGCACGGCGCAGCGTCGTCGTCACCCACACGCCCGGCGTGCTGGATGATGAGGTTGCTGACACCGCCATCGGCCTTTTGATCAACACGCTGCGTGATCTGCCGCGCGCCGAGGCCTTTCTGCGCGCCGGAAACTGGCGGCCCGGCAGCGCCTTCCCGCTGTCTTCACTGACGTTGCGGGCGCGTACCGTCGGCATTTTCGGCATGGGCCGGATCGGCTCTGCCATCGCCCGCCGTCTCGAAGGGTTCGGCGTTGCAATCCGCTATCACAACCGCCGTCCCGTCGATGGCGTGCCTTATGCCTATGACGCCTCGCTTCTGGATCTCGCCCGCAACTGCGACACGCTGATCTGTGTGGCGCCGGCAACGCCGCAAACGCGAAACGCCATCAACGCCGAGGTACTGGCGGCCCTCGGCGAACACGGCGTGCTGATCAATGTCGGGCGCGGCGCTACCGTCGACGAACCGGCGCTTGTTTCGGCCCTGTCGACCGGGGTGATCGCCGCCGCAGGCCTTGACGTCTTTGCCGACGAGCCGAACGTGCCCCAAGACCTGATCGATCTGCCCAATGCAGTCCTCCTGCCGCATGTGGCTTCCGCCAGCGTGCATACGCGGTCCGCCATGGGCGATCTGGTGATTGCCAATCTGCAAGCCTGGTTTGCCGGAAAGCCGGCGCTGACGCCGGTGCCTGAAACCGAAGCGCTGAATATCCGCACGGCGTCGTAACCCGCCCTTAACCCTGCTGGCCGATTGTTGGCACATCTTGTGCAGGCATTTTGCGGGGGCAGCCATGCGATTGAATACCACCAACATGCTCAACGGCATTTCAATTGCCGGCGTTGGCGCGATGATGATCGCCGGCGCAAGTTTCGGCACAAATCCCGGCATCGACCCGATCACCACCGCCTCTGTGCCGACGGCGCGGCCATTTTCGGGCGACATGTTCATGGCACTCGACCACCGCACCAATCAGACATGCCTTTTCGCGCTGCACCGCGACCCGGGCTATGATGTCCACCGTATAGAACCGGCCAAGAACTGCGCCACGCTTGGCACCAGTTTCGCCGCAGCACGAGCCTGGCGCGAGGATCGCGTCGGCATGGTCACGGTGACCGATCATCGCGGCAACGAACTTTTGAAGCTGGCGCGTGGCGACGGATTTGCGTGGGAAGTCGTTTCCCCGCGCAATGTCGAGATATCGTTCTCGGCCTACTGATCGACCCTTCAGGCGACCTTCGCCGTGCCTTGTGCGCCTGCATGGGCACGGACAGCAGCGCCAAACGCCTCGAAGATGCGCCGCGACGGCGCATCGGTGTTGGCCCAGTACTCCGGATGCCACTGGACGCCGATGGCAAAGCCGGGCGCGTCGATCACGGATACAGCCTCGATCGTGCCATCCGGCGCATGGGCTTCTGCCGCAAGGCGCGGAGCCATGGCGCTGATGGCCTGGCGATGCAGTGAATTGACCGCCACTTCACCGACGCCGAGGATCGGCGCAAGACACGTCCCCGCCGCAACCCTTATCGGATGACGGATGGCAAAGCGCACGGCGTTGTCGTCGCTGGCCGGCGCACGGTGATCATCAATCCCCTCCTGCTCCTGGATTTCGGTCGCAAGCTTGCCGCCGAGCGCCACGTTGAGTTCCTGCATGCCGCGGCAGATCGCCAGCAGCGGCACACCGCGCGCCACCGCGGCGCGAATCAACGGCAGCGTCGTCGCGTCACGTGCCGGATCAAACGGTTCGTGCGCGGGCGTCGCCGCTTCGCCGTAGTTTGAGGGATGCACATTGGTGCGAGAACCGGTCACCAGCACCCCGTCGACCCGCGACAGCAGCGCCTCGACATCAATGCGCGCGCCGAATGCCGGCACCAGCAGGGGAAGCACGCCGGCGACGTCAAACGCCGCAGTCAGATACTGCTGCGGCGAGCAATGCCAGGTGTAATTGTCGAACTGGCGCACATCGGCGACGACGGCAACGATTGGCTGCATGTTCAACCCCATGGAAAGACGCGCTATTCGGCGATTTGGCACCGGCACCAATCTGGTGGAAGGCGCCCGCGCTTGCAAGAGCGCAGTTGGCGGCGCCGAAGGGCGATAAAATCGATTAAGTGGACAAAAATCTTGACCACATGAAAAGCTGGTCTGTGGACAGCTTTCCCGAAAGCTGTAAGTTGACGCTGGCTATTGCCGGTGCCCGAGGGTTCCGGTTGGTCAGTTTTCGTTCATGGGAGGACCGAATGGATCGTCGTTCATTTATCAAGAAGGCCGGCATGACCGGCGCAGGCGCTGCCGCTGCTGTAACCACGCTCGCAGCTCCGGCCATCGCGCAGACAATGCCGAAAATCACCTGGCGCTGCTCGTCGGGTTTCCCGAAGGCACTCGACACAATTTACGGTGCCGCAGAAGTCTTCGCCAATGCCATGAAGGAAGCCACTGACGGCAATTTCACCGTTCAGGTCTTCGGCGCGGGCGAAATCGTCGGTGCACTGGAAGGTGCGGATGCCGTTGCCAACCGCACGATCGAAATGGCGCACACCGCATCGTACTACTTCTGGGGCAAGGACCCGACCTACGCATTCGGCACGGGCGTTCCCTTCGGCCTGAACCAGCGCCTGACCAACGGCTGGATGTATGAAGGCGGCGGCATGGACCTGCTGAACAAGTTCTACGCCACCCAGAACATGATCGCATTCCCGGCTGGCAACACCGGCGCCCAGATGGGCGGTTGGTTCCGCAAGGAAATCAACACCGTTGCCGACCTTCAGGGCCTGAAGATGCGTATCGGCGGTTTTGGTGGCAAGATCATCGAGCGCGTCGGCGTTGTTCCGCAGGGTCTGCCCGGCGGCGACATCTACCCGGCGCTCGAAAAGGGCACCATTGACGCTGCCGAGTTCGTCGGCCCGTACGATGACCAGAAGCTCGGCTTCAACAAGGTTGCGCCGTACTACTACTATCCGGGTTGGTGGGAAGGCGGCGTGACGCTGCTCAACATGATCAACCTTGATGCCTGGAACGAGCTTCCGACCTTCTACAAGGGCATCGTCAAGGCCGCGTCCGCACTCGCCAACGACGTCATGATGGCACGCTACGACACGCTGAACCCGACCGCACTGAAGCAGCTCGCCGCTGGCGGCACGCAGCTTCGCCCGTACAGCCAGGAAATCCTCGAAGCCTGCTTCAACGCGGCAACCGAGGCCTATGCTGAAATCGGCGCGACCAACGCGACCTTCAAGGAAGTCCATGACAGCTACATGGGCTTCCGCCGCGACGGTTACCTCTGGTTCCAGCTGTCGGAATACAACTTCGACACCTTCCAGATGCTGCAGCAGCGCGCCGGCCGTCTCTGATACGGCTCCGCCTGAAACGAAAAGCCCGGGCAATTGCCCGGGCTTTTTTGTTTGGACCACTTCCTGCGAGTATGATCAGCCGATCTCTGCCGCTGCCCGGGCCAGCGCCGTGACCGTAGCCCAGTCGCCGGAAACCATGGCGTCCTTCGGCGCAACCCAGGACCCGCCGACACACAGAACGTTGGGCAGCGAAAGATAGTCCGTCGCATTGGCTGTGGAGATGCCGCCGGTCGGGCAGAACCGGACCTGGCGAAACACCGACGACAGCGACTTCAGGTAGGCCGCGCCGCCCGCCTGTTCGGCCGGGAAGAACTTCAGCAGGCTGTAGCCTTCGTCCAGCGCTGCCATGATCTCGCTCGCGGTGACACATCCCGGCAGAAGCGGCACGTCGGAGCCATTGGCCGCATCGGCAAGCTCCAGCGTGAAGCCGGGCGAAACGACGAATTTAGAGCCCGCCGCAACCGCAGCGTCGAACTGGGCACCATTCAGCGCCGTACCGGCACCGACCAGTGCATCGGGAACTTCGGCAGCAATCGCGGCAATCGCATCGAGGGCCGCGTCGGTACGCAGAGTGATCTCGATGGCTGGCAGGCCACCGGCGACCAGCGCCCTCGCCAAGGGCACCGCATGGGCGGCATCGTCGATCACGATGACCGGGATGACCCTTTGCCCCGACATGATCGGCAGCAGCATTTCTGTGTTCTGGCCCATGTTGACGTGTCCTTTGCCCGGAGTTTTCCGCCCCGCCTATAGCATGAAGGCGATCGGCTATCGCAAGCCTTCGCAGACGCCATCATCGGCGCATTGCACCCAAAATGCGCAACAGCGAAGGCAAGATGCGGCGCAGAACACCGAGAAATGCAAAGACCGACCCTGTTCGCGGCAGTCTTGTTTTCAACGCAGCAAATGTCTTCGGTCCGACGATACCATCATCGGAAATCCCGGCGCGGCGCTGGAAATCGCGCACCGCCTTTTCGGTTCTGGCGCCAAAGTCGCCATCGGCTGCAACGGGATGTCCGGCCGTCGTCAGCATGCGCTGCAGATCGGCAACCGTGGGGCCTTTGTCACCACGTTTCAAAACGCCGCCAGACGGCGCCTTGACCGCTGCGGACTCGCTGCCGGAAGTCTTGTGGCGTCGAAACGCCGCCGCCAGTTTGGTATGGTAGCCGTTGCGAGCATATCCCGGCCCGTTGTAGCGGCGGGCAAAGGCTTCGAAGTCGCGTTCGCGGAGCGGCGCCAGAAGATTGTTGGCGGCCAGAAACCGCATCATCAACCCGGCCTGACCCGCAACACCGGACCGCGCCTCGGCCACCATGTCCTCGACCGAGGAAAAGCCGAGCGCCTTCCAGTGAAACCCCATGATCTGGCCGAGACCCCAAGAGACTGACTGCAGAGCCGCAGTCCGGTCGACCGCTTCTGCCCTTGCCAGCAAAGCCCAGCGGGCTTTTTGCGTCGCCGGGTTGGCGACAGCGCCCGCCTTGGGCGAAGAGAGCCCCGCCGTCCGCGCGATCTCGCGGTTCTGCGGGTCGGCAATCAACCGGTCGAACCAGTGGCCCTCGAACCGGATCAACGGCTCGCGCCGGCCATCGATCATCGCAAAGGCGTGGCCGCCGCTTTCTACTTCGCAGATCGCCAGCAGCAGTGCCGGGTCTAGGCCGTGCCGTCGCGCCACGTCGATGATTTCGTTTTTCGTATCTTCCGGAAATTGCGCCATGGCCTTGCTCTCCTGCACCGTCGGTTTGCGAGCGATTGTCGCAAGGCCGGCGCGCCGGTCGATAAGTTCGCAAACCGTCGTGGGTGATCGCGACGGCAATCCTCTTTGCGTGGCCGCATTCCGGCGCTAAAGGAGGGAAATGGCCACCGATACCTCACCTGCAATCGTCGTTGCCGCGCTTTATCATTTTGCGCGCCTGTACCGTTTCGAGAGCCTGAAACGGCCGCTCGCAACGATCTGCTGCGGCCTGGGCATCAAGGGAACGCTGCTGCTGGCGTCCGAGGGCATCAATGGAACGGTTGCCGGTTCGCGCGCCGCCATCGACACGCTGATCGCCTGGCTGCGCGACCAGCCGGAGTTTTCCGGCCTTGAGCACAAGGAAAGTTTTGCCGAGACGATGCCGTTTCATCGCATGAAGGTGCGGCTGAAGCGGGAAATCGTCACGATGGGCGTTCCCGACACTGATCCGTTGACGATCGTCGGCACCTATGTGGACGCCCATGACTGGAATGCGCTGATCGCCGATCCCGAGACGGTCGTCATCGATACCCGCAACGCCTACGAGGTCGCCGTCGGCACGTTTCGTGGCGCCATTGATCCGGAAACCGAGACGTTCCGCGAATTTCCCGATTGGGTCGCACGCAACGAAAACCGCCTGCGCGGCAAGAAAAAGATCGCCATGTTCTGCACCGGTGGCATCCGCTGCGAGAAGGCGACCGCCTTCATGAAGACGCACGGCTACGACGACGTCTATCATCTCAAGGGCGGCATCCTGAAATATCTCGAAGAAGTGCCGCAGGAGCAGAGCCTGTGGGACGGCGAATGCTTCGTCTTCGACGAGCGGGTCAGCGTCGGCCACGGCCTTGTGCCGGGTGCCAACACGCTGTGCCGCGCCTGTGGCAATCCGCTGACCATAGCCGACCGGCGGAGCCCGCATTACCGGCGCGGCATTTCCTGCCACCAGTGCATCGGCACGTTCAGCGACGCGGACCGGGCCCGCTTTGCCGAGCGCCAGCGTCAGGTTGACGAGGCCGAAACGCGCGGCGAACGCCATGTCGGTGACCGGTGAGCGCCACGGCGGAGCAAACGACTGCCATGCGCATGCAGCGAGCCGACGGCAGCGCGTCGATCGTCGTCAAGGCCGGATCCGGCGGCCGGACCGCACTCGACCAGTTGCACCAGCGCGCCAACGCCAAGGTCCGCATCCCGCGCGCATCGCATTCGCACCTCGAAGCTGTCCTGATCAACACGTCAGGCGGACTGACCGGCGGCGATCACCTTGTTTGGCGCTGCGAGGCTGGCGCCAACACGGCGCTGGTTGTCACGACGCAGGCGGCAGAGCGGATCTATCGCTCGGCCGGTGGTCACGCGGTCCAGAACACGCAACTGACCGTCGCCAGCGGCGCCCGTCTCGACTGGCTGCCGCAGGAAACAATCCTCTTCGACGAGAGCCGTCTCGAGCGGACGCTCGAGGTGGATCTTGCAGAAGGTGCGGCGTTCCTGGGTCTCGAGACGCTGGTGTTTGGGCGGCAGGCGATGGGCGAAACCGTGACGCGCTTGTCTCTTTCCGACCGCTGGCGCATCCGCCGCGCCGGACGCCTGGTCCATGCCGAAAGCGTTCGCATCGACGGCGATGCCGCTGCGCTTCTGGCACGTGCGCCGGTCACCGGCGGATGGTGTGCGGTGGCGACGATCATGCTGGTTCCTGCCACGGATGAGGGGACGTCAAGCGCAGCCGATGCGCTCCGGCAGGCAGCGCTCACTTCGGCATCCGGCGATGGTCTTCGCATCGGTGTCACCGCGTTGCCCGGTCGCCTCGTCGCCCGGATCATTGCGCGCGACAGCTATGTCCTGCGCCCGACGCTGGCGACGCTGATATCGGCGTTGCGCGGTAACCACCCGCTTCCGGCTGTCTGGCGTAGTTAGGGCGTTTGCAGCAATCCTTACTTGACGCGTTCCCGGATGAACGCACGCAGGTCGTCACCGAGTTCCGGATCAGCGAGCCCGAGCGCCATGTTGGCCATCAGGAAGCCGAGCTTGGAGCCGCAGTCGAACGTTTCCCCGGTGAACGGAACGCCGTGGAACGGCTGGTCCTTGAGGAGATCGAGCATCGAATCGGTCAGTTGGATCTCGCCGCCGGCACCGGTCTGGTGCCGGCCGAGGAGATCCATGATCGACGCATCGAGAATGTAGCGACCGTTGAGGAAATAGTTGGAGGGCGCGGTACCGGGCGCAGGCTTTTCCACCATGCCGGTGATCTCGAACGCCCCGTCCTTTTCCGCGCCGCGCGACACGATCCCGTATTTGTGGGCCTCGGCCGGATCGCAGGCCTCCACCGAGACGACATTGCCACCGAGCCGCTCATAGGCACCGACCATCTGGGCAAGGCAACCCGGTTTGCCGCGCATCACCATGTCGGGTAGCAGCACCGCGAACGGTTCGCCGGGCGTCACCATTTCCCGCGCGCACCAGATCGCATGGCCAAGGCCAAGCGGCTGTTGCTGGCGGGTGTAGCTGACCTGTCCGGCCTGCGGCAGTTCGGCACGAAGCAGTTCCAGCGGACCGGTCTTTCCGCGCGCGGCAAGGGTCGCTTCCAGCTCGAACTGATGATCGAAGTGATCTTCGATGACGTGCTTGTTGCGGCCGGTCACGAAGACGATGTGCTCTATCCCCGCCTCGCGCGCTTCCTCGACCGCATACTGGATCACCGGACGGTCAACGACCGTCAGCATCTCCTTGGGAACAGCCTTGGTGGCTGGCAGGAACCTGGTTCCCAGACCAGCAACCGGGATGACAGCCTTGCGTACGCGTCGAACCATCATGAACTCCAGCTCGTGTCGTTGATGTCTCCTGCCACGAATCAGGGCAGGCCATGATTTATGTGCATGATAGACCTAAGAAGCAGCAAACAAGAGTTGTGAAAACTGCCGGACCTCTTCCTATTGACCTCAACCCATGCGAAAAAATGCCGGGGCGATGGGACTTGGACCAGATGATCAGTGTCTTTGCGCATGCCAACAATACGCATACGCTCGGAAACCTGTTTTCAGTCGCACCGCTCCGCAAAATTCTTCGGCCCGTCCTATATCAGGACGCGTTCAGGACCCTGACCGTTCCCGTCGGCCCGGCGATTTTCATGGATATGGACCTGCTCGATGCCCGCCAGCGCGAAGTTGCTGCCAGCATGGCAGGCGCAATCCGGGCGGCGTCCCCCGGCGCACCGATCCTCAATCACCCGGCCATTGCTTGCGAACGCTACGAACTGCTCAGCCGGACCCATCGGCTTGGCCTGTCGCCGGTGCAGGCAACGCGGCTTGAATCCGGCGACATGCCGCAACGCTATCCTGTGTTCATCCGGTCGGAGTGCGGGGCAAACGGCCCGGAGACCGGACTGCTGCACAACGAAGCCGACTACACTCAAGCCGTGGAAGACCTGCGCCGTCATGGAAAGCCTGCAAAGGGCCGGATCGCGGTCAGCTACCATGCACAGCCGGGCGCTGACGGCTACTTTCGCAAGTTTGGCGCCTTCCGCATCGGTGACAGCATCATCCCGCAGCATATCCAGTTCAACAGGGACTGGGTCGTCAAAGCCAATGCACCGGACCGGACCGAGACTCACATCGCCGAAGAGCAAGCCTATTGCGAGTTGAACCCGCATCCAGCCTTGGTCATGCCTGTCTTCGAAGCGGGGCACATTGAGTTCGGGCGTATCGACTACGGGTTCGTCGACGGGCAGTTCTGCCTCTACGAAATCAACACCAACCCGACATTCCCGAGATTTGCCGGCGGCGACCAGAAGCGCAACGCACGGCGTCTGATCATCCGCAATGCGGTGGTCGAAGCGTTGCAGCGGATTGATGATGGCAAGTCCAGCCGTCGGTCAGTGCCTTTCATGCCGCTATCGCCCTATCGAGACTATGTCGACACCCACAATTGGAGTGTGCTGTCGCGCAGCGCCTGGCGTATGCGCCTTGTGCTACGCAAGCGTGCAGCACGACTGAAACCCGGATCGGAAAGCTGAAAGTCCCCTTGGCCATGTTTGACAAACCGCAACGTCTCGCGCTCGAACCCCTCGATGATCTTGCCGCATTTTCATGGCGCAATGCGCCGACGCTATGCGATCCGGCAATGGGGTGCTGCAGCTACCACCGCGTCTGGAGTTCGATACGGCTCTACGAGATCGACGGCGCCGCGCCGGCCGGGCGCGACTTCTACCGCCACGGCCTGACGTCGCTCCAGGGCAAGACTGCGCCGCGCATTCTCATTTCAGGCGGTGCCGATACCGGCGTGCTGGCCTTGGTCATCGACATCATGCACGAACTCGAAATCACCGGAACGATCATCTTCGCCGACATCTGCGAGACGCCGGTGGCGCAGAACCGGCGCATGGCCGAACACCTCGGCATCGCAGTGGAGTGCCTGCGCGCCGACATCCTGTCGCTGGACATCGCACCGGTGGACGCTGTCGTCGCGCACTCCTTCATCGGCTTTTTTCCTCCGCATCTGCGCGCACCGCTGATTGCAAAATGGGCGAGCCTGTTGGTGCCGGACGGTGTTCTGCTCTTCACCAACAACACCGCACCCGAGACGATGATCGAGAAGCGTCCGGATCATCAAGACGAACTTGCGGCAAGGGCCGTCAGGATCCGACCGTTGGCAGCCGCCGGCGGCTTTCCCCCGGCCGAACTTGATGATCTCGAACGCGAGATATCTGGCTTCCTGTTCAAACGGGAGCGCCATGTCGCGCCAACCGAAGCCATGCTGCGGACCGCAATCGTTGAGGCAGGGCTCGTCCTCGAGCTTGTGGCGTTCGATGCAACCAAAAAGACCCGCGGTCCCGCAACGCGCGGAAAGCTGTCGGACCGTTATCTGCGCACCGCGTTCATGGCGCGCAAACCCTAAGCGGCCTTGCGGTTCAGAAGAGGCGCCACAACAGTCCTTCAGGCAGCAGCATGTAGGCGATCTCGTGGACGAAGTACCAGCAGGCTGCCGCCGTCGCCGATCCGGCAGCAACAGCAATAGGCCAGCGATGCTTCAGCGCTTCACTTGAAGAGGCAACCCAAAGGAAAACCGTGGCCCCCATGGCGGGGGAAAAGCCGAGCAGGAAGGTGAAGACCGGCGCCAAGGCAAGGATCCACAATGGTCTTCGGTGGTGCTGCGGGATCGCAAATCCGGTGAAGCCGGCCTTTCTGTATGCCGCGACGAATGCTGCCGCGGCAAAGGCGAGCGTCGCGGAAGGCATGATCATGGTGAGCGCCGACGGCGAGGCGCTCGCGGCAGCCGCTGATATCAGGAAAATCGCCGCCAATACGACCACGGCCAGCGCGATCCACGCATCGCCGCCCGCCGCTTCCGGCTTGCGCTTTTCCGCAGGCTTGCGAAGCAACCACCAGAACGTCACCGCCAGCATGACGAAAATGGCAAGCGATGCAGGCCTCTCCCAGGGGACGATGCGACCAAGCGGGATCAATTGCGCGGACAGGGCAATGTTCGTCTCGAGAAACTCGCCAAGGATGAAAGCAATCACGAACGGAACGCGCGGCCAGTCGGCCATCTTCAGGAAATAACCGCCCAGTCCGAAGGCGATCACCAACGCGATATCGGTGATTTGCGAATTGAGCTGGATCACCGAAAGCAGACTGAGAACGATCGCCGGAAGAACCAGCCGGTCGATCCGAAGTTCCGTCAGGCGCGCCAGCGCCGGAGTCAGCGCCACGCCGACCAACGAGGTCAGGATGTTCGAGAACAGCAGCGCAAAGATCAGTAGATAGGTCAGCGGCAACTGATCCGTCAGCATCGGAACGCCCGGTACGATCCCGTGCAGCGCGAGCACGGCGAGAAGAATGACGCCGCCCTCGCTGCCGGGAAGGCCGAACGCCACCACGGGAAGCAGAGAACCACCATCCTTGGAATCAACAGCCGATTCCGGTGCGATCAACCCGCGGATATCGCCTTTGCCAAAGTTGCCGTCGCTGCGATGGGCCTGTGCCGCTTGGCCGTAGGCCACAAAACTTGCAACCGTGCCGCCGACGCCGGGAACGATCCCCACGCCGGTTCCGATGATGGCGGAACGAAACGTCAGTCCGAAATTGCGAAACACCGACGTCACGCCGGAGCGGATGCTGTCATCGGGCAAATGCGCGAACAGCGACGCCTTCTCCAGGGTGTAGCGGCGTACCCAGCCGACGATTTCGGCAAAGGTGAACAGACCGAGCAGCACCGGAATCAGCGGCACACCGCCCAGCAATTCGCTGTTGCCGAAGGTCCAGCGCGGATCACTGGATGTCGGACTGCTCCCGATCATCGCGACAAGAAAACCAAGACACGCCATGACCGCTGCCTTCAAAGGCGAGACATTGGGGATCGCGACGAGTGTCGCCAGACCCCAGATTCCGAGCAAAACCATCTCGAATGGCCCGAAGGCCAGAAGAAAAGGCCGAATGAACGGCAGGATCGAAAGCAAGACAAAGACCCCGATGACAGAGCCGACTGCAGAGGCTGTCGCCGCGCAGGCAATGGCACGTCGTGGATAACCGCTGCGCGCCAGCGGATATCCGTCCAGCAACGCCGCTGCACTCGAGGCCGAGCCCGGAACGTTGAAGAGGATTGCGGTGACAGAGCCCATGAAGGTCGCGCCGCCGGTCAGCGCGCCGAACAAAAGCATGACACTGGTGGGGTCCCAGCCGATCGTCAGCACGATGATGAAGGCCGTCACACCAGACGAACCGATACCCGGCAGGAACGAAGTCGTCATTGCAAGCAGCGTGCCTGCAAAGGTTATCAGAAGGCCGCGCCACGAAAACAGGATGGATAGCGCTTCGGCCGCCGCGCCGCCGAATTGTTCCATGAGTGGTCAGTTCCCCGTGGCTTCACAAAAATGCCGGCTGAACAGAACGGTTTCGACCGCCGCCGGCAAGACAAACGACCCCGCAATGTCCGTCGAGTTGCTGGTTTTCATGTCGCCATTTCCCTTCCGGCTTCCGTCATCCTCGTCACGGTGAAGTGACGACCCGTCACCGCGCAGATTTGTGTTCCGCGCGGCGAGGTCGAGCCATGCGGCTGATTCAGTTGTCAGTGAGCAGGACCTTGGCCTGGTCGAATGCCAAAGAAAGCCGGGCAATGTGGTTCGCTGCCTCTTCGGCGCGCAAGGGTGTCAGCGGACGCTTCAGAACTGCAATGGCGCTCGCAAATTCCGGATCGAACGTCACAGCTTCCACCGCTTCTGTCAGGCATTGGCGCCTTTCGCCCTCGGTCTTGCTGCCGACGATCACGACTCTGGCGTGGGTTTCTGCATCCACTATGAGCTGGGCGATACGCATCTGCTCCGCCCGCTCTTCCGGGTTCATGTCGGCTGTCAGGCGATCGACTGCGCTGCCATCGCCCGCAAGGTAAGGAACATCCTCGTATCCGGGTATCGGCTTGTCGCTCAGCAACAACAGGAATGCATGATCACCGCTTTTGGCAGCGGCTTCTCCGGCTGCCAAACTGCGCCCGGCAATGTCGGCTTCACCGCGCAGCACCGCCGCGTCGCTTTCGACCGAGCCGTCATAGCCACTGACACTCACCACATCCAGGCCCAAGACCTTGCCGGCGAGAATGAACCGCAGAAGGCTATTGTCATCAGAACTGCCTGCGCTGACAATTTTCCGATCCTTGTAGTTCTCGAGGGAATCTCCGGCGCGTCCGTACCAACTCCAGATGTCGATCGCAAAACCCGCCAGCGTCACGATTTCGTCGAGCCGCGACTGTGACTCGTCCGCCTCAAACAACCGAATGGTTCCAAGGATTCCGATGACGTTGTCTTCGGGTGCGGCATCGGCAACTGCATCCACGCCTGCCTTGCCGCCGCCTGCGGTCACATTGCTGACCACCGCATTGGCTCCGGTCAGTTTTGTGAAGACAGGCGCAAACGCACGCGCATAGCTGTCATAGCCACCCCCCGCCCCGTAGGGCACGACGATCGTATATCGTTGGTTCTCGAAATAGGGACCGCATGCGGCGGCTTGGGCTGTCGCAGCTGACAGACATAGAACAACAGCAGCGCCTGCCACTTTCACGAGTTGCGTCATTTCAAACTCTCCACAGCCCCGCTTTCGACTAGAGCAGTTTTGGCAAAAGCGAAAGGGGATTGCCGTTACCCGAGGTGAAGGTAATAGGTAAAATGCGGAGACGTTAACAGGGAAACGGGTGCGCCTTGCAGACCACAAGCGTGACAACCGGCTCCATGACGCAGCGTTCGGGTCCCTTGCGCGGCGCGCTCTGTGTGGCAACACGCGACCGGCCACGCATGCTCGCCGATCTTGTCGGCTCATTGTGCGCGATGCGTCTCCCGTCAGACTTTGCCTGCATGATCGTGGTTGTGGAAAACGACAGCGAACGCCACTACACGGAAACCGTCGAACGCCTCCGTTCATCAGGTCGCTTTTTCGACGTGGTCCATGTGGCAGAACCCGCACTCGGCATTCCGGTCGCGCGCAACCGGGCCATCGATGAGGCCATCGCTGTCGGCGTCAACCTCGTCCTGTTCGTCGATGACGACGAGGTCGTTGCGCCGGATTGGCTCGAGCGCATCGTCGGCCGATACCGTGAAAGCGACCTCATGATGATTGGCGGCCCTGTGGTTTCGCGGTTCGAGGCGCGCCCGACAACCGCGTGGGAACGGGACATGCAAGCCGCGATTGCCGCGCGATATCTCCGCAAGCAGCGGGTCGCCGAGCATGCCGCACGAAACGGACGCGAGCACAAGATCACGGTCCTGACCAACAACTGGCTGGCCGATATACGTCTTTTCACTGAACACGGCCTCCGCTTCGACCCGGAGTTGAGGATGTCCGGCGGCAGTGACACGCGCCTGTTTCGCGACGTGCGCGGCAAGGGCCTGAAGACTGGCTGGTGCGTCGATGCGATTGTCATCGAGACCGTTCCTGCGGACCGGATCAGCGTTCGCTATCAGTATCGCCGCGCCATCGAGCAATCCCGCACCTCGATCCGTGAGCGTGTGAACCGGATCGGCATGATCCGCTCGCTGGTTGCCATGGCACCCATCGCGATTTTCCGGTCGCTGCATGCGGCCGCGGCTGCGCTGGCACTACCCCTTCTTGGCGGGCGCGCTGCCCTTCCGATGGTGCGCAGTGCCGGTTGGATCGTCGGACTGGTGACCGGCCTTACCGGTCGAAGGTCAACGCTTTACGAGCGCACCACCGGCTATTGACGCGTCGCGACCGGGCGGACCTTTGGTGCTGCTTCGCGCACCAGCGGATCAAACAAAGCTGGCTGGGAGGCGACAAGCTCAAAGAACTGGGCCCGCATGCGCGGCTCCCAGAAGTCGGACAAGTGGTTGGCGATGCCCTCGATCGCTTCGTCCTTTGTTCGTGTGCGAAAGAAGATCGCGATCTGGTTGGCCATGCGGGCCAGTTTTTCAGGTGCCATGTCCAGCCCCCTCCCCGTCGATCCGGTACCCGTGGCTGAAAATCTCGAAATCCGCGCCGCGGGCGATGCCGACCAAAGTGATACCAGCCTGCGTTGCCACATCGACGGCAAGCGTCGTCGGTGCCGAGACACCGATCAGCACCGAACAACCGGCCACCGCGCATTTCTGCACCAGTTCGACCGAAAGCCGCGAAGTCATGACGATCACGCCGGCTTGCAGGTCACCGGGGTCGCTCGCGCCGATCAGCTTGTCGAGGCCGTTGTGGCGTCCGACATCCTCGCGGATGGCAACGAGGCCCTGGCCACCAACATGCAGCCCAGCCGCGTGAACCGACCGCGTCGCCTGATTGAGCGTCTGGGCTGCCCCCATTGCGGCGACCGCGTCGGCAATCTGCGAAGGCTTGAGCCGGAGCGTGCCGGATACGACAGGAACCTTGCGCATGGCCGCTTCGATGCTCTCAAGGCCGCAAAGGCCGCAGCCGACAGGACCGGCCATCGCGCGGCGTCGCGCCGAGAGCCGCGCCTCGGCCTCGGTCGCAAGCCGCACCTGCACGTCGATGCCGACGTCGCCCACGACCACGTCGATCGCCTCGATCTCCGAACGGACCAAGGCAATGCCCTCGCTCAGGGTAAATCCGCGCGCCAAATCTTCAAGATCCTTGGGCGTTGCCATCATCACCGCGTGAGCGGTTCCGTTATAGCTGATCGCCACGGCCGCTTCGGTGGCGAGCATGCGCGTCGACGCCTTCATCTGCCCGTCGGCAAACGCCTCGGTGGCGACCGGTCTGGCAGGAGGCGCAAGGCTCACTCGGCCGCCTCGATGCGCCGCGCGCGCTGGCTGAGCGCCTCATACTCTTCCTGCCAGGAGGTCGGCCCGTTGGACGGCGAGACCTGAACCGCCGTCACCTTGTATTCGGGGCAGTTTGTCGCCCAGTCAGAATAGTCGGTGGTGATGACATTGGCCTGCGTCCCCGGATGGTGGAACGTCGTGTAGACGACACCGGTCGAAACGCGATCCGTTACTTTGGCGCGAAGGCTCGTCTCACCGGCACGGCTGGCAAGCTTGACCCAGCCGCCATCGGCAATGCCGCGCTGTTCGGCATCGTGCGGATGGATTTCCAGCACATCCTCGTCGTGCCAGATGACGTTGGCAGTGCGCCGGGTCTGCGCGCCGACATTATACTGGCTGAGGATGCGCCCGGTGGTGAGCAGCAGCGGGAAGCGCGGTCCGGTTCGCTCCTCGGTCGCCACATAGTCGGTGCGGATGAAGCGGCCCTTGCCGCGCATGAAGCCATCCACATGCATCACCGGCGAGCCGGTCGGCGTTGCCTCGTTGCACGGCCACTGCACCGAGCCTTCGCGGTCGAGCAGTTCATAGGTGACATTGGCAAAGCTCGGCGTCGTCGCCGCGATTTCCGCCATGATCTCGGACGGATGGCTGTAGGACCAGTTGCCGCCCATCGCATTGGCCAGCAATTGCGTGACTTCCCAATCAGCATGGCCGTTGCGCGGTGCCATCACTTTGCGCACGCGGTTGATGCGGCGCTCGGCATTGGTGAACGTCCCGTCCTTTTCCAGGAACGTTGAACCCGGCAGGAAGACATGGGCGTAGTGAGCCGTCTCGTTGAGAAAAAGATCGTGGACGATGACGCAATCCATCGCCGCAAGGCCGGCAGCCACGTGCTTGGTGTCCGGGTCCGACTGCAGGATGTCCTCGCCCTGGATGTAGAGCCCCTTGAACGTGCCATCGACCGCCGCATCCAGCATGTTGGGGATGCGAAGGCCCGGCTCGTTCGAAATCGAAACGCCCCAGAGATCCTCGTAGATGGAACGGGCGTCGCCATTCTTCACATGGCGGTAGCCCGGTAGTTCGTGCGGGAACGACCCCATGTCGCAGGCGCCCTGCACATTGTTCTGGCCGCGCAGCGGGTTCACGCCGACGCCGGGTCGGCCAAGATTTCCGGTCAGCATGGCAAGGTTGGCAATGCCGATCACCGTGGTCGAGCCCTGTGAGTGCTCGGTGACGCCAAGGCCGTAATAGATCGCGCCGTTGCCGCCGGTCGCATAAAGCCGCGCTGCCGCCCGCAATTCGTCTGCCGGCACACCGGTCAGCATTTCGGTGGCTTCCGGGCTGTTGGACGCATCGGCGGCAAATTCCGCGTAGTCCTGGAACTCGTCCCAGTCGCAACGCTCGCGGATGAAGGTCTCATCAAACAGCCCTTCGGTGACGATCACATGGGCGATGGCAGTGACCACCGCGACATTGGTGCCAGGCCGCAACCCCAGATGATGCGCCGCCTCCACATGGGCGGAGCGGACCAGATCGATGCGGCGCGGATCGATGACGATCAGTTTCGCCCCTTGCCGGAGCCGCTTCTTGAGGCGCGATGCGAACACCGGGTGGCCATCCGTCGGGTTGGCGCCGATGACGATGACGACATCGGTGTGCTCGACGGAGTCAAAGTCTTGCGTACCGGCCGACGTGCCGAAGGTCTGGCCAAGGCCGTAACCGGTCGGCGAATGGCAGACGCGGGCGCAGGTATCGGTGTTGTTGTTGCCGAACACTGCCCGCGCCAGTTTCTGGACCAGATAGGTCTCCTCGTTGGTGCAGCGCGACGAGGTGATGACGCCGATCGCCTCCTTGCCATGGCTGGCCTGGATCCCGCGCATGCGGCTTGCGGCAAAGCCCAAGGCTTCGTCCCAGGACACTTCGCGCCACGGCTGGTCGATGGTGTCGCGGATCATCGGGTTGAGGATGCGGTCGCGATGCGTTGCGTAACCCCAGGCGAACCGTCCCTTGACGCAGGAATGGCCGCGATTGGCCTTGCCATCCTTCCACGGCACCATGCGCACCAGTTCGTCGCCGCGCATTTCGGCCTTGAACGAGCAGCCGACGCCGCAATAGGCGCAGGTGGTGACGACCGAATGTTCCGGCTGGCCGATGGCGATGACGCTCTTTTCCGTCAGCGTCGCCGTCGGGCAGGCTTGCACGCAAGCGCCACAGGAGACGCACTCGCTCTCCATGAAGGCTTCGTGCATGCCCGGAGACACCCGGCTGTCGAAACCCCGCCCTTCGATGGTCAGCGCAAACGTGCCCTGCACTTCCTCGCAGGCGCGCACACAGCGCGAGCAGACAATGCACTTGGCCGGATCATAGGTGAAATAGGGGTTGGACTCGTCCTTCGGCATCCAGCGCATGTTGGCATCGCCCGAGGTGTCGCGCGCCTTCACATGGTTGTCGCCTTCGTAGCCGTAGCGCACATCGCGCAGGCCCACGGCACCAGCCATGTCCTGCAATTCGCAATCGCCATTGGCGGCGCAGGTCAGGCAGTCGAGCGGATGGTCGGAAATGTAGAGTTCCATCACGCCGCGCCGCAGCTTCTTCAACCGTTCGGTCTGGGTGCGGACAGTCATTCCCGCAGCAACCGGCGTGGTGCACGACGACGGCGTGCCGTTGCGCCCTTCGATCTCCACGAGACACAGCCGGCAGGAGCCGAATGCATCGACCATGTCGGTCGCGCAAAGCTTGGGAACCTGGATGCCTGCTTCCATCGCCGCGCGCATGATCGATGTGCCTTCCGGCACCGTCACGTCGAAGCCATCAACCGTAAGCGTGACCTGACGCTCGGATTTCGAGGCCGGCGTTCCGAAGTCGATTTCATGGATCAGGGTCATGGCATTCACTCCGCTGCCTGTTGAACGGCGCGTGGCTGAAAATCCTCCGGCCAGTGCGTCATCGCGCTCATCACCGGATAGGGTGTGAAGCCGCCGAGCGCGCACAGCGAGCCGAACTTCATCGTGTTGCACAGGTCTTCGACCAGCGGGACGGCAGCACCATCGCCGGCCGCGATCCGGTCCATGGTCTCCACGCCGCGCACCGCGCCGATCCGGCACGGCGTGCACTTGCCGCAGCTCTCGATCGCGCAGAACTGGAAAGCAAAGCGCGCCTGTTTCAGCATGTCGGCAGCCTCGTCGAAAATCACGACGCCGGCATGGCCGATCAGACCGTCCTTGGCCGCAAAAGCCTCGTAGTCGAACGGCGTGTCAAAAAGCGCGCGCGGGAAATAGGCGCCGAGCGGCCCGCCGACCTGCACCGCCTTGACCGGTCGCCCGGTTGCCGTGCCGCCGCCGATCTCGTCGACGATTTCGCCAAGGCTCAAGCCGAAAGCCGTCTCGAACAGGCCGCCATGCTTCACGTTTCCGGCAATCTGGATCGGGATCGTACCACGGGAACGGCCCATGCCGAAATCGCGGTAGAAATCCGCGCCCCGGTCGAGAATGATCGGCACCGAGGCGAGCGAAATCACATTGTTGACGACGGTCGGCTTACCGAACAGGCCTTCAAGTGCCGGCAGCGGCGGCTTGGCGCGCACGACGCCGCGCTTGCCTTCCAGCGAGTTGAGAAGCGAGGTCTCCTCGCCGCAGACATAGGCGCCCGCACCGACCCGCACTTCCATGTCGAAGGCTTTGCCGGAACCGAGGACCGATCCGCCCAGCACACCGGCCTGGCGCGCGATCGCGATGGCCGCGTTCATCGTGGCAATGGCGTGCGGATACTCCGACCGCAGATAGATGAAGCCCTGCGTCGCACCCGTGGCGATGCCGGCAATCGCCATGCCCTCGATCAGGCAGAACGGATCGCCCTCCATCAGCATCCGGTCGGCAAAAGTGCCACTGTCGCCCTCGTCCGCATTGCAGACGATGTATTTGGTTGCGCCGGGCGCATTCAACACCGTGTTCCACTTGATGCCGGTCGGAAACCCGGCACCGCCGCGACCGCGAAGGCCGGAATCGGTCACCGTCTTGACGATTTCCACCGGCGTCATCGCCAGCGCGTTGCGCAAACCCGCCAGCCCGCCATGGGCCTCGTAATCGGCAAGCGACAGCGGATCGATCAGGCCGCAACGGGCAAAGGTAAGCCGAACCTGACGCTTGAAGAAGCCGATCTCTTCGGTCAGGCCGTGGCCAAGCACATGGCTTCCGCCGCTGAGGAACCCGGCGTCAAACAGCGAAGCGACATCGGCCGCTGTCACCGGGCCATAGCCTATGCGGCCCCGGTCAGTTGC
The DNA here is from genome assembly GCA_041752455.1 of Roseitalea sp. Taxonomy (GTDB): domain Bacteria; phylum Pseudomonadota; class Alphaproteobacteria; order Rhizobiales; family Rhizobiaceae; genus JBGSWL01. Next base: position 4,389 of record JBGSWL010000106.1, on the reverse strand, counting down.
GACCTCGACCAGCGGCTCGAGCCAGACCATGCCGCGGGAACCATTGCGCACGATCGTCACGTCCTGCCCGCGCGCCTGCGCTTCATGGCGGATGGCGGCTGCCACCTCATCGGCGCCGACAGACACCGCTGCTGCATCGCACGGCACATAAACGGTGACGCTCATCGCCCGCACCCGGCGATGATGCCCTCAAGCTTTGCCGCATCAAGCCGCCCGACCACCCGCCCGTCGACCATGGCGGCCGGCGCACAAGCGCAAAGCCCGAGGCAGTAGACCGCCTCCAGCGTCACGGCGCCATCAGCAGAGGTCTCGCCAAAGCCGATCCGAAGCGACGAAGCGGCGGCCTGCGCAAGCGCTTCCCCGCCCATCGCCTGGCAGGCTTCCGCCCGGCATATCTTCATCACATGCCGGCCCGCCGGCGCCTCGCGGAAATCATGGTAGAAGCTGGCAACCCCGTGGGCTTCCGCGCGGCTGATATTCAACGCATCGGCAACGACCCGCAAAGCCTGCTGCGGCACATGTCCGAAGGCGGACTGCACATCGTGCAGGATCGGCAGCAAAGGCCCAGGCCGGCCGACATGATCGGCAACGATCATCTGCGTTCGCGCAGCGATGTCGGCGTCAGCGCCGTTCAGGTTTTCGCCATGCGGCGTCATCGCGTTCCTCCCGCTCGGCGCCATTGTGAAGCCTGTCCTGCGCCGAAACAAGTTCGGCCAACCGACATATGTTTGCTGATTTCCGCCAACAACGCGTCAACCAGGGCGCATTGTCGATACCGGATGCTGCCGACACTCCCGTTGCTTCACTCGGCTTCGACAAAGACCTCGTTGCGCTTCTTGCGGATCGCCGGCAGCAGAACGACCAGCAGAACGATCACCGTCATCACCAGAAGCGTCGCGCTGATCGGCCGGGTCAGGAAGGTGGTCGGGTCACCCCGCCCGAGGATCATCGCCCGCCGCAGGTTTTCCTCCAGCATCGGACCAAGCACAAAACCGAGCAGCAAGGGTGCCGGCTCGCAGCGCAGCTTCATCAGGATGTATCCCATCAGTCCAAAGCCCGCGACGGCATAGAGATCGTAGACGTTGGAGTTCACCGAATAGACCCCGATCGAACAGAACGCCATGATGATCGGAAACAGGATGTGGTACGGGACTTTCAGCAACCGGACCCAGAGGCCGATCAGCGGCAGGTTCAAGATGATCAGCATCAGGTTGCCGATCCACATCGAGGCGATGATGCCCCAAAACAGGGCGGGTTGCTCGGCTGCGACATTGGGGCCGGGCACCACGCCCTGGATGATCATTGCCCCGACCATCAGCGCCATCACCGGGTTTGCCGGGATACCCAGCGTCAATAGCGGGATGAAGCTGGTCTGCGCGCCGGCATTGTTCGCCGATTCCGGACCGGCGACGCCCTCGATGGCGCCTTTGCCGAATTCTTCGGGTGTTTTCGAAAGGCGTTTCTCGACGGTATAAGATGCAAACGATGCCAAGATCGCACCGCCGCCCGGCAGGATGCCGAGCGCCGAGCCGAGCACCGTCCCGCGCACCATCGGCGCCACCATGCGCTTGAGATCAGCACGGCTTGGCCAGAGAGTGCCGAGTTTTGTCGTTAGCACCGAGCGGTCCTGATCGCCTTCCAGGTTCTTGAGAATTTCCGCGATCCCGAACACCCCGACCGCCAGAGCCACAAAGTTCAACCCGTCCGCATAGGCTGTGATGCCAAAGGTGAAGCGCGGTGTGCCGGTGTAGATGTCCGTGCCGACCATACCGAGCAAAAGCCCGAGCACCGTCATCGCCAGCGCCTTGAGGATCGACCCGTGCGCCAGCGCAACCGCCGACACGAGCCCCAAGAGCATCAGGCTGAAATATTCGGCTGCACCAAACTTCAGCGCAACAACGGTCAGCGGCGGCGCAAAGATGGCGACCAGCAGCGTGGCGACCGTTCCGGCGAAGAAAGACCCCAGCGCAGCGACCGCCAGCGCCGTTCCCGCCTTGCCTTGGCGCGCCATCTGGTAGCCATCGATGGCCGTGACAGCCGACGAGGATTCGCCCGGCATGTTGATCAGGATTGCCGTTGTCGATCCGCCATATTGCGCACCGTAATAGATGCCGGCCAGCATGATCAGCGACGACACCGGTTCGAGTTGGAATGTGATCGGCAGCAGCATGGCGATGGTTGCGGTGGCGCCGATGCCGGGCAAAACACCGATCAGCGTTCCGAGGATCACGCCGATCAGGCAGAACAGCAGGTTTTCGGGCGTCGAGGCGGTGACAAAGCCGAGCGTGAGGTTGCCGATCAGGTCCATTGCAGCATCCTAGAACGGGAGCCAGGGGCCGAAGCGACGAAACGGCAGACCGAGCGCATAACTGAACACGGCGGTGCAGAAAATCGTGACACCGGCCGATAGCAGCAAGGCAGGCAGTATCTTCATCTTCAACGATGCCATGGCCGCAATCAGTGTGGTGACGAAGATCGATGGGACAAAACCGAGACCGCGTACCGTGAGCCCGAAAAAGATCGGTGCCGGCAGGATGAAGAGGATGCCGCGCCAGGCATGCGCCGACATTTCCTCGGCCACCGACTTGAACGACGATGCCACGATGAATGCACCCAGCACGATCATGATGCCGGCAAGGACCAGCGGGAAATACCCCGGCCCCATGCGCAGCGACGTACCAAGATCGAGCGCAAGCGCGTTCAGCCCGAAGAACAGGCCGATGACAATGAACACGACGCCCGCAACGGCATCCGTCTTGTTGATCTGGTTCATGAGAAACCCCGAACTGAAAAACGGCCCCGATGCTTGCGCGCCGGGGCCGCAGGTTTCGGGATCAGTCGGCGTAGACGCCAGCGGCTTCGATCACGGGCTTCCAGCGGGCGATTTCAGCCTCCAGCCGTGCCTTCAGCGCTTCCGGTGTCGCATCAGTGGCCGGTGACGGCGACGTGCCGAGTTCCGCCATCGCCGTGGCAATGCCCGGATCGGCGAGCGCCACCTGAAGCGAAGCTGCCAGACGCGCGGTTACGTCCGCTGGGGTGCCCTTTGGTGCGTACACGCCGTGCCAGATGGCAACTTCCAGCCCGCCAAGGCCGGCTTCGCCAACGGTCGGCATGTCCGGGAAGATGTCGAGACGCGCCGGGCTGGTTACGGCATAGCCCTTGATGGTGCCGCCCTTGATCTGCTCGGTGGTGTTGGTGGTCTGGTCGCACATCAGATCAACCTGGCCGCCGAGAAGATCGGTCATGGCCGGGCCGGTCCCCTTGTAGGGCACGGTCACGATCGGGCTTTCCAGCGCCTGCATGAAGAGCATTCCGCAGAGATGGCTGGCAGCGCCGATCCCTGCGTTGGCCATGGTGATCTTGTCGGCATTGGCCTTCACATAGGTGATCAGCGAGGCCATGTCGGTCGGCTCGAAGTCCTTGCGCGCGACGATTGTCATCGGCACTTCGGTGACGAGGCCGACATATTCGAAGGCTTCCAGCGGCTTGTAGGCAAGGTTGCGATACAGCGTAGCAGAGGTTGCCATTCCGATGTGGTGCAGAAGCAAGGTGTAGCCATCAGGCGCTGCCGCCGCGACGTTTCCAGCGCCCAGCGTGCCGCCAGCGCCACCGACATTCTCAACAATGACCTGCTGGCCAAGGTCGGCTGACATCTTTTCAGCCACCAGACGGGCAACCGTGTCGGTTGGTCCACCGGCAGCAAATGGAACGACCATGGTGATCGACCGCTCCGGATAGCTTTGCGCCAATGCGGCGGTTGCCATCAGGACTGAGCCGGCGAGTGCGCCGGCAAGTTTGAGTACAAAAGTCATGTGTTCCTCCCTGAACATGGATAGTATCGCGGCAGCCATGTCTCGCCGGCTGCATGCCTTGCAAACTAAGCCGCAAAGCCGCCTCGGCACAACCCTGCGCCAGCTAATAGGTTCCCGTCCTTTGTTTTCTGAGAGGAGCCACGTGGCCCTATCCAACCAATTCGGCGCGCTTTTTCCGACAACTGCCGAGAGCCATTCACGCATCGTCATGGCAGAAATGCCCGCCCGTGCCGATGACCATGCCGCTTTCAAGGCGATCGATCTCCGTCGCGGGCGTGTTGTCAGGAGGGCCGATCAACAAGCGCCAGCCAAAATCCGCACAAAAAAACCCGCTGCCTCGAGGAGACAGCGGGTGTTTCTTGGTTGCGGGGGCCAGATTTGAACTGATGGCCAGCAGGTCATGTTCCGGAGGACGGCGAGCTACCTTGGCAAGCGGTGACCTGCTCCCCTGCAACGTCCGCACTTTGAGGTTAGTCTGTTCTCCAGCGAAGGAGACGGACATGAAGCGCAGCAGGTTCACGGAAGAGCAGATCATCGGTGTTCTGAAGGAGCATCAGGCGGGGCTGAGCGCGGCAGA
>JBGSWL010000105.1:0-5017 GCA_041752455.1 Roseitalea sp. | reverse complement strand
CAACCAGCGCCCAGGCGTCGCGAATATCGGCGGGTACTTCAAAAGGTGCGTGGCTCCAGCCGAGGCTGGCGCGCGCCGCTTCGATCTCGCTGCCGCCAAGCGGGGCGCCGTGTGTCTTGTGCGAGCCTTCGAGATTGGGAGCGCCCTTGCCGATGACGGTGCGGCAGGCAATCAGCGAGGGTTTGGGCGAACGTCGCGCCTTGGCGATGGCGGCAGCGACCGCTTCCGCATCGTGCCCGTCGACGGACTGCACATCCCAGCCGGCAGCGCGGAACCGCATCACCTGGTTGGTCGAAGTGGCAAGCGAGGTCTTGCCGTCGATCGAGATGCCGTTGTCATCCCACAGGACGATCAGCCGCGACAGTTTCAGGTGGCCTGCAAGGTCGATGGCCTCATGGCTGATGCCTTCCTGCAGGCAGCCGTCACCGGCCACAACATAGGTGTAGTGGTCCACCAGCGCGCGGCCGAAGCGCGCGGCCATCATCCGCTCGGCGAGCGCCATGCCGACAGCGGTCGTTATCCCTTGGCCAAGCGGGCCGGTCGTTGTCTCGATGCCGTCCGCATGGCCGTATTCCGGATGGCCGGCGGTGCGTGCGCCAAGCTGGCGGAACTTGCGCAATTCGTCCGTCGGCATGTCGGCAAAGCCGATCAGGTTGTGCAGCGCATAGAGCAGCATTGACCCGTGCCCGGCCGACAGCACGAAGCGGTCGCGGTCCGGCCAGTTCGGCATCGACGGATCGACGGTCAGGAAACGGTTGTAGAGAACCGTCACCGCATCGGCCATGCCCATCGGCATGCCGGGGTGGCCGGAATTGGCGGCCTGCACCGCATCCATCGCAAGGAAGCGGATGGCATTGGCCATCCCGCGCTCATGGGCGGGTTCGGCAACGAGGGTTCCTGCGGCCTGGTTCACGGGAGTTCTCCTCAGGCCATGCGGCGCTTGCGCTCGACCAGCTTGTGGATGAGCGGAGTGAAAATGAGCTGCATGGCGAGGTCGAGCTTGTCGCCAGGCACGACGATCGAATTGGCCCGCGACATGTAGCTGTTCTGCAGCATCGACAGCAGGTAGGGAAAATCGATGCCGCGCGGATTGGCAAAACGGATCACCAGGATCGATTCCGCCGGTGTCGGGATCCAGCGGGCGACGAACGGGTTCGATGTGTCGACGATCGGCACGCGCTGGAAGTTGATGTCCGTCAGCGAGAACTGCGGGCAGATGTAGTTCACATAGTCCGGCATCCGGCGCAGGATCGTGTCGGTCACCGCCTCGGTGGAATAGCCGCGCGCCGCCTTGTCGCGGTGGATCTTCTGGATCCATTCGAGGTTGATGACAGGCACGACGCCGATCTTCAGGTCGCAATGCTTGGCAAGGTTGACCTTGTCGGTCACGACGCAACCGTGCAGGCCCTCGTAGAACAGGAGGTCGGTATCGCCGAACTCTTCCCACTCGGTGAACTTGCCCGGCGCGACGCCGTATTTGGCGCCTTCCTCTTCGTCATGGATATAGTGGCGGGTGCGGCCCTTGCCGCGCCGTGACCACTCTTCGAAGACGCTTTCGAGGATTTCCAGCTCGTTGGCTTCGGCGCTGAAATGCGTGAAGTCGCGCCCTTCGGCCTTTTCCTCGGCGATCTTGGCTTTCATCGTTGCGCGGTCGTAGCGATGGAAAGCGTCACCCTCGATGAACGAGGCGGTGACATGCTCGCGGTTGAAGATCTTCTTGAAGGTCTGTTCGACGGTGGTTGTACCGGCGCCCGATGACCCTGTGATCGAAATGATGGGATGCTTGGCAGACATGATGATCAGACCCTGAAAAGACCGCGATTGCCGAAAAGCGGCGACCGCTCGGAGAGCATGGCGGGATCGACGTGGTAGCGGGCAATCCGTTCCACTTTTGCGGCCGAACCGAAGATGAGGGGCGTGCGCTGGTGCAGCGTCGTCGGCTCGATATCGAGAATGCGGTTGACGCTGTCGGTTGCCTTGCCGCCTGCCTGTTCGATCAGGAAGGCAATCGGATTGGCCTCGTAGACGATGCGCAGACGACCCTGGCCATAGCCCTTGCGCTTGTCGGCCGGGTAGAGGAACACGCCGCCGCGGATCATGATGCGGTAGCAGTCGGCCACCAGCGACGCGATCCAGCGCATGTTGAAGTCTTTCTCGCGCGGGCCTTCAGCACCTGCCATGCAGTCATCAATGTAGACGCGGATCGGGTCTTCCCAGTGCCGGTAGTTGGAAGCGTTGATCGCAAATTCGTTTGACGATGCCGGGATCTGCACCGCGTCATAGGCCTCGATGAACTCGCCATAGCGCGGCGAGTGGATGAAGATCATCGTCCCTGCGCCGACCGTCAGCACCAGAGCCAATTGTGGACCGTAGATGAAATAGCCGGCTGCCAATTGTTCATGGCCTGGCCGCAGGAATGACTGGTCCGGGTTGGTGCGCGGGTCGCCGGCAACGGCAAGGATCGAGAAGATCGTGCCGATGGAGACGTTGGTCTCGATGTTGGAGGAACCGTCCAGCGGATCAATCGCCAGCGCCAGGGGCCGGTCAGGATCGATCAGGATCGGATGGGAATTTTCCTCGGACGCATACAGCGCGACCGGCTTGTCCTTGAGCACGTCGAGGAAGATGCCGTCGGCAACGACGTCGAGGTCTTTCTGCACATCGCCATCGCTGTTGGCGCTGCCGCGCGAAGCGGCAAATCCGGCGCTGAGGGCGCCCTGTGTGACGAGCTTGCGCACTTCGAGTGCGCCGAGGGCGAGGGCATTCACCGTGTCGGCGATGGCACGACCGTGCCTTGCCTCGATGCGTGCCCCTGAAGACAGGAATGCCTGTAGCGATTGCCCGGTCATTGTCGTTCCTCCCATCACTATGGATACGGGTTTCCGAATATTTGTAAATTTTAATGAATTGACTTGATTAGTAAGAAAAACTTACATGGGTCGTGCTCAATCTCACCCTGCGCCAATTTCGTACCATACTCGCCCTGTCGCGCCACGGACGCGTCACCGGCGCCGCGCGCGAGCTCGGCCTGACCTCGCCGGCGGTGACGCTTCAGTTGCAGCAGATGGAGGCTGAACTTGGCGCGCAGTTGTTTCTGCGAACCCATATCGGGATGCAGGCGACCGAGATGGGTCGCATCGTCATTGCCACCGCCCATCGCATGGCCGACGAAATGATCTCGCTCGAAGAGACACTGCAGGCCCATCGCGGTATCGAGGCCGGATCGATCCGCCTCGGCGTGGTCTCCACCGGCAAGTACTTTGCGCCGCGCATCATCGCTGCGTTCAACCGGGTATACCCGGGAATCTCCATGACACTTGTCGCGGCCAACCGCACCGAGATCATCGGCAAGCTGCGCGACCATGATATCGATGTGGCGCTGATGGGCCGTCCGCCGGAAGGCTTTGAAGTGCTGGCGACACTGTTTGGCGACCATCCGCACGTCTTCATAGCCGGGGTTGACCATGAACTGGTCGGGCGCCTCGACATCACCCGCAGCGAACTGGCGCGCCACCGCTTCATTGTCCGCGAGCACGGCTCGGGCACGCGCTCGCTGTTTGAGTTCTTCATGGGTGGTGTGCCGGGCGGGCTGGCGCGCGCGCCGACCGAAATGGACAGCAACGAAACCATCAAGCAGGCGGTGATGGCCGGTCTCGGTATCGCCTTCCTGTCCGGCCACACGATCGAGCAGGAGTGCGAGGCGCGAAAACTCGTCATCCTGGACGTGGAGGAAACGCCGATCCGCCGACACTGGTATGCCATCCGCCACGCCGCCCGAAGCATGACGCCCGCACTGCAGGCACTCGACGATTTCCTGCGGAGCGATGGCGCCAGGCTCTTGCCGATCATCAGCAAACCCTATCGGGCTTGAAGTTTATCCGTTGGCCGGGTCTGCCGGGTCGGCGCCTGGCGTGACCGTCAATGTCACGCGATCGGCGGCAAAGCGCGTCACCGAATACTGCGTCGGCTGACCGTCAAGATCGGCATTGAGCGATTCCGCAACGATCAGGATGGCGCCCGGCGACAGGCCGAGATCGGTCAGGTCATCGGTGCGGCCATGGCGTGCCTCGATCCTGGTCCAGCGGCGGACATAGTCGCTGACACCCAGTTCAGCGAGCGCTCGTGTGACGGAACCTGTCCGCGCGATCGCCTCGCCGATGGTGGCAAAGCGCTGCGCACCAAACCACAATGTCGCCCGCGACATGGCGACATCGTCGGCGCAGGAAAGGGTTTCGACACGCACGACCGGATCGCCCGGTGCCAGCCGCAGCGATCCGGCAACCGCCGGGGATGCCGGTTCGATGCCATGCGCCAGAATGTCGAGACGCAGATCGCGCGCCTGTCCGGCAAGGCCGGACGAAAAACGTGTGCGCTCGCCGATCGGGAAGTTCAGCCGCTTGCGGCGGCGAACGAAGGTTCCGCGGCCCTGCTGGGCTTCCAGAACGCCCTCGTCAATCAGTGAACGGATCGCCGCGCGGACCGTGTGGCGGTTGACGGAAAACCGGCTCGCCAGAAGCTTTTCAGCCGGAAGGCGTCCGTCGCGATCGACCAGCCCTTCGGAAATGCCGAGGCGGATGGCGTCGGCGATCTGGCGCCACATTGCAACCCCGGAGCGCCGCTCCATGGCGCCCGATAAAACTGCCGTCGATGGTTCGGTTCCGCCCACGATACACCTGTTCAAGCCACCGCGTCACACGCTTGTCATAGTGACCCGTTACCCCTAGTGTAAGTGATCCGGTTGTCTATATCAATAGACAAATAAACACGAAAGGCGCTGGCCGCCGCAAACCTGGAGAAGTGCCGATCATGGCTGGCACGCAAACGCAAAATCACACGCACCCTGCAGGCGACCCTGCCGCTGCCGCCCGCGCCCATCGTATGGCGGTTCTGGCAACCTGTGAGCAGGGGCAACTGGCAGCACTTTGGGGCGAGCTTGGCGTCGATCCGGCCTTTGAAGTGTTGCGCGGCCCGGAAACCGGGCTTGTCGCGCTGCGCGGTGCCGTTGGCGGCGCCGGTG
>JBGSWL010000104.1:0-8200 GCA_041752455.1 Roseitalea sp. | reverse complement strand
GCGCAGACATGTCGGGGTCACCAAGTGCCAGTCCGGAAATCGCCTGTTCCAGCGCGGCCTGGCCGTACTGGCGATCAATGGCTTGGCGCAGGTTTTCAGGCGTGGTGATGGCCAGTCGCCCCGCCAGCATGCGCCGTTCGGCAAGATGCAACAATGTGCCGACAACCGCAGGGTTGGGTGCAGAGATGGTTACAGACGAGCCGTCATGGAGGATGCCGATGACCGACGGGACCGTCGGTCCGGGAATGGTTGTGCGCTCGGAATCGTCCGAAACCAGCGGAAGGATGGCGGCTATGTCACCCGCGTCGCACCAGGTAAGTCCAATCCGGTCGGACAAAGCCCGGTAATAGGCGTCAGCGGTGATCGCCCCGTGCGCCATCAGTTCCGCGGCAGCGGTCGTGCCGTTGCGCTTGGAAAGGCTCGTTGCGCGTTCGATCAGCCTAACCGGATACCCGGCTTCGGTCAAAAATGTTGCAGATGCGCAGAGGCCATTCGCGATCGGCGGCGCATTGGCACGACGCCACCGACCAAACTGGCGCAAGCCATTGGCACTGACGATGGATATCTTTGCCCCCGACGTTTCGAAAAACGTCTGCTCGGCAACGAGCTTAAGTGATGACGTTGCAACTGCCAAGTGCAGTCAACCTTGGGTCAGGTCTGGTGAGAGCGATCGTTTTGCAGTAGAGCGCCCTCCATGCATCATGTCGTGTCAAAGTCGGCTGTCGTTGTCGCCATCGCACTGGCCGTGGGCGGCGCGAGCGCGCCCGTTCGGGCCGAAGCTCCCAGACTTTTCGACCCGGGCTTTCGGGCTGCAGCGCCTGATTTGGCCGGTCTGCCGCGCCTGCGGTTCCTGACGACGCTCGACTTTCCGCCGTTCAATTTTGCTGACGCCAATCGGAAGGTGACGGGCCTCAATGTTGATCTGGCGCGCGCCATCTGCGCTGAACTGGGCGTTCTTGCCAAATGCGAGATCCAGGCGATGCCATGGGATGAGCTGGAGCCCGCGCTGGAAGCGCGCCGCGGCGAGGTCATCCTTGCGGGCTCGACACCAACAGCCGCAGCGCGCGCAAGATTCCGGCTGAGCGAACCGTATTTCATGTCGCCAGCCCGGTTTGTCGGGCGCAGAAAGGTGGAAGCGCCGCCGGCGCCCGGGACCGGTACAGTGGCCGTGATCGAAGGATCAGCCCATGCGGCGATGCTGCAAGCGCACTTTCCCGATGCCAAGGCCCTGCCCGTCGCCAGCGAACAGGCAGCTTATGGCGCGCTGATGGATGGCCGCGCGGATCTGATCTTTGCTGACGGCGTCATCCTGTCATTTTTTCTGGCGGGCCGCGTGTCGCAGGATTGCTGCGAATTTGTCGGCGGCAACTACCTGGACCCGGCATTCCTCGGCCGTGGCATGGTTGCCGTGGTCCGCCCCGGCGAGGAAGTCGTTCTCGATGCCATCAATGCCGCGCTGAAATCGATCGAGACCAAGGGAACGATCGACGAGATCCATTCGCGATATTTCCCTGTCGATCCCTTCGCACAGGGTCGCTGATCAAGCACTCAACGCCGACCGAACGGCATCACCAGTGCCCAGACCGGATTGGAGGTCTTGGGCCCTTTGTAGTCGGGCAGCCCGATCTGCATCCCGTCATGACCTGCCGAAGGTTGCGCCACATATGTGCCGAACATCCGGTCCCAGATCGACAGGTTGAAGCCGAAATTGCTGTCGGTTTCCGAACGCACAACGGAATGATGCACACGGTGCATGTCCGGCGTGACGACGAATTTTCGCAGCAAGTTATCGAGCGGCAGCGGCAGCTTTGCGTTGGCATGATTGAACATGGCCATGCCGTTGAGGACGATTTCGAACACCAGGACGGCGGCGACCGGCGCGCCGAGTGCAACAATGATCACGGCTTTCCAGACCAGTGACAGGACGATTTCCAGCGGGTGAAATCGCAGTGCCGTCGTCAGATCAAAACCCTGATCGGAATGGTGCATCCGATGCAACCGCCAAAGCCAAGGCCAGCGGTGGCTGACGACGTGCTCGAGCCAGACGGCAAAGTCGAGGATCACGAAAGCGATCGGTGCCGCGATCCAGAACGGAACATCGAGCATGTTGAACAGGCCCCAACCACGCTCGGCCGCAAAGATTGCGGTGCCGACCGCCGCAGCCGGAAAAAGGAGGCGCGCACACAGCGAGGCAACAACCAGAATCGAAAGGTTCGTGAACCACCGGCGCGACTTCAACGCCCCGCGCAACTCTTCACGCTCGAGACGGGGCGACCACAGTTCGAAGGCTGCCATGGACCCGAATATGGCGAGAAAGGCGATGAGGCGGATGACGGCTTCGTTTTCCATGACGCTTGAGCGGCCTTGAACCTTTGGATTTGCTCCGGTTTATGTGGTGCTTCGGTCGATCACAGGCAAGTCACAAGCTTGCGTGATCAGGCATCGCCATTCGGCAAAAGCCTGTACCGCACCCGAACGGCCCGTTCGATCGCGGCGACAACAAGCGGGTCGATACCCAGATTGTCGCGAAGCAACTGCAGAAACCGCAGTTCTTCCTGGCGAACCGTCAGGTCCACTGCAGCCACTTCGACAGCCAGCGCATAGGCGGTCTCGAGCAGGGGCTCGGGCAGGCTCTGGCGGACGAAAGCGATGATCTGGTCGAGCCCGTCCTCCTTGTTGAGGATCGACGAGCAGGCGTTGGCGTGGGCAACCAGATGATCACGGTCCAGGGTCGAAAACGCAGGCAACGTGTCGCAAATCGTGCCGATGCGTGACAACTCGAACTCCGAAAGGTCCTGGTCAGCCGCCGCCATGGTCACCATGACGAAGACAAGGGCTTCGATGATTTCGCTCTGATCCAATGGTGTCCCCTTGTCTGCCTTCGCCCTGGCAGATCGCTTCGCTCTTACCAGTAACGTGAGGTCGCGCAAGCAGGTGGCGTCTTTTCAACAGCAGCCCGCTGGTCTAGGACCACCGCAACCGCAACCTGATTGGGTGCGGCGACCAATCGTTCCCCCGTCTTTCCGGAGTATTTCCATGACCGCCGCAGCGTTGCCGATTGCAGACCTTTCCGCCGAAATGCGGGCTGCGGCCGAAAAATCCAATGCATGGCCCTTCGAAGAAGCCCGCAAGATCGTCGCGCGCTACGAAAAGACCGGATTTCCCGAGACAGTGCTTTTCGAGACCGGCTATGGCCCGTCCGGCCTGCCGCATATCGGCACGTTCGGCGAAGTCGCGCGCACAACCATGGTGCGTTATGCGTTCCGGGTTCTCACCGACGACAAGGTCGCAACGCGCCTTTTGTGCTTTTCCGACGACATGGACGGGATGCGCAAGATCCCGGACAATGTGCCGGATCCCGAGTTCCTGAGGCCGCACCTGCACAAGCCGCTGACCACCGTGCCCGACCCGTTCGGCGGCCACTTTGAAAGCTTCGGCCACCATAACAACGCGATGCTGCGGCGCTTCCTCGACACGTTCGGCTTTGCCTATGAATTTGCCAGTGCGACCGACTATTACAAGTCCGGCAAGCTGGATCCGATCCTGATCCGGGTCGCCGAACGCTATCAGGCGATCATGGACATCATGCTGCCGACGCTTGGACCCGAACGCCGCGCCACCTATTCGCCATTCCTGCCGATCTCGCCCAAGACCGGTCGGGTGCTTTATGTGCCGTTGAAGGCTGTCGATCCCGTGGCCGGCACCATCACCTTCGATGACGAAGATGGCGACGAACTGACGCTTCCGGTCACGGGCGGCCGGGTCAAGCTGCAGTGGAAGCCGGACTTCGGCGCGCGGTGGGCAGCCCTCAATGTCGACTTTGAAATGTTCGGCAAGGACCATGGCCCGAACATGCCGGTCTATGATGCCATCTGCTCGGCACTTGGCGGTCGCCCGCCGGAGCATTTCGTCTACGAATTGTTCCTCGACGAAAACGGCGAAAAGATTTCCAAGTCCAAGGGCAACGGCCTGACGATCGACGAATGGCTGACCTACGCGCCGACCGAGAGCCTGTCGCTTTACATGTTCCAGAAGCCGCGCACGGCCAAGAAGCTGTTCCTCGATGTCATTCCGCGCGCGGTCGACGAGTACTATGCCCATCTTTCTGCTTTCGAGCGCCAGGATGAGGCGGCGCGCCTGATCAATCCGGTCTGGCACATCCATTCCGGCAATCCGCCGGTCGTCGACATGCCGGTCACTTATACGATGCTCCTCAACCTCGTCAGCGCATCCAACGCCGACAACAAGGACATGCTCTGGGGGTTCATCTCGCGCTATGCGCCGGGGGTCACTGCGCAAACCCACCCGGAACTCGACCAATTGGTCGGCTTTGCGATTGCCTACTTCAACGACTTCGTGCGTCCGAAGAAGCAGTTTCATGCGGCTGATGAAGTCGAGGCAGAAGCTCTGGCCGCGCTGTGCGACGCAATTGCCGCCATTCCCGCCGAACAGGCAAACGATGGCGCCGCCGTTCAGGACGTGGTGCTGGACGTGGCGCGCGGCTTCGAACGCTATCTCGATCATTCGCGCAAGTCGCCGGGCGGTGGCCCGGGCGTTTCAGGCGAATGGTTCAATGCGTTCTACCGCATCGTGCTGGGCGAGGAACGCGGCCCACGGCTCGGCTCGTTCATAGCCCTTTACGGGATCAAGGAAACGCAGGCGCTGGTTGCCCGTGCGGTCGCCGGCGATTTCCTCGCCAAGGCCGACTGACCAAGGTTATTGGCTGGCCCACAGGATTCGGGCCACCCATTCGACCTCAGCAGTCGGCAGAACCCGGTCCTCATGCGCCGGGTTTGCCGACGCCAGTTCCACATGGCTTGCAGTTTGGCGTTTCAGGATCTTGGCCATGACCTCGCCGCTGCGTGTGCGCACCACGACGCGGTCACCGCGGCGCACCGCTGCGCCCGGCGAAACGATGACCCGGTCGCCATCGCGATACAGCGGCAACATGCTGTCACCGGTGATTTCCAGCGCATAGACCGGCTCACTTCCGCCTTGCGCCGGAAAGGGTATCCTGTCCCATCCTTCGCCCGCCGGAAAGCCCGCATCATCGAAGAACCCGCCGGCACCCGCCTGCGCCAAACCAACCACCGGGATCGTGAAAATGGGAGGCATCGCGGCGCCTTGCATGTGCGTGCTGCGCTCGCCGATCAGCGCCATGAATTCATCCAGTGTCGAGCCGGTGGCGCTCATCACCTTGGCGATGGACTCAGTGGAGGGCCAGCGCGCCCGGCCATCTGCGGCAAAGCGCTTGGATTTGTTGAAGGTCGTGGAATCCAGCCCCGCGCGCCGCGCAAGTCCGGATGGCGAAAGGTCGTGCAGTGCAGCGAGGCGATCAATCGCCTCCCAGACATCCTTGTGTGAGAGCATGACAACATTCCTTGCAATAGAGGAATATTTACCTTCACATTTCGAATGGTGCAACCCATGTCATGACGAAAAGCACAAACTTGCAATTGCATGCGGCGATGATCCGTTTACTTAAGGCAAAACAGAGGGATGGCCGGGAGTATGGAATGAGTGCAACCCGCAAGCTGGCACCAGCACTGGAAGAGGTGGATCTCCAGAAGCCGTTGGCGGGGAGCGAAGGCCATGACGTCAATCACGCTAGCCGCATCCGCACCCAGTTCCTGTTTGCACAGCACCAGACGCTGATGACCCAGATCCAGTTCGCCGATGCCAAGGCCATTGCCCTGCTGACGGTCATCGGGTTTGCCGTCTTCCGCGGTCCCGTCCCCATCACCAGGTTGGCGGAAACCGGCATGCTCGAGGCGGTGTTCTTTCTGTTTGGTTTTGCGTCACTTGCATTTTGCCTGCTGACCGTCGTGCCGCGTTATCCGCCGGCCACTGTCCGTTCACAGATGGTGCAACGCGATCGGTGGTCGTGGCCGGCTCTCGCATCGGATGACCTGACCGGCGCCGACTATGCGCATTTCATGCAGACCTCGGAGGTCTCGCAACTTGTCCAGTCGGTCTCGCTTTCGAATGCCGCCGTCAGCCGCATCCTGCTGTCCAAGTATGCGTTGCTGCGATTTGCCTTCGCCGCAGCCGGCATTGCGCTTGTGCTGCTCGTGCCCGCGGCCACCGTTTCGCTTCCATAGCCGCATGGCCCCACTGCAAAACGGCGCCCGTTGCCGGACGCCGCTTGCAGTTTTCAGAAGTGTGCAAAGCCCGTATCAGGCAGCAGACAGATTGCCGGCGGCCTGCTTTCCGGTGCGCTTGTCGGTCAGAAGTTCGTAGTTGATCTTTTGGCCTTCCGCCAACGACTCCATTCCCGAGCGCTGCACGGCGGAAATGTGGACGAAAATGTCCTTGCCGCCATCCGAAGGCTCGATGAAGCCGTAGCCTTTGGTCGTGTTGAACCATTTCACGGTTCCGATAGCCATGGTCGTGTCCTTTCCAGACCTGCTTTCACAAATGGCAGACAAGCTGCCGGTTGGCATCGATGTCTGGAGATGGGTCTACAACTCTGGGCGCGCACGCCGGCAGGCAGTTTCCGATCGGCCGAAACTCGATATTCCTAGCCTGTGCATAGTTTTTTGGCTGTTTCAAGACAATCGATGTCGCATGCGTCACACAGCGCCAATGCATGGCCATTGAATTACCGCAAAGAACCTGTCATTAGCACGACGTCGTCGGCTGCCGCGTGAGCAGGTCGTCCTCCTTGAGGATGGGAACCCCGGCAATGACAGGCCGCACAACAGGTTCCCGACAAAGGGCCGGCGGCCGGACATGGAACTCGTCCGGACATCCATCCGAAATCACGCGGGGTTCTGAAGGACGAATGCGGCGCAGCGGGCAAGGTGCCCCAGCGCGAGCATTGGCCTCAACCGCAGGCACCAAGCCCGATGGAAGGGGCGGATGGTGCATGTCAGCCTGCCGGGCATCTGCTCGGGCGGGCACGAAAGGCTATGACTTTGACCACTTTTGAATCCCTCGGCCTCCATCCGGTTCTGTGCCGGACGCTTGCCAAACTCGAACTCGTCACTCCGACGCCGATCCAGGCTGGCGCGATCCCCGCGCTTCTGGAAGGCCGCGACCTGATGGGTCTCGCCCAGACCGGCACCGGCAAGACGGCAGCCTTCGCGCTGCCGGTCATCCAGCAGCTGATGGCCATCGGCCTGCCGCCGTCTGCCCGTTCGGCCCGCGCCTTGATCCTGGCACCGACTCGCGAACTGGCGTCGCAGATCGCCGTCACTTTGCGCAACTATGTGCGTGAAACCCATCTGAAGGTTCAGGTCGTTGTCGGCGGTGCGTCGATCGGCATGCAGGCCAAGAAGATGGAACGCGGCACGGACATTCTCGTCGCGACGCCCGGCCGCCTGATCGATCTGATCGAGCGCAAGGCCGTGCGCATCGACGAAGTGCGCTACCTCGTTCTCGACGAAGCCGACCAGATGCTGGATCTCGGCTTCATCCATGTCTTGCGCCGTATCGCCAAGATGGTTCCCGCCGACCGCCAGACACTGCTGTTTTCGGCCACCATGCCGGCTTTGATCAGCCAGTTGGCTACTGCCTTCCTGCGCAATCCGCTGCGCGTTGAAGTGACGCCTCCCGGCCGCACCGCCGACCGCGTCACCCAGCACGTGCATTTCGTATCGCAGCGCGAAAAGCTGGAGCGTATCGTCAGCCTTCTTTCGGCGGACACCGAGCATCTGTCGCTGGTTTTCGCCCGCACCAAGCATGGCTGTGAACGCCTGATGACCCAACTGGTCGCAGCCGGTTTCAAGGCCGAATCGATCCATGGCAACAAGAGCCAGGGCCAGCGCGAGCGGGCAATCGCCGGCTTCCGTTCCGGCGAGACCCGTGTTCTGGTTGCCACCGATGTGGCAGCGCGCGGGATCGACATCCCCGGCGTGACCCACGTCTACAACTTCGAACTGCCGGATGTTGCCGACAACTATGTGCACCGGATCGGCCGCACGGCGCGCGCCGGCAAGGCTGGCGCAGCGGTAACGTTGTGCTCGCCGCACGAAATGCATCTTCTGTCGGCCATCGAAAAGCTGACCAACCAGCAGATGCCGATCGCCGGTGGCACCCGTCCGTCCTATTCGGAATCGCGTTCTGCACGCGCTGAAGAAGATGGTCGTCAGGCCGCAGCCCGTCAAAATCGCGGCCCGCGCCGCGATGGTGCAGGTCATGGCCATGGCGCAGGCGCCGGACGTCCGGCGCGTGGCAAGCCCGATGGCGCCGGAAAGCC
>JBGSWL010000103.1:0-7298 GCA_041752455.1 Roseitalea sp. | reverse complement strand
TTGTCGGCGAGTTGCGGCTCCATCAGGATGACCGACGGCGTCTCGCCGGTGCCGGAGAACGCGCTGCCCTGGATGTGGGCGCGCCGGATGCCGTGCCGCAGCTTGCGCAGGACGCGGCGGGCCCAGAACCAGTAGTTCTCGCCGGACCAGGTCTTTTCGAGCGCGGCCAGCTCCGGCGTCGTTACCACCGCCTGCCCTTGCCCCACCAGACGCACCGCGCCATCGCCGACGATGACCTCGGCGTGGGCGCGGATGAAGTCGTCGAGGGTGTGCAGCCCCTTCGCCTCCGTGCGGCGCTTGCAGCCCGGGCACGTGACGGCCTCGGCCTCGCACCGCAACTCGGCGCAATACGTCAGGAGGGGCTCGAGGCTCGCCCGGTCGAGGCCGGGAAGGGCCAGGCCCGCAAGCCCCTCGTCGATCGTGCGCTCATGACAGGCGTGCACGATCGCGGCGACCGTCACCCCCGTTTCGCCGTAGACCGGGGCCGCCGCGCCGTCCGCCGTTTTCGTGCCGATCGTCGTCATGGACCTCACTCTTGAACAAGTGCCGGCGGCTGCGTCTCGCGATCTCTCAACGGCATCCACTTGGCATGTCGGGGGGCGCGCCCTATGGTGCGCCGCGATTTGATAGGCCACGACCTACGCCAAGAGGACCCAATGCAGAAGATCAAGGTGGACGGCACCGTCGTCGAGATGGACGGCGACGAGATGACCCGCATCATCTGGCAGCTCATCAAGGACAAGCTGATCCACCCCTATCTCGACCTCAATCTCGAATACTACGACCTCAGCGTCGAGTCGCGTGACCGGACGAACGACCAGATCACGATCGATTCCGCCAACGCCACCAAGAAGCACGGGGTGGCCGTCAAGTGCGCGACCATCACGCCGGACGAGGCGCGGGTCGAGGAATTCAACCTGAAGGAGATGTGGCGGTCGCCGAACGGCACCATCCGCAACATCCTCGGCGGCACCATCTTCCGCGAGCCGATCATCTGCAAGAACGTGCCGCGTCTCGTGCCAGGCTGGACGCAGCCGATCGTGATCGGCCGCCATGCCTACGGCGACCAGTATCGCGCCACCGACTTCGTCGTCCCCGAGGAAGGCTCGCTCGCCGTCGCGTGGGTGTCGAAGGACGGGTCGAAGAAGATCGAGCACAAGGTGTTCGACTTCCCGGCCGGCGGCGTCGCCATGGTCATGTATAACCTCGACGACTCGATCCGCGATTTCGCCCGCGCCTCGCTCAACTACGGGCTCATTCGCAACTATCCGGTCTACCTCTCGACCAAGAACACGATCCTCAAGCGCTACGACGGTCGCTTCAAGGACCTGTTCCAGGAGGTGTTCGACGCCGAGTTCAAGGACAAGTTCGCCGACGCGAAGCTGACCTACGAGCACCGCCTCATCGACGACATGGTGGCGGCCTCGCTCAAGTGGTCGGGCGGTTATGTGTGGGCGTGCAAGAACTATGATGGCGACGTGCAGTCCGATACCGTTGCGCAGGGCTTCGGTTCGCTCGGCCTGATGACCTCCGTGTTGCTGACCCCGGACGGCAAGACGGTCGAGGCGGAAGCCGCGCACGGCACCGTGACGCGTCACTACCGCCAGCACCAGAAGGGCCAAGAAACCTCGACCAATTCGATCGCGTCGATCTTCGCCTGGACGCGCGGCCTTGCCCACCGGGCAAAGCTTGATGACAATGCAGAACTCGCCCGTTTTGCCGATACGCTCGAGCGGGTCTGCGTGCAGACGGTCGAAAACGGATTCATGACCAAGGACCTGGCGCTGCTGATCGGGCCAGACCAGAAGTGGCTGACGACGACCGGGTTCCTCGACAAGATCGACGAAAACCTGCAAAAAGCAATGGGCTGAGGGGCTTGCGCCCGTCGTCGCGTCAGACAAGCGCGTGGCGCGGGCTCATGCGGCTATGGCGGGGAAAGCGGCTTCTCGTTCTTGCCTTCGCATTTTCCCTGGCCGCCAGCCTGTTCCTGGGCGGGAGAACCATCGCATACTTTGTCTACTGGACCGATCACAGGGACCAGCAATTGGAGCCCTGGATGACGCCGGGGTATATCGCACAATCCTGGGACGTCGACCGCGACATTGTCCTCGAGGCCATCGGCATGCCGGTTGCCGAACGGACCCGGCGGCCGATCGGAAAAATCGCCGACGACAAGGGCATGACTTTCCAAGCCCTGTCCGATGACGTCATGGCTGCCATCGGTGCTGAAAGGAGCGGCCGGCAAACCGCTCCTGACCACTGAGCCCTAAGATGATGACCGACGGTCTTGCGCAGTTCTTTGCGACTTACGGCCTGCCAGCCTTGGCATTCATATTGGCAGCGGGACAATTCGGCGTGCCGCTACCAACGTCGATCTTACTGCTGACGGCGGGGGCGCTGCAGGCTTCCGGCGACCTTGCCTTCTGGCCGCTGGTCTTTTCGGGCATTGCCGGAGCCATGGTCGGCGACCATGCCGGCTATCTGGTCGGGCGGCTTGCCGGCCCCTTCATTGAACGCAAGACTGCCAGTTCACCCCGATTTGCGGCAAGCATGGCGAAAGCCGACGCCTTCATGGCCAAGCGCGGCACGACCGGCGTGTTTCTGACCCGATGGCTGATCAGCCCGATTGGCCCGCTGGTCAACGTTGCTGCCGGTCTTTCGCGCCTTCCGGCCGGGCGCTTTGCCTTGGCCGATCTTGCCGGCGAAGCGATCTGGGTGACCGGTTATGTCAGCATCGGATCAGCCTTCGCCAGCCAGATCGGCACCATTGCCGATCTCCTGGCCAATGCCGGTTGGACCATTGGCGCCGTTGTTTTGACCGGACTGCTCGGCATGCGCCTCTGGAAGGCCAGCCAGCGCTCCAGAGTTGCAGCCCGCGCGATCAGGCGGTGAGTGCCGCGCGGACAGCCGCGACGGCGTCAGCCACCTTGTCACCATCGGGACCACCGGCCTGCGCCATGTCCGGACGGCCGCCGCCACCCTTGCCGCCGACAGCTTCTGCCGCAACGCGCACCAGATCGACGGCGCTGACGCGACCGGTCAGGTCATCGGTCACGCCGACGACGATGGATGCTTTGCCATCTTCGGATTTCGTCACGAAGACGACGACGCCGGAACCGATCTTCGCCTTGGCCTCGTCGACCATCGGTTTCAGATCGCGCGGTGAAACACCGGAGACGACACGGCCGAGATAACGGGTGCCGCCGACGTCTTCGCCATCGGAACCCTCACTGCCGCCTTCGGCTGCAGGGCCGGCCATGGCGAGCTGCTTGCGCGCCTCGGCCAGTTCCCGCTCCAGCTTGCGGCGTTCATCGACAAGGCTGGCCACGCGCGCGGCCACCTGATCCGGCGTCGTCTTCAAGACCGCCGCGGTTTCGCGCAGCCGTTCATCGTGTTGTTCCAGATAGCGGCGAGCACCCTCCCCGGTCAGCGCTTCAATGCGCCGCACGCCGGACGAGACAGCGCTTTCGCCGACAATGCGCACCAGACCAATCTCGCCGGTGGCGCGCACATGCGTGCCGCCGCACAGTTCGACCGAATAAGGCTTGCCCGCCTTCTCGCCTTCAATGGCGGTGCCCATGGCAACCACGCGGACTTCGTCGCCGTATTTTTCGCCGAACAGTGCCATCGCGCCGGTTTCCATGGCCTCTTCAACGCCCATCAGCCGGGTGACGACCGGGCTGTTCTGCAAGATTATGGCATTGGCCATGTCGGCCACCCGCGCCAGTTCTTCGGCAGAAACAGGCTTCTGGTGCGAAAAATCAAAGCGCAAGCGATCGGGCGCAACGAGCGAACCCTTCTGCGCCACATGGTGCCCGAGGGTCTCGCGCAGCGCCTCATGCACAAGATGGGTTGCCGAATGGTTGGAGCGCAACGCAGACCGGCGGGCATGATCGACCACAAGTTCCAAGGGCTGACCAACGCGCAGCGCGCCACTGGTGATCTTGCCGGTGTGGATGAAGACCCCGTCCGCCTTCTTGTTCGTCTCGGTGATCTCGACCGTGACGCCATCGCCGCGCATGACGCCGCGGTCACCCTGCTGGCCGCCGGACTCGCCGTAGAACGGTGTCTGGTTCACGATGATCTGGACCGTCTGGCCGTCATGCGCCTTTTCGATGCGCGCGCCGTTGGCCACCAGCGCCGTCACGACGGCTTCAGCCTTTTCAGCATCGTAGCCGAGGAATTCGGTAGGGCCGAGTTCTTCGCGAAGCGCAAACCAGATGGTTTCGGTCGCCGCATCGCCCGAGCCCGACCAATTGGCGCGGGCCTCGGCTTTCTGGCGCTCCATGGCTGTCTTGAAGCCGTCGGTGTCGACGCCGATGCCGCGCTGGCGCAGCGCATCCTGCGTCAGGTCGAGCGGGAAACCGAACGTATCATAAAGCCGGAAAGCGGTTTCACCGGCCAGTTCGTCGCCAGTTGCAAGATCGGCGGTGGCGTCGGCAAGAAGCCCAAGACCGCGCTCGAGCGTCTTGCGGAACCTTGTTTCCTCGAGCAGCAGGGTTTCGGAAATCAGGGCGCGTGCGCGCTGCAGTTCCGGATAGGCCTCACCCATTTCGGTCATCAATGCCGGAACCAGCCGGTGCATCAGCGGATCGACAGACCCCAGCAGATGCGCATGGCGCATGGCGCGGCGCATGATCCGGCGCAGCACGTAGCCGCGCCCTTCGTTGGACGGCAGAACGCCATCGGCAATCAGGAAGCTGGACGCACGCAGGTGATCGGCGATCACCCGGTGGCTGGCGCGGCTGTCGCCCTCGGCGCGGGTTCCCGTCAGGCTCTCGGACGCGGAAATCAGCGCGCGGAACAGGTCGATGTCATAGTTGTCGTGCACGCCCTGAAGGACGGCGGCGATGCGCTCAAGCCCCATGCCGGTATCGATCGAAGGGCGAGGCAGCGAGACGCGCTCGTCGACGGTCACCTGCTCGAACTGCATGAAGACAAGGTTCCAGATCTCGATGAACCGGTCACCGTCCTGCTCGGCCGATCCGGGTGGACCGCCCCAGATGTGATCGCCGTGATCGTAGAAAATTTCCGAACACGGACCGCATGGACCGGTCTCGCCCATCGCCCAGAAATTGTCGTTGGTCGGAATGCGGATGATCTTGTTATCGGAAAGTCCGGCAATCTTCTTCCACAAATCGAAAGCATCATCGTCTGTGTGGTAGACGGTGACTGTGAGCCGATCTTTCGGCAGACCGAATTCCTTGGTGATCAGGTTCCAGGCAAGCGTGATCGCCTCTTCCTTGAAATAGTCGCCAAAGGAAAAGTTGCCGAGCATTTCAAAGAATGTGTGGTGGCGCGCGGTGTAGCCGACATTGTCCAGATCGTTGTGCTTGCCGCCGGCGCGAACGCACTTCTGGGCGGTCGCAGCGCGGCTGAAGTCGCGCTTTTCCAAACCGGTGAAAACATTCTTGAACTGCACCATGCCGGCATTGGTGAACATCAGTGTCGGATCGTTGAGCGGCACCAGCGGGCTGGACGCCACGGCCGTGTGACCGTTGGCTACAAAGTAGTCGAGGAATGCCTTGCGGATGGCGTTGACACCGCTCATCGGTCACCTGTCTTTTGCAAAGGGGGACGGCGCTTTGCGTGCGCCGGTTCCCGGGGTCCGGATGGCTGTTGCTTAAGCGAAAAGCCGCACCGGTTGCAAGCTTCTGCTTCGGCGGCAAAGAAGCGCCCCGCCATCGCAATTCATGCCTCTCCCGACAAAAACGCCGCGGCAGGGGTGCCACGGCGTTGGATACTCAAAACGCAAGTCGTGCGAACTCAGGCCTCGGCGGCCATCGATCCGTCAAAGTCTTCGCCGGAACGAGCGGCGCTTTCGGTCTCGCTGTCATGCAGCAACTGGTTGGCAATCAGGCCGGCGTTCTGGCGCAGCGAAGCTTCGATGCGATCAGCGATCTCCGGATTGTCGCGCAGGAATATCTTGGCGTTCTCGCGGCCCTGACCGAGCCGCTGGCTGTCATAGGAGAACCATGAGCCGGACTTCTCGACGATGCCGGCCTTGACGCCCAGATCGACGAGTTCGCCGGTCTTGGAGATCCCTTCGCCATACATGATGTCGAACACGACTTCCTTGAAGGGCGGTGCGAGCTTGTTCTTGACGACCTTGACGCGGGTCTGGTTGCCGACAACCTCTTCGCGATCCTTGATCGCGCCGATGCGGCGGATATCGAGGCGAACCGACGCGTAGAACTTCAGCGCATTGCCGCCGGTCGTCGTTTCCGGCGAACCGAACATCACGCCGATCTTCATGCGGATCTGGTTGATGAAGATCACCATGGTATTGGACTTGGAGATCGACGCGGTCAGTTTGCGCAGCGCCTGGCTCATCAGGCGCGCCTGCAGACCGGGCAACGAGTCGCCCATCTCGCCTTCGATTTCCGCGCGCGGCGTCAGGGCCGCAACCGAATCGATGACAAGGATGTCGCAAGCGCCGGAGCGAACCAGCGTATCGGCAATCTCAAGCGCCTGCTCGCCATTGTCCGGCTGCGAAATCAGCAGGTCTTCCAGATTGACGCCAAGCTTGCGGGCATAGATCGGGTCGAGCGCGTGCTCGGCATCGACGAAGGCGCAGATGCCGCCCTTTTTCTGGGCCTCGGCAATCGTGTGCAGCGCCATGGTCGTCTTGCCCGAGCTTTCCGGCCCGTAGATCTCGACGATACGCCCCTTGGGCAGGCCGCCGACACCAAGCGCAATATCAAGACCCAGCGATCCGGTCGAAATCGTTTCGATCTCGACGATCAGTTCATTGGCGCCGAGCCGCATGATCGAGCCCTTGCCGAAGGACCGTTCGATCTGCGCCAGCGCCGCGTCCAGTGCCTTGGTCTTGTCCACCGATTTTCCCTCAACAAGCCGCAGGTTATTCTGTGCCATGTGTCCACCCTTATGGTAATGCGCTGACTGGCGCAATCAGTCTCGATAGCTCGTTTGTACCAGTTTTGTTCTCATTTTTCAAGCCTTGGAAGTGGCTGATTTTCCATGATATTCCTATTTTGTTCACAATACCGATGCCAACGCCGGCGAACGCTGCTCCGGGCGACCTGCCGCTGCGCCGCAGGGAATCGGACCGGTGGCCGATGAGCAGTCTTGCACTTCTTGGCGTCGGCGGCGCGCATCTTGACCGGATCGGCACATTGACCGTGCATTCCGGCCCCGGCGTTTCCGATCCCGGCGTCATGGCCGAATGGGTCGGCGGCTGCCTTTGCAATGCCATGCGCGAGGCGGCCCGCCGGGGAACGCAACCTGCGGGCATCATTTCGTCGCGCGGCGGCGATGGCGCAGGAGCCACCGTGGCA
>JBGSWL010000102.1:0-26838 GCA_041752455.1 Roseitalea sp. | reverse complement strand
GCTACAAACCGCCCGCGCCGGAAGCTATCCTGTGGCCTGCTGCGCAACGCGGACCAGCTTCGCCGGCCACGCCCGCCGTAGCGCCAAGACCCGTCATACACTAACATTAAACCCGGACCACATGTGGGGGGCCGGCCACTGCCTTACCCGGCTGCGATGGTGCGCGAGCGCGAAACGATGACGTTCACCTATGTGTCTCTGACCGAACGGGTCGACGCCGATCTCATCGACATTCTGATGGCGGGCCGGCCGCACGCGCGTGGTTGACGGGTGCCTGCGTCAAAAATTCGGGTCAGACATCAAAAATATCTGACGCAGGGTAACTTTGCGCCAAAAATGTTCATGTTTGTTAACCGGTTGGGTCCCATGGCTGGGACGGGCTGGAACTGTTGACTGAAAATACCATGAGCAACAAACCGACAGAGCGGCCCTTTGGTACCCAGCGTTCACGATATCGCCCGCGCGGCCATTGCCTTCGAAAAGGCGGTCAAGGCTGAATGCGTATTTGCAACCTTTCAGGCAACTTGCGAGACGTTTCTGAAAGATCTCCGCTTCTGCGCCTACAGCGTCCTGATGGACGGCCGTACGGCAAGGCTTGATTTCGTCCATGGTCTTGATCGGAACAGCATCGCTGTCGAAAACCTCGACGGGTGGATCATCGACGGTAGCGTTCCGCGCATCTTGATAGCGGGAACTCCGGTTGCCGACGGATACACCCTGCATCGGCTGGTGAACGAGGAGCGCGCGATTGGCGCGGTGATCCTGTTCGTGTCTTGCCTGCAGGAAGAAGAGCGGCGTCTGCTCGATTCGCTTCTGGCCTTGTGCGCTTCGTCTCTTGCCGCGCTCCGCCAACGGCGCCTGTCACGTCTGTTGATCGATGTGCTGAACGAGAGCGAAGAGGCCATTGCTTTCTATGACAATGAAGACGGCGTCATCTTTACCAACCGCACCTATCACCGGATCTTTCCCCACTACCCCGATCAGAATGCAATCCTCGGATACAACCATCTGGATCTTTACCGATTGGATCTCGATGCCGACGTGATCGACGATCCGCTCGCCCGTAGCGATCCTGAAGCCTACATGCACATGCGAACGGCGTTCGCCCGCTCGCTGGTGGACCGGCAGCGCGAGATCCAGTCAATCGGCGGCCGGATGTACATATACCTGCGTTCACGCTCGCCCGGCGGCGCCACCCTGTCGCGCCGGATCGATGTGACCGATCAGCACCTGATCGAGACAAAGCTCAGGGAACGCGAAACCGAACTCGAGGAACTGGCCTATCGCGACCTGCTGACGGGGTGCCGCAACCGCGCGTTCCTGCAGGAGCACCTGGCGCGGCTGAACCTGCGCCTGGAACGTGGGACCCTTTCGGCATATTCGGTGTTCCTGATCGATCTCAACGAGTTCAAGAGCGTAAACGACTCCTTCGGACACGATGTCGGCGACCGGGTTTTGAAGATTGCAGCGGACCGCATCGGCGACTGCATTTCCGAATGTGATGTGATTGTCCGATACGGGGGCGACGAGTTCATCGTCGTGTCGGAAACGAAAACGGCGTTGAAGCAGCTTGACGATACTGCCGAACGGCTGATCAAGGCATTGAGCGAGCCTATCCTTCAAGGCAATCGGACAATCCAGATCGGCTGCAGCGTCGGCATAGCCATCCAGACACCGGAAGACGTCGACACCCGCAAGGTCCTGATCGATGCCGACCTTGCCATGTACGAGGTCAAGTCCCGGCGACCAAAACGCACGGGTCATGCGTTGTTCCGTCCCCAGATTTCCGATGGCGTTCTGTCGAAATGGTCGCTTCTGGAGCAGTTGCGGATGGCGCTCGCCAACGGCGAATATGAAGTGTTCTACCAGCCGCAGTTCGAAACTGCCGATCTTCACCTCGTCGGGTTCGAGGCGTTGCTGCGCTGGCGCAATCCCGTCAAGGGACTGATTTCGCCGGGCATCTTCGTGCCCATGCTGGAGGAGCATGACCTGATCGAAGCGGTCGGCGAATGGGTGTTGGCGACCGCGTGCGCCGAGGCCACGCGGTGGCCGGACCATCTGACGGTGGCCGTCAATGTGTCACCCTATCAGGCGAAAAGCCCGCACTTTGCGCTGAAGCTTGCCGAAACCTTGATGAAGTCAGGTCTTTCACCGCATCGCCTCGAACTTGAAATCACGGAGTCAACGTTTCTCGACAGTGTGCAAAGCACCCGTGATCTTCTGGCCCAGTGGAAATCGCTCGGCGTCCAGATTGCGATTGATGACTTCGGAAAGGGTTACTCCGCTTTCAGTTACCTCGGGTCGTTTCCGCTCGACAAGATCAAGATCGACCGCGAATTCCTCGCCAACCTCGACGTGGACGAAGCCAATGCAACGTCCAACATCGTCCTGCAGTCGATCATCGAGATGGGCCGCAAGCTCGGGCTGACCGTCATCGCCGAGGGCGTCGAGGAGGCCCGGCAACTCGAGCGCCTTGCCTTTTACAAGTGTCCGCAGGTCCAAGGATTTCTGCTCGGACGACCGACATCAACGCAAGACCTTGGCCGGTTCTTCGGGGAAGAGGCAAGGCTCAAGGAAACCGCCTGACCGCACTGCCAAGGTTTCATTCGGCGCCGGTCACATGGCAAAATGCCAGCATGCCTGAATTCATCACCGCGCGCTCGTCACACGCAGGGCGATAGCGGGCGCGTCTGCCTGCATTTTTCCCGGAACGCCAAGGGCGCGCACCGCGTTGTCGAACTGAGGCCTCTCGTGCCTCGACGTTTTGACACCGATGGCCGTTACGCATTGCCGTTCCGGCCTTGACGCACTCTGTGTGCCAGAAAGGCCAAGCCGATGAATGATGAATTTATGACGCAATCGCCGTCCTCGACCAACCAGGCGGGGGCGAAAATCTCGAGCGTCGCGTCTGATCTCCGGACCGCCGCGACTGAAAAGCTGGGCCAGACAGCCTCTGCGCTGCAAGCAAGAGCAGATGATGCAAAGACCGGCGTTGCCGACGAAGTCAAGGACGTGGCTTCGGCGCTGCGCCGTGCTTCCGAGGAAATGCGCGGGGGTTCTGCGCAGGAACGCACGCTCGGAAGCATTGCCGGCAGCCTTGCCGACGCATCCGATCAGATCCGCGACAAGGATCTGGGCGAAATTGCACGGATGGTGACCAAGGTCGCCCGCGACAATCCGGTGCTGTTTCTCAGCGGTGCAGCGTTGCTCGGCTTTGCCGCCAGCCGCTTTGCCAAGGCGTCGGGCGAAAACCTCGGCGCTTCGGCCCGTGTCACGCCTGCCGAGCAGAAAGAGGACGTGAGCGCTTTCGTCAACGAAGGCAACCCGAACGCCCAGCCTGTAGGCGCCTTCTGATGGCAACGACAGGTTCCCAGCAATCTGCCGGCGAGATGATGTCCGATATTCTCGGCAGCGTCGGCAACCTGGTCGGCAATGAAGTCGACCTTGCACGCGTCGAGTTCGCCGAAAGCGTCGGCAAGGCAAGGACCTCGATCACCGCCATGGCAGTGGCTCTGGTTTTTGCCATTACCGGCCTGAACCTCGTCGCCGCATCGATTGTGACGGTGGTGATCTGGGGCGGCTTGCCGCCACACCTCGCCATCCCCGCCGTCGGCGTCGGCTTTCTGCTGCTGGCGCTGATCGTCTTTTACTCCGCAAAATCCGCACTCAACCAGATCGGCTTTCTGCCGACCCGCACCGCGCGCAGTCTCAAGCGTGACGTGGCGGCCATAAAGGATCCCCTCAATGTCCAAGCATGATACCCGCACAGCCGACGATATCGAACGCGATATCGCCAACGAACGCGCGCAGATGAGCGCCAAATTCAATGATCTCCAGAAGAAGTTCTCGGTCGATTCCATCATGGATGACATCGGAACCATGGTCCGTGACAGCAGCGGCGATGTCGGTCGCACTGTCAGCAATGCCGTGGGACGCAATCCGACCGCCGTGGTGATGGTCGGTGTCGGTCTCGCCTGGCTTCTGATGGGTCGCAACCGCAACACCGATGCAACCTCGGATGACGGTGTGTGGAGTGACTACCAGACCAGTCATCGCAAGGGTCGCGGGAACCGGGGCGGCATGCGCTCGCCTGTGCGTTCCAGCCTGCAGAACGAAAACTTCGACAACCAGAGCGACCAGTACTGGTACGAGACCGACGAAATGGCACGCGGCCGCCGCCATCAGAAACGCCATGGCATGGAAAACAATGACCATGGCTCAGCGAAGGCTTCCGAAGGTTCCAGCGGCCTGACCGGCACCATCTCTGACGCGGCCAATGCCGTCAGCGGAGCCGTCTCAAGCGCTGCCAGCAGCGTCAGCCATACTGCCGCCGATCTCACAAGCCGGCTGTCGCACGGGCTCGACAATCTGTCGGAAGAAGCAAAGGCGCGCGTGATCACGGCCCGTCATGCGGCCCATGATGCACGGGTTGCATCGCAGGCCGCCCTGCAGAGGGGCACCCGCGTTGCATCCGACGCCTTCGAAGACCATCCGTTGGTGATGGGCGGCCTTGCGATCGCGCTCGGCGCTGCCCTCGGCAGCATGTTGCCGCGCAGCCGCATTGAAGATCAGGCGGTTGGCGATACCAGCGACCGACTGTACGCCGAAGCGCAGGCCGTGTTCCGCGAGGAACAGGAAAAGGCCATGGCCGTCGCCAGGAATGCCGCGACTTACGTCAAGCAGGAACTGAATGACATCGGATCCGACGTCAACGACATGCTGCCGGAAGGCAAATCCGCCGTGGACATGGTGGTGGACCGGGCATCCGACGCAGCCGGGCGCGTGATCGATCGCACCAGCGGCCGTAACGGCCACAGCGGTCGTAATCAACGCGAAGGTTGATTGGGGCGTTTTTGAAATGCGAGGGGCGGACCGGTGGCCCGCCCCTCTTCACCGTCGAAGCATCGTTTGATCGAGACCATGTTCACCGCCGGACTGTCCCACCGGATGTGATCCCCCGATACGACGTTCATCGAGGCGTCCGGTTCCAGCATCACAATTAAAGCGTCAGGCATCTTGCGCCATGGCGTCGTACCGCTTGTGTTTTGCGCAGCGAGGTCACTCCGCTGCGCAAGGATTGATGCACGGCTACTTCGCGTTTGCAGACACGGGTTCGTGGAGGTCGGCGTTCGGCCTTGTCGCCAGGTCTTCACTGCGCGCAAGCCGCGTCGGTGAACGGCTCCCGTCGACGACGCGAACCGTCGCTTCGTGGTCCAGAACCTGGTTGAGCGTTTCCCGGCCGCGGCTGACCCGGCTCTTGACCGTTCCAACGGTGCACGCGCAGGCATCTGCTGCCTCGGCCTGGGAAAACCCGTAGGCGCCCATCAGGATGATCGGACGACGCTGCGGTTCCGGAAGCCTGGCGATTGCCGACATCAGCTCCTTGAGCGCAAGGGCGTCTTCCTGCCGCGGATGCTCGGTGATCCTGTTTGCCATCGCATCGTCGATATCCTCGACTTCGCGCTTGCGCTTGCGCATGTCGGAAAAGAACGTGTTGCGCATGATCGTGAACAGCCAGTTGCGGAGCTGTGTATCCGGCCGGTAGCTGTCACGGCTGGCCCAGGCCTTCATGAGTGTCGTCTGGACCAGATCATCGGCGCGGTCCGCATTGCCCGTCAGTCGCAGCGCCCGGCGTTGCAGTGACGACGCATGCTGGGGGAGCAGGGCATGAAACGGGTGTAGGGACTGTGCCATGGTAAGCGCCTCATCTTTTTGACCAAGTGAAAGCCATGCCGGCACGCGCGAGGCGTCCGTCCACATGGAGCGGCTGACAAATCGAGGTGTGACCCGTGTTCGGGATGGTCGGGGGCGGCTCTGCGCCGAATGCCCGATCCGTTCCCGCCTCAGTTCCCTGGCGCGCGCTTGCGCCCCAGGGATCGAGCAGCTTGGCTGGTCAGGCTGCCGCTGCGTTCAGGTGCTGTTCGGCCAGCTTGGACAGCAGCTTGTCGGCGCCGTATTCCTGGTCCAGCGTCTCCTTGAAGAGCGCCGCAGCCTTGGTATGGCCGAGCTGCTTGGCCCATGCGACCAGCGTGCCGTAACGGGCGATCTCGTAGTGCTCGACGGCCTGCGACAGCGATATGATGGCAGCGTCCATCGTCTCGGGATCGGAGATCTCGGACATCAGGCTTTCCGCTTCTTCCAGCAGTCCGACCATTGCGTCACACTTGGCGCCGCGGGCCGGCTTGCCCAAAATTTCGAACACTTCTTCCAACCGGAGGATCTGGCCTTCGGTCTCGTCGCGATGCGACATCAGTGCCGACTTGAGTTTCTTGTCGGTTGCCTTGCTTTCCATCTTCGGAAGCGCCTTGAGAATTTTTCGTTCCGCGTAAAGCACGTCCTTCAGTGTGTGAAGGAAAAGGTCGTCCAATGTTTCAATAGCCATGATTGTTTCCCTGTTCTTTTTGTCAGGTTCTCTTATTTATTGAGAACCCTTATTTTGATATATTTCACTGATCCGTGATCAGCTATGTCACAGGATGCAAGACGCGATTTATTTGGTTGGTCGAGCCTGACCTGCGAAATATTTCGTCGCGTTCGGCATCCGTATCCTGCCCGAACCACATGGCTTGGGCGTCGTTGCGGGCGTCGCTGCCGGCTCGCCGGTAGTCACGGTCGGCATCCCTCAGTCGCTCCAATGTACTGATGAAGAACTCGGCTCTTGTTTGATGAAGCATGACATCTCTCCTTTCAGTCTGTTCGTCGGCGCTATGTCGGGTTGGTGTTCGGTGTGATCACAGCAGGAGTGCGATGATGATCACGACGAGCAGTGGGGCTCCGAGGAGCCAGGCGATCAGTGCGGGCATCGAGTTGTCCTTTCGATAGCGAGAGTGCGAATGGCGACCGGAACAGCGGCGGGCTGAAAGGGTATCCATTCCGAGACCAGAACGCTTTGCTTTTTGATATTGCTGGACAATTCCTGACCCGGCCAAGGCGTCAGCGAAGACCGACAAAGCTGAGAAGTGCAAGAATGATGACAACGGCACCAACGATGTAAACGATCTGGTTCATTTTATTGACCTCTTCTGTTTGTTGGCGTTTCTGGAAATGTACGAAATCTTGAATAGTTTGACACATACTGTTTCCAGTTGGCCGAAATAGGGTTTCGCAATACACATAGTGTTACCAAGTGACACGGCGGGCTGGCTGAACAGCCGGGCTTCATGCCCGTCGGCATGGAGCTCGAACAGTGGATGGGGCAGGCATGTCCTTGCCTGCCCGGCTGCTCAGTGTCTTGGCGTTCTTTCCAAGTGTAACGCTTCGTGAGCGTCACATTAGAAAAACGCCCATGTTTCCAGACTATCTGAGCGGTTATTATTCAACTATGTCACATGACGTATCGTACGAAATATTTGCGATTTCAGCCGATTGGTCGGTGAACCGGATCTTTCTCTTGAAACTGCGGGCATCAAAACGATATTTTTGAAAGTGCAACTCTTTGTGTTCCTGCAGTTCCGGGAGAAAGTTCAATGCTAAAAAACCAAGATAACATTGAATGGCAAAGCCGGAACTGATCCACGTCTGTCCAGCCGGAGAGCCGGATCGCATAGAGTTCAGAAGCGACCATACGCCGCGGGCGGAACAAGGAGCGGGGCAAACATGCTCATGTCGCAGTTGTCCGCCAGTTTTGCAGAACGGCTGCAACGGTCGGTACGGCCCGCGCGTTCATAGTGGATAACCTGCGCAGAATACGCACGCCGGTGCCTTCCTGCGTCAGGCAATACCGGACGCCGTTCCGGAGAAAGATAGTCCCATTGACCCGCCCGCTGACAGCCGCTCAACGCCTGACCAATCGCCTTCTGCGGTCGCGCAAGCTGACCAAGGCGTCGCGGTCCCTCGGAAAGGCAATGACCGGCTTCATGGTCGGCGCGGCGATGGCGCCTTTCGGTTCGGCGCTCAAGCCCAAGCGCGCCAAGCCGCGCAAGGCGGCAGTGGCCAAAGTTCCGACTGCGCTGGCAAAACTGAAGACCAAGATTGCCCGTGCCGATGCCGCCGCGCCGTCGTCCGGTTTGGCGGACGGCGCGCAAATGCTGTCGCGCGTACATCGCAGCGCCACCGGTTCGCGCAGTTTCAAGCTGTTCCTGCCTTCGAGCAACCCGGCACGGCCCAAGGGACTGATCCTGATGCTGCATGGCTGCAGCCAGAGCCCGGACGATTTTGCCGTCGGCACACACATGAATGTGCTTGCCGAAAAGCATGGCCTTGCCGTTGCCTGGCCGGCGCAGACACGCACGCACAATGCCGCGCTGTGCTGGAACTGGTTCAAGCCGGGCAATCAGGAACGCGGCGCCGGAGAGCCGGCGCTGCTGGCCGCACTCACCCGCAAACTCATGAAGGAACTTCACCTCCAGCGAGATGACGTGTTCGTGGCCGGACTGTCCGCAGGCGGCGCCATGGCGGCGATCCTCGTCGATGTCTACCCGGATGTCTTTTCAGCCGCCGGTGTTCATTCCGGGCTGGCACGCGGATCGGCGGGCGATGTCATGTCGGCCATGTCGGCCATGCGCAGTGGCGGCAAGCCTGACAGCGCCCTCGCCGCCAAGGCGCAAACGGCCTTTCCGGTGCGGCGGATCATTTTTCAAGGCGAGGCCGACAGCACGGTGCATCCGTCCAATGCGGAAAAGATCGTTGCCATGGCGCTTGGCGAAGCAGCCGTTCCGGCCAAGACCGGTAACAGATCGGTGCGCGGACGCGGATACAGCCGCAGCGATTTTACCGGTCCCGACGGCGCGGTGGCGCTTGAATTGTGGATGCTCGAAGGGGCCGGGCATGCCTGGTCCGGCGGGCGGTCCGGCGGGTCCTATACCGATGTCAAAGGACCCGATGCTTCGGCGCAAATGATCCGCTTCTTTCTGGCAAAACCGGCCTGACCCCACGTCACGGCGGGAACGCCGAACAGATGCAGGCGTTGGTAGGACGTGGCTGCATCTCGCGACTGCCGGGGCGCATTGGCGTCTGGCAGCAGCATCTTCCCCGGATTCGGCCACGCCCCAGCAGGGGGCTCCTGCTTTCGGCCATCCCGTCTTTCGGGAAAAGGAGAATGCCATGACAACGACAATCAACACAGCCAACGCCATGCTTGGAACCGGCGGCGCATACGGGTTCGTGCGCAACGGATATGATCCGGTTGAAGCCCGTGATCTGACGACTGCCGACCTCGAAAACGCATCCGTGCTCGGTCGCAACGATGAAACCATCGGATCGATCAGCGCGCTCAAGGTCGGCACCGACGGCATGATCACCCATGCGATCGTCGACGTGGGCGGTTTTCTGGGAATGGGCGCGCACTCGGTGCTTCTGCCATTCAGCCAGATGACCGTGCTGCGCGAAACCGGCGGTTCGGATGTGAGCGTCCACCTCGACACGACCAAGGACGCGCTCAAGGCGATGCCGCACCATACCAACTGATCATTGAATTGCCGGCAAACGAAAGGGGCCACGCAGCAATGCGTGGCCCCTTTCTCATGCGTGCCGTCTACTCGGCGGTCAGTTGGCCGGCATGTACTGCGGCTGTGCCTGAACCTGCTCCTTGGTCGCATCGACATAGACGCGCACATCGCTGCGCGCTTCATCGGCCAACACAGTCAGTTCATCGTAGCCGACGCTGACCTGGCTGGTGCCCATGCCGAGGAAGCCACCGAAGTCGATGATGACGTTCGTGATGGAACCATTGGCATCGACAACGAGGTCATCGATGGTACCGACGGATTCGTCGTTGACGCTGTAGACGGCCTTGCCGGTCAGCATTTCCGACGTGACATCCTGAACGACGACCTGCTGGTAGCCTTCGCGTTCAATGGTCGGCGCCGTGAACGGTGTTCTGTCAGCCGTCGTGCCGGTGCTGTCCATGGCAGTGGTTCCGGTTGTGCCGGTGCTGTCCATGGCGGTGGTCCCGGTTGTGGCGCTATCGTCGGCCATCATTGCCGTACGATCATAGGCCGGGGCCGTCTTGAGCGCTTCTGCGCTGGTGTTCACCATCACATACAGCTCATCAGCGTTGTCGCGGTCTGCAGCAAACGAGACCTGATCCATGGTCACGGCAACATCCCGCTCACCCATTCCGAGGAAGCCGCCGACGCCGATGACGATGGCACGAACTTCACCGTCGCTGGACAGGATGATCTCGTTGATCTCACCAATGTTGTCCATCGCACCAAGTTCGTCGCTGCCTATGGTCATGCGCGTTTCATTGCCGTCAGCGTTGGTGTTGGTCTGACCGGCCTGCGCCGTGGTGTCAGTCGCATTCCGGCGTGAATAGACAGCACGCCCGATCAGCTCGGACGCCATCAGGTCGGTCTGACCGCGTGTGGCGAGGAAGCCGGGCATGTCGCCCATGCCCTGTTCGGTGGCAGTTGTCGTAGCGGCAGGCGCCGTTGTGGTGGCGTCAGGCGCCGGTGCCGTTGTCTGAGCAAACGCCATGTTCGGGAAGCCAAGCGCGATGACGATGGCTGTGGTTGAAAGAAGCATTTTCATGTGGGAGTCTCCTTGCGTGGGGTGGGTCGACGACCGACCGCTTTTTCACCCTCGCAACCAGAACGTTTGCGCACGCAGTCCGTTCCCACGGACTTGTCCGGCTATTCCCCCAGTACCCGAGAAGCCTTGCATCGGCGTCTGAACCGGAGGCTCGCTTGACCGCTCGCTGACCCACGTTAGCGCTGTTTCCTGCCCGGCAAGTTACCGTGCCGGGAGCGTTTTGCTCCCGGATAACCCGGCTGCAAGCGGCCAGGAGTTCACACACATGTCTGTACGCCCCCTCATGTCCCTCACCCTTTTGATCGCTCTTTCGACAGTTGCACTTTCGGCCTGCGGCACGATCGCCGGCGCCGGCCGCGACGTGTCTTCAGCAGGACGCGTCATCACCACCACGGCCAACGACGCCGCACCGTGATCACCGCGCTCCGGCCCGCAAAGAGAAAAGGTGCCCGATCGTCGGGCGCCTTTTTCCGGTCTGCAGGAATTGCGTGTTCTTGTCGCGCGCAGCGAGTGCGAACAACCGGTTTGAAAAGATCAGGTACGTCTTACCGAGTTGCCACTACTGACGATCTTGTTGATCAACCTGGCAACAGCCTGCCCCAAGGCTTCTTCCTCGGGTGTCCCGACTTTCGCATCGTGCGCGGCAGCGGCGTCGGTCAACACGGCCATGATCTCGGTCTCAGGTAACACCTTGGCATCGTTGAGGGCGAGCAAAAGCGACTCGCAAATGGCAAGCGCTGCAATGCCGGCGACGTCGGGACGGGTCTGCATGGCGCTTACCTCAAAGTTGACACTCTGTGTGTTCTGCTATGGTCATTGCCAACGATGCACAATGGCACAGAACCGCGTGGCAATACTGATTTGAAGCAGCGTCGCTGTTCTCAATTCCGTCTAGTTTCAATCCCAATGTTTTGGTGATCGGGCGGTCGAAGTTGGGGAGCCCATGAACACAATGTCTCCATCTGACATGCAGCCCAACATGGCGCCCAAATCGGAGCGGACCGGGACTTCGCAAATTCCGCTTGCGCGCAAACTCGGCTCCTATGTCGCGCTGACAGAAGCCGAACTCAGCATCATCGCTGATTTCGACCGTCGAAAACGGCACCATCCGGTCGGTCAGGATCTGGTCTATGAAGGCCAAGGTAACCAGAGTGCCTACATCCTTTGCTCTGGCTGGGCTTGCTCCTACAAGCTGCTTCCCAATGGCACCCGGCAGATCGTCGATTTCCAGATCCCGGGCGATTTTCTGGGTCTGCGATCGGTGCTGCTCGCGACGGCCGACCATAATGTGGAACCGGTCACGCCGATCGAGGCCGCGGAAATCACGCATCGCGACTTGCTCGACGCTTTTGAAGCGGTCCCCCGGTTGGCCGTCGCCGTGCTCTGGGCGACCTCTCGTGACGAGGCGATGGTCGTCGAGCACCTCGTCAACATCGGCCGTCGTGACGCGGCGCAGCGCATGGCCCACTACCTTCTGGAGTTCAGCCTGCGGTTACGCATGGTCGGCATCGGCACGGCAGCCGGATACCCCTGCCCGTTGTCGCAATACATGCTGGCGGATGCGCTCGGGCTCAGCGCGGTGCATGTCAACCGCGTGCTTCGGCAACTGCGCGAAGACGGGCTGGTAACCTTCCAGCGCGGCGAGGTCATCTTTCAGGATTTGGATAGGCTGATCCGCTTTGCCGACTTCGATCGCAACTACCTCAACTTCGAAGGCCCGGTTTTGAAGTGAGCAGGCTGGGCCGCGCCTTCAGAATTTCGCCGGTTCCAAAATGTGAAACGTCTTGCGGGCTCTCGCATGGGTGCGGGCGGCCACGTCCTGGATCCGTGCGCGCATGACATCGAAAAGTTCGAGATAGGCCGTCGTGCTGGCGAGTTTCGCACCGTTGAG
The DNA here is from genome assembly GCA_041752455.1 of Roseitalea sp. Classification (GTDB taxonomy): domain Bacteria; phylum Pseudomonadota; class Alphaproteobacteria; order Rhizobiales; family Rhizobiaceae; genus JBGSWL01. The sequence continues at coordinate 14,477 of JBGSWL010000102.1, read as the reverse complement.
ATTGTCGAGCGCCAGAAACGGCATGGAAAACCGGATTTCGCTCATGCCGTCATAGCCGGAAAACGCAATGCTTTCAGCGGCCGGGTTGACCGAACGCATGCGATTGGGAAACTGCAAAGCCATGGCGTGGCACCCGTGTTGGTTTCCGCACATGATACGCATTTCAGGCTGCGGAAGCACTCACATGGATCAAGAACCCGCAAAAACGGGCCTGCTTCCATTCCGTCGAGCGTCACAACAATGGTGCAAAAGGGTAGGCAAGCTGGTTTACGGCCCTATTGTCCCATCCGCAGCGACCGGTAACCGAGGCGATGATGAAAGCGTTGATCCAGTTGATACTCTCGGCAGCCGTTCTTGCCGGAACCGTCTTTGTCTGGGCCAAATACGTACCTGAAGCGGCGCCGATGCTGGAGCGCTACGGCCTTGCCTCGTACCTCGGGATCGAACCGCAGGCCGCCAACGCACAAGGCGGTGCCGCCGGTGGACGCGGTGGACCGTCAGGTCCGATCAAGGTTGTCACCATGCCGGTGACCGAAGGCGTGATCGACAACCGTCTTGAAGCCATCGGCGATGGCCGGGCGATCCGTGCAGCGACGTTACGCGCGGAAGTCTCCGGCACGATCGTCGCGATCAGCGCGCCGGAAGGTGGCTATGTCAACGCCAAAGATATCGTCATCCGGCTAGACGACGAGGCGCAGCAGATCGCACTCGAGCGCGCGCGGCTGACACTCGAGGATGCCCGGGCGGAAACCGGCCGCCTGCAGCAACTCAGCGGCTCCGGCGCGGTGACGCAAGTGCGCATCCGCGAAAGCGAACTGGCGCTGCAAAATGCAGAACTGACCTTGCGGGAAGCCGAGTTCGACCTCGCCCAGCGGGTGATCCGCGCGCCATTCTCCGGCTGGATCGGCGTGCTCGACCTTTCGGTCGGCGACCGCATTTCAAGCCAGGATGCCATCTCGACCATCACGGACCGCTCGTCGATCCTGATTGATTTCCGGGTTCCGGAGCGGGCCGTCTCGCAGATCGTAGTCGGCTTGCCGGTTTCCGTTCGCAGGCTTGGCGTCGACGGGGAAGAGATCGAAGGCAAGGTTTCGGCAATCGACAACGTGGTCGAGCGCGACAGCCGGACACTGCGAGTCCAGGCACTTGTCGACAATGGCGATGACACGCTGCGGTCGGGGATGGCGTTTTCGGTGGCGATGAATTTTCCCGGCGCCACATTGCCGGCCGTCGATCCGCTGTCGGTGCAATGGTCCTCGGACGGGTCGTATGTCTGGACTGTGCGCGAGGGCAAGTCGGTGCGCGTGCCAATCGCCATCCGCCAGCGCAATGCCGACAGCGTCGTTGTCGATGCTGAGCTTGTTGCGGGAGAACCGATCATCACGGAAGGCGTCCAGCAGTTGCGACCGGGCGCTGAGGTGGAGCAGGCCACGCCCGCTAACCCGACGCCCGCGCCAGCTCAACCTGTCAGCTGAGGCAACACCATGGACCGTGAACGCCGCATTTTTGATATCGTCAACTCCGGTACTGCCTTTTTCGTGCGGCGGCCGATCGTTGCGCTGGTGCTCAATGCGCTGATCCTGCTTGCGGGCGCTGCCGCGCTCATCGGGGTGGAAGTTCGCGAACTGCCGAATGTCGACCGGCCCGTCGTGACGGTCACGACCGATTTTTCGGGTGCTTCGCCGGAAAGTGTCGACCAGGAAGTCACCAGCCGGGTCGAAGGTGCCGTTGGCCGCGTGGCCGGCATTCGCACCATTTCGTCCAGCTCACGCTTCGGGCGCAGCCGGGTGACGCTGGAATTCGACGACAAGGTTGACCTTGATGTGGCGGCGACGGATGTGCGCGACGCTGTCGCACGCGTTTCCAACCAACTGCCTGAGGATGCCGAAATACCGCGGGTGGTGAAGGCCGACGCCGATGCCCAACCGGTTATCCGCATCGCCATGACATCATCGGGACGCTCGCCGCAGGAACTGACGCGGATCGTGCGCGATCAGGTGGAAGACCGTTTGATTTCGGCGGAAGGCGTCGCCGATCTGCAGGTCTTCGGGGACCGGGAGCCGATCTTCCGCGTCGATATCGACATGGCCGAACTGGCGAGCCGCAGCTTGACACTGGCCGACCTTCGCAACGCCTTGTCGAATGTTTCCTATGATGTTCCTGCCGGCGATCTGGCCGGAGACCGGCAATCGATCAATGTGCGCACGACGGCAACGGTTGCCAGCGAGGCAGCCTTCGAGAACCTCGCCATCAATGCGCGCGTGCGGGTGGGCGATGTGGCGAAAGTCACGCTTGGACCAGCATCGAACGAGACGATCCTGCGCGCCAACGGCCAGACCGGGCTCGGGCTTGGCGTGATCCGCCAGGCAACCTCGAACACGCTGGCGATCTCGGCTGCCGTGCGGGCGGTGGTCGCCGATCTCGAAGCGACACTGCCGGACGACATCTCGATCTTTGTCACCTCCGACGATGCAGTCTTCATCAACGGCGCGATCCGCGAGGTGCTGACGACGCTCGGACTTGCGGTGGCGATCGTCTTTCTCATCATTTTCATCTTCCTGCGTGACCTGCGCGCGACGCTGATCCCCGGACTGACGATCCCGGTCGCCCTGATCGGCACGCTGGCGGCGGTCTATCTCGTCGGGTTTTCGGTCAACATCCTGACGCTTCTGGCACTGGTGCTCGCCACGGGCATGGTGGTCGATGACGCCATCGTGGTTCTGGAAAACATCGTACGCCGGCGCAATGAAGGCATGGGCGCGCGGGCGGCTGCGGTGATGGGCACCCAGCAGGTGTTCTTTGCGGTGATAACAACGACGGCAACCCTTGCGGCGGTCTTCGTGCCCCTGTCGTTCCTTCCCGGTCAGGCAGGCGGCCTGTTCCGCGAATTCGGCTTCACGCTGGCAATTGCCGTCCTGTTGTCGTCGGTGGTCGCGCTGACACTGTGCCCGATGCTGGCGAGCCGCATGCTGAGCGGGCATGTCGGCGAGCCACCAAAGGGACCGATGGCATCGCTTGGCGGGCTGCTTTCGGCGTTCTATGCGCGAACGCTGACCATCGCCCTCGCAATGCCGCTCGTCGTCGTCGTCATATCCGTGATGTTTGCCGCCACTGCCGCCCTGATGTTCGGCAGCATTCGCCAGGAACTGACGCCGCGGGAAGATCGTTCAGTGGCGCTCCTGTCGGTGACGGCGGCTGCCGGCGTTTCGCTTGCCTTTACCGACAACAAGATGCGGGAGATCGAGGCGGCGATTTCGCCTCTCGTCGAAAGCGGCGAAATCATCAACGTCTTCTCGATCACCGGCCAAGGTTCCAACAACCGCGGCTTTGTGGTGATGACCCTGGCACCATGGGAAAGCCGCACGCGCAGCCAGGACCAGATTGTCGGCGACATCAACCGGTCGCTGCGGTCGGTCATCGGCGTTCGTGCTTTTGCGATCCAGCCGAACTCGCTCGGCATTCGCGGCGCGGGGCGAGGGCTGGCCTTCGCGATTACCGGCAGCAACTACGAACAGCTTGCCGATGTAGCGCAGAGCCTTGTCAGCCAAATGCAGCAGAACCCCTCCTTCGGGGATGTCCGGCTGGAGTATGAACTGACGCAGCCGCAGCTGTTCGTCGAGATCGACCGTCGTCGTGCCTCGGACCTTGGGATCGACATCACCGGACTTGGCGAAGCGCTGAGCGCTGTCCTGGATGGCCGCACGATCGGATCGGTGTTCATCGACGACCAGAGCTACGATATCCAGATGGTGTCGACCTCCGACCCGGTCGATGATCCGGGCGATCTGGAAAATGTGTTCCTGCAGGCGGGCGATGGCACGATGGTACCGCTTTCCTCCTTTGTAAGCCTTCAGGAACGCGCCGTGGCGCCGGAACTGGCGCGCGAGGACCAGAACCGGTCGGTGGAAATCTCCGCATCGCTGACACCGGACTTTGCCCTCGGCGATGCCCTGGCCGAACTGCGGCGCCTTGCGCCGGACACGCTCGGCGATGAGAACCGCATCGTGCCTCTTGCCGAGGCGGCCAGTCTTGACCAGACCGCATCCGGACTGCTCGTCACCTTCGGTTTTGCGATCCTTGTGGTTTTTCTCGTGCTGTCGGCACAGTTCGAGAGCTTTGTCTCGGCCGTCGTGATCATGGCAACGGTGCCGCTCGGCATTGCCTGCGCCATTCTGGCGTTGCTGGCTTCCGGCCAATCGCTCAACGTCTACAGCCAGATCGGCCTTGTGATGCTGATCGGGATCATGGCCAAGAACGGCATCCTGATCGTCGAATTTGCCAACCAGTTGCGCGATGCGGGCCAGGATGTCCGCTCGGCCGTGCTCGACGCTTCGACCATCCGCCTGCGTCCGGTGATGATGACCATGACCTCGACCGTGCTTGGCGGCGTGCCTCTGATCTTCTCGCAAGGCGCAGGCGCCGAAGCGCGCGAAGCACTCGGTTGGGTCATCGTCGGCGGGCTCGGGCTTGCAACAATCGCAACGCTCTACCTGACGCCGGTCGCCTATCTGCTGCTGGCGGGCCTGACCAAGCCACGGGTGGAAGAAGAGCGGCGCTTGCAAAACGAACTGACCGAGGCCTTTATCGAGCCGTCGGGCAAACAGCCGCCGCAGGTCAGCCCGACCCCATCGCCTGAGGCGGCCTGACCGATCGGTTCGAATTTTGAGTGACGCATCCCCTGCCCTGCCGAACGACGTGACGCGCTCGCCGCGTCCGCGCAGGATTTTCATGCTGGGGGCCACCGGCACGATCGGCCGAGCTACCGCTCGCGCACTTGTGGCAAAGGGCCATACGGTCGTCTGTTTCATCCGCCCGCGTGGCGATGCTGAAGCACTCAAGGCAGCAACCGCAGAATTGCCGCAGGGCGCCATCATCCGCACCGGCGATGTCACCGACGCGGCATCGCTGTCGCGCGTCGGATTTGCCGGCGAAACCTTCGATGCGCTGATCTCCTGCCTTGCCTCGCGCACCGGCACGGCGCGTGATGCCTGGGCGATCGACCATGATGCGCATGTGCTGGCGCTGGCCGCTGCGCGAAAGGCCGGGGTCACGCAGGTCGTGCTGCTCTCGGCGATCTGTGTGCAAAAGCCGAAGCTCGCCTTTCAGCGGGCCAAGCTCGCTTTCGAAGACAAGTTGAAGGCTTCCGGCATGACCTTTTCGATCGTGCGCGCCACGGCCTTCTTCAAGTCGCTGTCGGGGCAGGTCGAACGGGTACGCGCGGGAAAACCGTTTCTCCTGTTTGGCGATGGCCGGCTGACGGCTTGCAAGCCGATCAGCGACGATGATCTCGGCGCCTACCTCGCCGATTGCCTCGACGATGAAAGCACGTGGAACAAGGTGCTGCCGATCGGCGGGCCCGGACCGGCCATTACCCCGCGCGAGCAGGGCGAACAGTTGTTTGCGCTCGCCGGCATGCCACCGAAGTTCCGCTCGGTGCCGGTCGGTCTGCTGGCAGTGATCGGCCGTGTGTTGTCGGCGCTTGGCAGGTTCAGTCCGGCGCTGGCGGACAAGGCCGAACTGGCCGGGATCGGCCACTATTATGCAACGGAATCCATGCTGGTCCTTGACCCGAAAACCGGGCGGTATGACGCCGATGCGACACCTTCCACAGGCACGCAAACCCTCGCCGACCACTATGCCCGACTGCTGCGCGGCGAAGCGAAGGACGACCGCGGCGACCACGCGGTTTTCTGAACTTGATGCATTTTCGCACTCGGCGCGCCGATGAAATGACGCAGACGGTGACATATCTAGCGAGACGGTCTTGCCCGTCGCCTTTCGTCCCGCTGTCATGTTCATTCCGGAACCTTGCCCATGGAAAGCTCTGCTGTTGATCTGTCGACCTATGTGCGCACACCCCTTTCAGATGCGCATGTCTCACGATTGCGGGAAATCGGCGAGGTTGTGACCTTTGCAGCCGGTGACACGGTTGTTGCCTTCGGCACACCCAGCGACGCCTTTTTCTACATTCTCGAGGGGGAAATGGCGGCTTTCGATGAGGTCAGTGGAACGCGCTACGGCAATGCGACCCTCGGGCCAACGCAGTTTACCGGCGAGATGAGCTTCCTGACCGGCGGCACGGCGCAGTTGACCAACCGGGCTGCAACTGCTGTCACGGCGATCCGGGTGCCTCGGGCCGCGATGCTGCAGGCCTTGGCGGACCTGCCGGAAATGAGCGACATCATCGTGACCGTTTTTGCAGGTCGCCGCCGGCGCCTGATCGAGAGCGGACAAGCGGGCCTGTCGCTGATCGGTGCGGAAACCGACAAGGCGATACGCCGCATCGAAGCCTTCGCGGCCCAGAACCGCATTCCGATGCGATCCTATGCACTTGGCAGCGACGAAGCCAAAGCTTTGGCCAAACGCTGCGGCGTTCCCGCCGATCAGGGCGCCGTGGTGATCGGGGAGCGGACGCTTCTAGCTGATCCGACGCCAAGGAAGCTGGCCCGGTTCTTTGGGCTGGATCTGGCGGTCGAGGAAGGGGCGGTCTTCGATGTCGTCATCGTCGGTGCCGGCCCGGCCGGCCTTGCCGCAGCGGTCTATGCAGGCGCCGAAGGGTTGAAGGCCCTCGTCGTCGATGAGCTGGCGGTAGGCGGCCAGGCGGCGACCTCCTCGCGCATTGAAAACTACATGGGGTTTCCGATCGGCATATCCGGCGCAGACCTTTGCGCGCGCGGCGAGATCCAGGCCCTCAAGTTCGGCACACGGTTTGCCGTGCCGCGCCGCGTGACCGCCGTCGCCGCGTCCGACGGCATGTTTGCGGTCACCCTCGATGACGGTGTCTGCGTGATGGCGCGGGCCATCGTTGTGGCAACCGGCGTGCAGTATCGGCGCTTGCCGCTTGACCGGCTGGAACATTTCGAAGGGGCCGGCATCTCCTATGCGGCAACCGAACTGGAAGCGCGCCACCTCAATGGCCGCGCTGCGGTCGTGGTCGGTGGCGGCAATTCGGCGGGACAAGCGGCGATGTATCTCAGCCGCCGCGCGACACGGGTGCACCTCGTGGTTCGCGGGCCATCGCTTGCTGCGTCCATGTCGGATTATCTGATCGAACGCATCACCCGCAACGACGCCATTACGGTACACTATGGCGCGGAAGTCTCGAAACTGCATGGGGACCAGACGCTGGACGGTGTCACTCTGGTCTACCGCGACACCGGCGCTGAAACATTCATCGACGCGGCAGGCCTTTTCGTGATGGTCGGGGCGGCGCCCAATACCGGGTGGCTGGCGGGCATGGTCGACCTGGACCCGAAAGGCTTTGTCCCGACCGGAGACGGCTATGCCACGTCCTGCCCCGGGATTTTCGCCGTCGGCGATGTGCGGACCGGATCGGTCAAGCGGGTCGCATCTGCGGTAGGCGAAGGGTCGGTGGTCATATCCAGGGTCTGGGACCATGTCGCTAAAAGCCATGCATGAGGCCGGCTGGATCGGTTGGCTTTAGGCGATCATGACCATGGCTGTCCGTTGGTTGAAACCGGCTGCACAAACACAGGCATCGTGGCAGACGACCGATGCCGTTACCCCTTCCCTGCGGCCATGATGCTGCGCCACCATGCGCTTCAGAAAAGGCCGCCGCGGGGTGAAGCGCTATGCGCTCCCGAAAGCGCTCGTCGCATGGCTGCCGGCACCTGACCGGCCCGATTGGCCGACTCGCCGACTGGCCGACTTGCCGACTTGCGGACTTGCGGACTTGCCGACCGGTTGCTGTAGCGGCTGCCGATGCCGGTGCCGGTGCCGCGCCGGGATGCGTCCTGAATGAAGCAACGCACCCACGTCCTTGGCAGGCGCGAGGGCACGAAACCGCCACCGCCACCAACGCCACCGCCACCGCCACCGCCGCTGCCGCCGCCACCAACACCGACACCGACATCGACATCGACATCGACATCGACATCGACATCGACACGCGTTTCCACGGGCCCAGACGGACGGCAAGCCTCCAACAACGCCGGCTGGCTCGCCAAGAACAGCAAAATTCCCTGATAAGCAGGGAATTTCAGGGAAAACTTGCGTCTGAAGTCGTCATTCTACGCGTTCTGCCGGCAATAAGCACCTGATTTCAAGCATTTGCTGATGATTTCCCTGCCGAAGACAAGCAGGGAATTTTTTCAGGTGAGCAGGGAATTTCCAATCGGCATGCAGGGATCGGGACCGCGTGTTTTGATGGAACGCATGTTCTCGGCGCGGCGGCTTCGATCTTCTGTTCCAAGGCGAAGCCTGTGGAAGGGAAGATCGTGTCGTGAATGAAGGACAGGAAGCGCGCTGTGCTTGAGGCATTCTGGCGCTCGCACCGGAGGCCGGGAGCCAGGTGGCTTGAACCAAAGGGCGTCTTGCCCGGTGCACCGCCTGCCGTTGCAGCGGTTCGGCAGCTGGCGCGCGACGTTCAGACGTGAGGTAAGGGCATCGGTGCTCCGGTTGCTGTAACGGCGCGGCAGATGCTCTGGCCATAGGGCCACCCATCTGGCTGACAGGCAAACCGCGGATGCCTCGACGGGCTATATTCCCTCGGCGTAGGCGATGCCGAACGGTCGGCGGAGTTTCCGTGTCTCGGGCAAGAGGCGGATCGTGGCCGAAGCCATGCAACCGGGCGCGACGGTATCGGGAGTGGCCCGCAAATACGGGATCGACACGCCGTTGCTGTTCCGCTGGAAACGGGAGTTTGCGCCGTCTCCGCCCGAGCCGGTTTTCCTGCCGGTGACGGTCAACGACAGGTCGACCGGACTGTCAGGTGTAGGCCTGTTGCCTGCTGCAAGTCCGGCTACCGGTCCTGTCATCGTGGAAAGACCGTCTGGTGGAATTGAGGTGGAACTGGTGGGCGGTCGGCGGGTTCGCTTTGCCCGCGATATGGAGCCTGAGGCGATTTGCGCGATGATCGCGCTTCTGGAAGGGGCGACACCATGATGATGCTTTCATCGGGTGTGAAGGTCCCCATCGCTGCCGGTGTCACCGACTTGCGCAAAGGCACGGACGGGTTCGCCATGCTGGTCCAGGGCGTGCTGCGTGAGGATCCGTTCTCGGGCCATCTGATTGCCTTCCGTCGTCGCAAGGCCAATCTGATCAAGGCCGTGTTCCCCGACGGCAACGGCTTGTGTCGGTTCACCAAGCGCTTTGACCAGGGCAGGTTTGTATGGCCGCAGGCAGACGATCGCGGCGGCCGGGTGGTCCTGAGGTCGGCACAGCTGTCGATGCTGGCCGAAGGCATGGATTGGCGTGCGCCGGAGCGGGTCCGGCGGCCGCAAAAGGCCGGAAGAACATGGTTTAGTGCCTAGGATAGATGGCTTTTTGTCCGATTCTGATGAACGATTTTTATGCGGCATGACCTCGACTATCTGCCCCATGGCAGGCTTTCCTGCATCAGCGGGTGCGTGACGTCACAGGCCTTGTCGAACATCGCGACAACGAGATTTCCCGCCTCTGAGAGATTATCCGGCAAATGCATAGTGTCCGGTTGACGCGCCATTCCGAGCGTCTCGATGCGGATCAGATGACGCTGGCGCTCAAGGAGCAGTTGGACACGAATGGCGCTGGCGTTTCGTGCCCGCAGTTATCCGTTTTGTTTTCCTTCGCAACAGCGGGAGGCCGCCCCAGTCGCGTTTCGAGGCCTCTGCATCGTGCTATGTCATCAAGACGAGGAACGGTTTTCGGCGGCACGGGATCAGGCCCTTGGCAGGAGCCGAAATTCAATTTCCGCGAACTCGCTTTCAAGAAAGCGGTCCAAAGTATCCCCCGCAGCCTTGCGCAGCCTTGGCCGGCCCGCCTCAGACAGCCACCCATGCGCAGGGCATTGCGCGTTTTTTGGGCGGTTGAAACTCTGGACAAAAGATATCGACAGCCCTCGGGCGCTGCTGTCCATTGTCACAATCTCCGCCGGTGCACGCCGCCTGCCCTTGATCCATCTCCTCGTGGCGCCCGACCATCAACCCCATCGGCCGGTCGCTACGCGGGCAGCAACGTATGCCGACGACCAGATCGCTGTACTTATTTTGAAGCATTATTTTAAATAATACTTGCGATTTCATATCAGATACTTGCGATGGATTTTACTGCAAGCTTGTTGATGACGACATCCTTCGAGCACCCATCGCCTCCGGGCAAGGCCGGGATTACCAGCCAGTGCCCTACTCCCCGTCCTTGCCGTGCAACGACGATGGCGACGTCGCGGCAAAAAATGTGATTCCTGAAAGTTTGCAACCTGCCTTCATTTTCCCTCTAGACTTATCAATGCGAATCAAGTTCTTTTTGGGCACCATGTGGCGCATTCAACCGTCACGATAGCGGTGTGTGACGATTTCCCCGTCCACAGATTGTCTCCTGATTGTGAGCATTACCGAATGAAACCGTTCTGCGAGCTGCAGACGCGGGGGGGAAGTCCATGTACAAAACACAAACGAAGACACCAACGAAACCCACCAAGGCCCTGTCCGACGCAGTGAAACCACTGTTGAAGACGCTGCATATACCGATTGCGACGCTCCGTACGCTGAGCGGCGTCCGGCGCCATTCGGCGCGGCAGATTGAAAAACTTGGCAGCGCCCTTGCCCGGTACGGGCAGGTCGTCCCGGTCCTGGTGGACGGCGAAGACCGGATCGTGGATGGATCCGCTGTGGTAGAGGCCCTGCGCAAGTCAGGTGCAGACACGGTCTGGGCCATCCGGCTGGAAGGCCTTGCAGACGAGGACCTGCGCATACTGCGTTTGCTGCTCAACCGGATCCCCGAAGATGCGGAATGGGTTCGCGATGCGCTGCGCGCCGAATTCGTCATCCTCGATCATTTTGATATCGATCTGGAGACCACCGGCTTCGAGACCGCCGAAATCGACCTGATCCTGCTCGATGACGATGCTGATGTGTCCAGTGCAACCAGTTGCACTGACCAAGGCATAGCGCCGGACCGCAGCCGCCCGCCAGTCACGCAACCGGGTGATCTCTGGGTTCTTGCCGATCACCGGGTGCTCTGCACCGACATGCGTGAAAAGGATCTATGCGCCCGCCTGATCGCGCCCGGCACCGCGGCCATGGTTATCACCGACCCGCCCTACAATGTCCCGGTCCAGGGTCATGTGGGCGGGCGCGGGGCCATTCGACACCGCGAGTTCGCCATGGCCAGCGGTGAGATGACGGAGCAGGAGTTCGCCGGCTTTCTTGCCGGCAGCACCGCCGTGCTGGCCGATGCCGCCGCGCCGGAGGCGGTTGTTTACGTGTTCATGGACTGGCGGCATTTCGGGGTGCTGGATCAGGCGCTGGATCGGAACGGCCTCGAACTGATCAATGTCTGTGTCTGGGCCAAGACATCCCCCGGCATGGGTAGCTTGTATCGTTCCCAACATGAGCTGGTTGCGGTCGCGCGCCGGCGCGGCGCGCGCCATCGCAACAATGTCATGCTTGGTGCCCACGGCAGGAACCGGAGCAATGTCTGGTCCTATCCGGGTGCCAATGCGCTTGGAAGCGAGGCCCGCGAGGCGCTGGCCGACCATCCGACGCCCAAACCGGTCACCATGATCGCTGATGCGATTCTCGATGTCACACGACGTCGCGATCTGGTCTTCGATCCGTTTCTGGGTGGTGGCGCGACGTTGATCGCCTGCGAGCGGACCGGGCGAGCGTGTCGGGGGATCGAGATCGATCCGCACTATGTCGATGCGGCGATCCGGCGCTGGCAGGCTGAGACGGGCCGGGGCGCGAAACACGCGGCAACAGGTGAGTCGTTCGATCAGCGCGCCACTGCCTGCGGCAAACCTGACGAGGAGAGCCGACCATGACAAAGCCAGTGACCACGTATGGTGATAGCGCGCCAAACGGCATCCCGCAGAGCGGAGTCAAGCCAGACACGATCACGCCGATAGCCCAAAATCATGGCCCGGCATCGGCCGCACAGGCCGGATCGGCGCCGGGAACGGGCAAGGCTATGGGCAAGGGTACCGGTAGCGCCAGCACCAAGGCGATGATCATCACCCTTCCCCGCAAGGCGCGCACAGGCGGCACGCTGCCACCATCACCCGCTGCGACGGATGCGATGTTGGCCGAACCGGCCAAGGCGATGGCGACACAATTCGCCAAATCGGACACGCCGGAAAAACCCGATGCGCCGGATGCAGACAGCCCGGAGGGCGGCACCATAGGCTTTTCCGGCACCCTAAGCGTAGCGGCTGGCATGACGGCTACGGGCGCGCTACCGGCCTATGAGGTGGGCTATGGCAAGCCACCTCAACACAGCCGGTTCAGGAAGGGCCTGTCCGGCAATCCCAAGGGCAAGCGCCGCGGCCTGCCCGACCTTGCCGCCATTGTCCGCGAGGAGTTGGAACGATCCATCTCGGTCCAGGAAGCGGGCCGGAAGCGGAAGATGAAGGTGCTCCAGGTGGCTATCCGAAGTCTTGTGACCAAGGCGGCCAAGGGTGACCTCCGGGCATTGGCCGATGCCATCCGCTACGGCGAGGATCCGGCCCGGGAAAACACGCAGACCAGGCACCAGCCAGATGCTGCAGAAGACCAAGCAATCATTCTTCGATTCCTGCAACGACTTGACAAAGGAGACCAAAAATCATGAACACGATCCAATCCCAAGATTTCAAGGAAGTGGTTTCCGCCATTCTCCGACAGGACCTTCAAGCCTTCAACGAAAAGTGCTTTGTTTCGCTTCATCCTGGTACCGGGTTCGTCGACAACTGGCACTACGGAATGATCTCCAGTGTGTTACAGAAAGTCACCGCCGGTATGGTCAATCGCTTTAGGCTGGCGCTGCCACCACGGGGCGGGAAAAGCGGATTGTGCTCGGTTGCGTTTCCGCTGCATGCCCTCGGTCATGATCCGTCCAAGAAGATCCTTTGTATCAGCTATAATCAGGATTTGGCCAACCAGTTTTCCCGTGACCGTAGAAAACTGCTTGCCGAGCCTTGGATGAAGGAGGTCTTTCCGAACCTTGTATCCTCGATCGTTCCGCCAGAAACAGAATCCGTAATCGCGACCGACCAAGGCGGGTACATCATTGCGACCTCGATGACCGGAACCGTAACCGGCAAAGGGGCCGACATCATCATCATCGATGACCCTCTCAAAGCGTCGGATGCCTACCAGCCGACCTTGAGAGAGGCAGTCAACGAGACCTTCCGATCGACCATCGTCTCGCGTTTGAACAACAAGAACACAGGTGCGATCGTATTGGTGGCTCAGCGGCTTCACGAAGACGACCTATACGGGAACCTTGACGGGATCGCCGGCTGGCATTCGGTGTCACTTCCTGCCATCGCGCGGGAGGATACGGATATTTCCGCCTATTCCGTCGAAAAAGCGGTCTGGAGAAAAGGAGAGGCGCTGCATCCGGGCAGAGAAAGTCTTGAGACGCTTGAGACGTTGCGCGCGCAGATGGGCGAAGGCGTGTTCACGACTCAATATTTGCAACGTCCGACGGATGCGGGTCATCGCATCGTCAATGCGAACAATCTGCACTATTACGACAAGCTGCCCACCGACAACCACATCATCAATGTCGCCCTGTCGGTTGATGTGGCCATGTCGGTTTCGCCTACCGCGGACTATTCGGTCATCATCGCCACGGCCCATACCAACACACATACCTATGTTCTGGATGTGATGCGCGGTCGGTTTGACTCCAATGCCCTGATCGCCGCTATCGAAGTGATGAGCCGACGGCATCCACAATCTGTGATCTTTATGGACGGCGCATTCCAAGGGGTTGGTCTCGCGACGCTTCTCCAGCAAAAATACAATTGGTATGTAGTGCCTTGTTTTAGTCAGCACAGCAAAACCGACCGGTTGTTGAGCGTTCTGCCTTTGATCGAAGCTGGGGTGGTGCTGTTTCCGCGCAAAGCCGCTTGGCTTGATACTTTCATCGATGAGTTATTGGGCTTCCCCGACAAGCGCCACGACGACCAGGTCGATGCCTTGAGCCAGGTACTCGCCCACCACAAAGCTTGCACCGGGTGGCGGGTGGGAGCATGTGCCTATGATCCCCGACGTGTCATGGAAGACGGTGCAGCTTATAGTTGGAAGCCGATAGTTCGCCGTGCTTAGTAAGGAGCCGGACCACCGGTTTAGGGCAAGGGGGTACCCACTTTGTTCGGCGGGCCCGGTCGCGCGTGTATTGTCTCCGACCCTCCCGGACGAGCGGATCCGGCAACGTCACGTCAAACGGCGACCATGGCCGGCATGTCCGGTCCGCGCCCGGTGAACTTTGCATCGATTGCCGGGGCCAGAATACTTTGCTTCTGGCGCCGAAAGAACTTGCGGCAATCAACCGGACAATTCAACCACGCCGAACGGAGTGAAGGTAAGCGGCTTTCAATGCCAGCGCGTGGGGTTCACCGGTTTTGCCAAGAGTCCGTTCGCAGCGACTAAACGCAGGATGCATCACGCGATCAATGTCTACCTTCGAGCGGTGCTTCGGCGGCCGTATCGGTTAGATGTTGCCGGCCTTGTTTCCGATCGGCAGGCGGATGCACGCAAGCCGGCGACAAAGGC
>JBGSWL010000101.1:0-7663 GCA_041752455.1 Roseitalea sp. | reverse complement strand
ACGACGGCTGCGCATCTTCGCTGCGCGCCTCGCCCGCTTCCGGCGCGCCCTGGCGGGCATTGGTGTTGTTCGACCGGTTGTTGCTGCTGCGCGGCGGGCGCTGGTTTTCCGCGCGCCCCTGACGCCAGACCGTCACCATGGCCGGTGCAGCCAAGACGGCTTCAACCGGGGTTTCGCCGGCAACGGTTTCTACCGGTTCTTCGACCGGTGGCAAGTCGGCGGTGTCGGCAACCTCAGGCAAGGGCTCTTCGCTGACCGCTTCCACGGGCGGAGCGGCGGGTTCTTGGGCGGCCACGTCCACAGAGACCGTTTCAGGCACCGTCTCATCCGCTGGTGCATCGGGCGCAGCCGCAGGTGCTGCGTCCGGAACAACCTTCGGCGTCGGTGCAATGAGCGGGCGAATCGCGGCGATTGCCGCTTCCACATCCGCAGCCGGGCGTTGCTCGCCGCGATAGCCGAGCGCCTTGAGCACCGCTTCCATGTCGTCGTGGGTCGCACCAAGGATCGACATCATCGCAGGCGTGACGACAAACCGCCCGTCGCCGAGCGCTCCGTCGGCGGGTTTTGCGTCATTGGGCTTGGCGAAGATGCACGGGCGGATCAGGTCAGCGAGGCGTTCCAGGATGTCGATGCGCACGGCGCGCGGCCCGAGAACCCGGTAGCCGGCAAGCCGGTAGAATTCGGCGTCGAAGGTTGCATCCGGCGCAAGCGAGGTGCGCCCGCTGGCCAGAAGCTGGACGACGTCGCCGTAGCCGGTTGCGTCGCGCCGATCATTCGACAGCGACCAGAGCAGGGTCAACAGACCAGCCGGGGCCGGCTTGATCAGCGCAGGCACGAAGACATGGTAGAAGCCGAAACGCACGCCGTACCGGCGCAGCGCAGCGCGGCCGTCTTGCTCCAGCGACTTCAGGTCGTCGGCGATTTCCTTGCGTTCGACAATGCCCTGACGCTCGATCAGCCGGAACGCGATTCCGCGGGCCATGCCGGAGAGTTCGTCTGCCCGGCCAAGATCCATCAGCGGCTTGAGGTGGGTTTCGATGTGGTGGCCGACAAAACGCTGGGCGCGCGCCATGACCTTGTCGAGTGCCGGTCCGGTCAATTGCTCATCGGACAGCAAAATCACGCGGGGACGCAGCCAATCATCGGTCGCGGCCAATGCACCGATCGGCGCGCCGATCCAGCGCAGGATGCCATCGGAACCAATCGCAAGATCGCCGTTGGCGGTCGCCGAAAAGCGCTCTGCCCGCGAATCGAATTCAGCAGCCAGCGCCTTTTGCGCAGCCGAACGCACAGCCTTGGCGTCTTCGCCTGCAGCGGCGCTATCGGGCGTGAAGCGGAAGCCCTCAAGCCTGCCGACATGGTGGCCCTCGACGCTGACGTCGCCTGCGGCCGTAATCTCTGCTTCCATCGTGACGTTCTCTCTCAGGCGCTTCATCAGCAGGCTTGTCCTGCGATCAACGAAACGTTTCGTCAAGCGCTCGTGCAATGCGTCGGACAGCCGGTCCTCGATCGCACGGGTCATTTCGCGCCAGTGTTGCGGGTCTGCCAGCCAGTCGGGCCGATTGGCAACATATGTCCAGGTGCGAATTTGCGCGATGCGATGCGACAGCGTGTCGATTTCGCCATCCGTGCGGTCGGCGCGGCGCACCTGTTCGGCCATGTAGGCTTCGTCGACGCGGCCATGGCGGACCAGATCGAACCAGATCGCCGAAATGATGTCGGCATGCTGCGCTGGTGCGATCTTGCGATAATCGGGGAGCGAACAGACATCCCAAAGCTGCTCGACACGCCGTGCATTGGTGCAAAGGTTGATGACCTGCGGATCCCGGGTCACGAAATCGAGTGCCACCTGGTCGGTCGAGGGGAGGGCGCGCGTCAGGCCGGCCAGCGTCGGCGCGACATCCAGTGAAGCCTTCAGCGCGTCGATCGAGGCAAAATCGAAGCGCCGGTTGCGCCATTGCAAGATGCGCAGCGGCTCGAAATTGTGGCCCTCGATCCGCTCGACGAGTTCGTCCGACAAAGGATCGACCTGGCCCGAGACGCCAAAGGTGCCGTCGCGCAAATGCCGCCCGGCGCGTCCGGCGATCTGGCCCATCTCCTGCGGGTTCAGTTCGCGGTAGGTGTGACCGTCAAACTTGCGCATCTGCGCAAAGGCGACATGATCAACATCAAGGTTGAGCCCCATGCCGATGGCATCGGTTGCCACGAGGTAATCGACATCGCCGGACTGGTAGAGTTCGACCTGCGCATTGCGGGTGCGCGGCGACAGGGCGCCCATGACGACCGCAGCACCGCCGCGCTGGCGGCGCACCAGTTCGGCGATGGCGTATACCTCGTTGGCCGAGAACGCGACAATGGCCGAGCGGCGCGGCAGGCGCGTGATCTTTTTCGATCCGGCATAGGCAAGGTGGGACAGGCGCGGGCGCGAGCTGATCGAGATCCCCGGCAACAGCTGCTGCAGCATGGGCGCGATGGTCGAAGAGCCGAGCAGCAGGGTCTCGTCGCGGCCGCGAATGTTGAGCAGCCGGTCGGTGAAGATGTGGCCGCGCTCCAGATCGCCGGCCAGTTGCACCTCATCGATGGCAACAAAGGCGGCATCTGTCTCGCGCGGCATCGCCTCGACCGTGCAGACCGAATAGCGGGCCTTTGGCGGCACGATCTTTTCCTCGCCGGTGATCAGCGCCACGTTCGACGCACCGACCCGGTCCACCAATCGCCCATAGACCTCGCGCGCCAGAAGCCGGAGCGGCAGGCCGATCACGCCGGACGAATGGGCGACCATGCGCTCGATCGCCAGATGGGTCTTGCCGGTATTGGTCGGACCCAGAACCGCCTGCACGCCGCGACCAGAAAATGTCAGGGGGCCATGTCGGTTTCGGTCCACGGCGCGATCGAGCATCGGTCTGGCCTTTGATATTGGGCGTCTTCAGTGACGGAACGCGATAGCATGCTGGCGATCCGGTTTCAGGTTGTATTTGCTGTGCTGCACACAGGATTGCACAACCTCAGATGGGTCATCGTTAACAACCAGAACGAGTCTGGAACGAATCGCTGACGAATCGCTGACTCGCATGGGTTGCAGCTTTGTTCCCTACCAGATGTGGTGTGTTGCAGTGCCAATGCCAACCATTCCATGAAAATTCCGTGCGGTTCATCGGCTGAACCGGAGAGGCTGTTAACCGGTGGAAGGTGGCGGATCGACAGATGGTTCCAACCTTCCGCCGTTTCGCCAATGCCTTGCTTTTGAATCGAAAAATCAATGTCTTGTTAACCATGCCGGTTAACCTTCGAGAAGGGTTTCGTTAACACTTGGAACTCCCCGCGAACGAATCGGCGACGAATCGCAGGTTTTGGGATGTTCCGATTTTGTTCGTAACTCATCTTGTGCCGGAAACCGGAACAGGGCACCAAGAGCCTACAACTCCAAGATGCATGTGCGGATTTCGAATGCCAAACCGGTGTGCAGCGTTAATCTCTGCGCATCCTCGGGTTGCGTTGTTTCCGCACAATCAACCCATTGCGCCAATGGCCGCATCGACCATGGCGTAAGCGTCCGCGCCTGCCCAGTTCGCAGGACCGTTCATGTTGGCGATCACCCGGTTGTCGGGCCCGACCAGCAAGGTCACCGGAAGCCCGAATGCAAGGCTCTGCTTTTTCAAGGTATTGAAGACGCCAAGCGTCGGGTCGTGCAGGAAGGCGAGATGTTTGATGCCGATTTCGTCGTAGAACGCGCGCGGCTTGTCGGCGGTGCCACCATCGACCGAGATCGCCATCACCGCAAATTGGTCGCTGCCGCGTTCGGCCTGAAGCTGGTCGAGCCAGGGCATCTCCTCGCGGCAGGGTGCGCACCAGGTCGCCCAGATGTTGACCAGTCGCACGGTGCCGGCCGACGCAGCCAACGTTATCGCGGTGCCGTCGGCGTTGTTGAAAGCCAGCGTGCCAATGTCTTCGGCTTCTTCCCGGATCGCCAGCGCTGCAATGTCGCCCTGGAGATGCGGGCGGACTGCATCGCGCACCGCAATCGATGCGGGCGAAAGCCCGCCAGCCGTGTTGCCAGCCTCATCGCTGCACCCGTATAGGAGCGGCAGAGCGGCGAGTGCAAATGCGCCGTTGCCTGCAAGGCGCAAGAAGCGGCGGCGGGCAGGGCAGTCAACAAGCGGGTGGTCATTGGTCATGGCGAAAACGTCAAATCCTCAACTGGGTGGCTCGAACACGATGTGGGGCGGACGCTTCGCATCAGGACCGACTGCGATCATGGAAGAGATCAACGCTTCCATCGATTTTGACCGCAAGCTTTATGTCCAGGACATCGAAGGGTCCATTGCCCACGCCACCATGTTGGCAGCCTGCGGCATCATTTCCAGTGACGATTGCGAGAGCATCGTGTCAGGCCTGCAAACGATCCGCACGGAAATCGACGAGGGCCGCTTCACGTTTTCGCGCCAGCTCGAAGACATTCACATGAATATCGAGGCGCGGCTCAAGGATCTGATCGGAGAGCCGGCGGGTCGCCTGCACACGGCGCGCTCGCGCAACGATCAGGTGGCGGTCGACTTCCGCATGTGGGTGCGCGCGGAATTGTCGCGCACGCGCGATGCCCTGAAGCGGATGATTGCGGCCTTTGTCGACAAGGCGGAAGCCCATGCGGCAACCGTCATGCCGGGGTTCACCCACCTGCAGACGGCGCAACCGGTCACCTTTGGCCACCATTGCATGGCCTATGTGGAAATGTTCGGCCGGGACCTGTCGCGCGTCAACGATGCGCTGGCGCGCCTTGATGAATGCCCGCTCGGCGCTGCGGCGCTGGCTGGCACCGGCTTTCCGATCGACCGGCACATGACAGCGACGGCGCTCGCCTTCCTGGAGCCGACGCGCAATTCGATCGACACGGTCTCGGATCGTGATTTTGCCCTCGACTTTCTGGCGATGGCATCGATTGCGGCGACGCACCTGTCGCGCCTTGCCGAGGAAATCGTGCTGTGGTCGACGCCGCAGTTCGGGTTCGTCACCCTGTCGGATGCATTTTCGACCGGCTCGTCGATCATGCCGCAGAAAAAGAACCCGGATGCGGCCGAACTGGTGCGCGCCAAGACCGGCCGGATCAACGGTTCGCTGATTGCGCTCCTGACCGTCATGAAGGGTCTGCCGCTCGCCTATTCGAAGGACATGCAGGAAGACAAGGAGCAGGTCTTCGATGCAGCCCGCGCGCTGGAACTTGCCATCGCAGCCATGACCGGAATGATCACCGATCTTACGGTCAACGAAAAGGCGATGGCAAAGGCCGCCGGCAGCGGCTTTTCGATTGCGACGGACCTTGCCGACTGGCTGGTGCGCGAAGCGGGTCTGCCGTTCCGCGATGCCCATCATGTAACAGGCCGCGCGGTCGCGCTCGCCTCTGAAAAAGGCGTCGGGCTGGAAAAATTGTCGCTTGGCGATCTCCAGACCCTGCATCCGGGGGTCACCGACAAGGTCTTTGATGTGCTGTCGGTGAAGAAATCGGTGGCCAGCCGCACCAGCTTCGGCGGCACGGCACCGGCGCAGGTGCGTCGCCAGGTGCGCCATTGGCGCGAGCGCCTTGCGCGCATGGAGTAAGGCGCGCGCTGGCAATTGCGACGATCGGTCTTGAAAGCAACCGCGATCTGGCGCAGGAACCGCAACGTCTGAAACGGGAGATGACATCATGCGCGCGCTTGCTCTTGCTGCCGGTCTTGTCGCGCTGGTCGCGCTTTCCGCCTGCGGTCGCGCCGGCGATCCCGAGCTTCCGCCGTCTGCAAGTGCAGGCGCTGCAGCGCCCGGTGAGCCGCAGCCGGTTGAGGACCGCCCGTTCGTCCTTGACGCCCTGATCCGCTGACAGGCCGAAACTCGTGCACCATTTCCACTACAGGCAAGGCGAATTGCACGCCGAAGACGTCTCCGTCGCGCAGATTGCTGCCGAGGTCGGGACACCGTTCTATTGCTATTCAACCGCGACCCTGACCCGTCACTACAATGTCTTTGCCGCAGCCTTTGCCGATATCGATGCGATGATCTGCTATGCGATGAAGGCAAACTCCAACCAGGGCGTTCTGGCGACGCTGGCTGCGCTCGGCTCCGGGGCCGATGTGGTTTCGGAAGGCGAATTGCGGCGCGCGCTCGCCGCCGGAATTCCCGGCGAACGGATCATGTTCTCGGGCGTCGGCAAGACGGCTGCTGAAATCGATTTTGCACTTTCGACCGGCATCCACTGCTTCAATGTGGAGAGCGAGCCGGAGCTGGAGATGCTGTCGGCGCGCGCCGGTGCTGCTGGGGTGACGGCGCCGGTGTCACTGCGGATCAATCCGGATGTTGATGCCAAGACCCATGCCAAGATTTCCACCGGCAAGAAGGGCGACAAGTTCGGCATTTCCTGGATGCAGGCGCGCGATGTCTATCGCCGCGCTGCGGCGCTGCCCGGCCTCAAGGTCACCGGCATCGACATGCATATCGGCAGCCAGATCACGGCGCTGCAGCCGTTCGACCAGGCGTTTGCCCTGCTGACCGAATTGGTCGGGCAATTGCGCGCCGATGGTCATGCGATCGAGCATGTGGACCTTGGCGGCGGACTTGGCATTCCGTACCGGGCCGACAACGAACCGCCGCCCTTGCCGGATGCTTATGCAGAGATCGTCAAGCGCCATGTGCGGCCGCTCGGGGTCAAGGTGATCTTCGAACCCGGCCGCCTGATCGCCGGCAATGCGGGCATCCTTGTCTCCAAGGTGCTGTATGTGAAGCGCAGCGAGGACAAGACCTTCGTCATCGTCGATGCGGCGATGAATGATCTGGTCCGCCCGACGCTGTATGATGCCTGGCACGAGATCACGCCGGTTGCCGAGCCAGGCCATGATGGCGCACGCATGATTGCCGACATTGTCGGGCCGGTGTGCGAATCCGGGGATTTCATGGCCAAGGATCGCGACATCGCTGCGGTTGTGCAGGGCGACCTGATCGCCATCGGATCGGCCGGCGCCTATGGGGCGGTGCAGGCCGGAACCTATAATTCGCGCCCGCTGGTGCCGGAGGTCATGGTCAATGGCGACCGGTTCCATGTCGTGCGACGGCGGCCGACCTATGACGAACTGATCGGCCTCGACAGCGTGCCGGACTGGACCCTGCCTGCACACCCTTGATCCAGTGACAAAACCGTGACCGGTTTTCGCCTCGCCTTCGCCACACAAGCTGCTATCTTGAGCGGTCTGTGGCGAGGAACGGCATGACGGAAGACCTGCAGAACCAAAAACCCGGCGCTTCGGAACGGTCTTCGGACCGCGCGAAACCGGGCATGGCAAGGCTCGGATTTGCCCGCGCGGCTACGCGCCTCGCGCTAACCGTCGAGCGGCTTTCGCCGCGCCTGATCCCGTTTTTCATCGTCCTCACCGTCTTTCTTGTTGCGTCCTGGGCGGGCGTGTTTCGCATCGTGCCAGACAATGCGCGGGTCATGCTCGCGCTGGCGTTTGGCGCAGGGCTTGTCGCCTCGCTGATTGCGCTGCGCGGGTTGCGCCTGCCGGTCGAGCGCGAAATCGACCACCGGCTGGAAGTTCACAACCGGCTGCTGCACCGTCCGATCACCACGCAGGATGACCGGATCACGCGCAGCGAAGACCCGTTTGCAGCGGCGCTCTGGAAGGCGCACCAGCGCCGCATCGCC
>JBGSWL010000100.1:0-7039 GCA_041752455.1 Roseitalea sp. | reverse complement strand
TGGTCGGCGAGCGTCCAGCGCTTGTCGGCGAGTACGGCGGCCAACTCCAGCCCGGCGCAGGCCCGCAGCAGGCGCAGCGTCGTCGCCTCATCGAACCTTGCATGGCGGGCGATATCGCGCAGGGTTCTTGGCTCGTCGCGCAGGAAGTCCGGCAAGCCGGTCTCGACGAAAACCAGCAGAACCTGGGATTGGACAAAGCCGGTGGTGATCGCAAACAGATCATTGGCGCGGCCGTTGGCAATCAGCGAAAGCGGGAAGCGGCGACCGGTCCGGCGAAACGGCGGCGATGCCAGAAGGCGATTGCGCCAGAGGCGGTAGCGATCGCCGAGCGTCAGCGGCGATGCGCGGTCGCTGGCGTCGCCTTCAGCGGTCCGCAAGGCCGTCTCGCTCATGGGCGTTCAGGCCGCCCGGCTTGCAAGGCTTTTCGGGACGAGACGGCTGGCTTCGCCGGTGATCAGCTGGCTGAGCATCGATTGGCCCGGGCAATCGGGAATCGAGGCGACCGCTTCGCCGACCAGCGCTTGCAGCTTGCCGATCGCGCCATCGAGGCCGAGCGTTGTCACGGCATTCGGCCGGTCGTGCAGCGCATCCTGGCCGCAAGGTTTGCCGATTTCGCTCTCGGTCGCAGCAAAATCGCGAAGGTCGTCTGCGACCTGATAGGCGGAGCCCAGAGCATCGCCCATGGCGCGCCAATGCTGCGGGTTTGCACCGGACGCGATCGCGCCGGCAATCGCCGCACCGGTAAAGAGCGATGCTGTCTTGGCGCGGTGATATTCGGCAAACGGGATCTTGTCTTCGCTCTCCCAGGCCTGACCGGCCACAAGGCCGTGCGGCATGCCGACAGCCTTGGCGACGATCATCACCAGCGGGCCGACCAGATCCGGGCGGCTGAGGCATTCGCGGGCAATCGTCTCGAATGCGGCGATGATCAGCGCGTCACCGGCCAGAAGCGCCAGCGGTTCGGAGAATGCGGTGTGGACCGAAGGCTTGCCGCGGCGAAGCCCCGAATCGTCGAAGCAGGGCATGTCATCGTGAACCAGCGAGGCGCAGTGCAGCATCTCGATGGCAGCGGCGGCCGCATCGGCAGCATCGGGATGGCGGTCGCCGCAGGCCATGGCAACGGCAAGGCAGAGCTTGGGTCGCACGCGCGCACCACCGGGAAAAACCGCGTATCGCAGTGCTTCAGCAATCTTCGGCGGTTGGTTGCCAGCGGTCGCCATGCGGATCGCGTTGTCCAGCGCGCGCTCGATGCGTTTGTGAAGATCCATGGCGGCAACCCCTGTTTGTCAATTTACAACGACACCAAGCAATGTAAAGTTAGATTGACACACCAGAGAAAATTGTCAACGCGACCTCACGATGGAAAACGCCTCGAAAACCCAGCCTCGCAGATCGCGGCGCGTCATTGTCATCGGTGCCGGCATGGGCGGGCTGTCGTCGGCGATTGCGCTGGCGGGTGCCGGCCATGAGGTCATGGTCCTCGAAAAAGAGGCCGCGCCCGGCGGCAAGATGCGCCATGTCGCGGTCGGCGATGCGCGCATCGATGGTGGTCCTACGGTCTTCACGATGAAATGGGTCTTCGACCGGCTGCTCGCGCCGCTCGGTATTGCGCTGGAAAGCCGTGTCTCGTTGACGCCGGCGGGGACCTTGGCGCGCCATGCCTGGCAGGATGGCAGCAGGCTGGATCTCTTTGCCGACATCGACCGGTCGGCGGCTGCAATCGAGGCCTTTTCCGATGCGCGCAACGCCGAAGGCTATAGCCGCTTTTGCGCCGACAGCGCCGCCATCCATGACACGCTGCGCGACACCTACATGGCTGCGCAGCGGCCCGGCATGATCGAATTGACGCGCCGGATCGGCCCGCTGTCGATCGGCAAGATGCTCGCCCTGCGCCCGTTCCAGACCCTTTGGGGCGCGCTCGGTGGTTATTTCCCCGACGCGCGCCTGCGCCAGCTTTTTGGCCGCTATGCCACTTATTGCGGTTCGTCGCCGTTTTCATCGCCTGCCACGCTGATGCTGGTCGCGCATGTGGAGCAGGCCGGGGTGTGGATCGTCACCGGCGGCATGCACACGCTGGCGCGGGCGTTTGCCACCATCGCTGCCGAGCAGGGCGCCGTGTTTCGCTATGGAACCAAAGTTGCCCGGATCGAAACTGACGGCGAAGGCATCACCGGCGTGATCCTTGCCGACGGCGAGCGGATCGAGGCCGGATCGGTCATCTTCAATGGCGACATTTCTGCATTGGCCGGCGGCCTGCTTGGCGATGCCGGTCCGTCTGCCGGTGTTCGCGCTGTGCGCCCGCGCGACCGTTCGCTGTCAGCCGTCACCTGGTGCGCCGAGGTTGACGCATCGGCGCTGCCGCTTGCCCACCATACGGTGATGTTTGGCGATGATTATCGCGGCGAATTCGAGATGATCTTCAAGGATGGGCAGACACCCCGGCGACCGACGGTCTATGTCTGTGCGCAGGACCGCTCCAGCGACGGCGATCTCAGCGCGCTTGCGGCGCGGCGCGGGCGCGAGCGGCTTCTTGTCCTGACCAATGCGCCGGCCAATGGCGACACAACCGACTACGAACCTGAAAGGACGGCTGCATGCCTCAGCGAAACGATGGCGCAGATGGCGCGGTGCGGCTTTCCGCTGGATTTTTCGAGCGCGACGCGGATGGCCACGGCGCCGGACGGGTTCAACCGGCTGTTTCCGGGGTCGGGGGGAGCGCTTTACGGGATGGCGTCGCACGGTTGGATGGCGTCGTTTTCCCGCAGCGGATCGCGGACGGCGATACCGGGGCTTTATCTGGCGGGGGGCAGCGTGCATCCGGGGGCGGGCGTGCCGATGGCCTGCCTTTCCGGGCAACTGGCGGCGGCGAGCCTGGAAGCGGACCACGCTTTGACGCGCAGGTCCCGGCCGATGGTTACCTCTGGTGGTATGTCGATGGCCTGAGCGATTGCGGGCGCTATGGCGTTTCGGTCATCGCCTTCATAGGCTCGGTGTTTTCGCCCTACTATGCGTGGAGCGGTCGGCGCGATCCGGAAGACCATGTCTGCATCAATGTCGCGCTCTATGCGCCGGGTATTCATCGCTGGACCATGACCGAGCGGGGCAGGACGGATCTTGAGCGATCGGCAACGCATTTTCGTGTCGGTCCGAGCAGCCTGACCTGGTCCGATGGCCGGCTGACCGTCGATTTCGATGAAATCGCCGTGCCTCTGCCGCCGCATCAACTGCTACCGAAGCGGGTCAAGGGCAAGATTACGCTGGTGCCGAGCGCGATCACCGACACACCGCACGACATCGACGCGCAAGGCCGCCAACGCTGGTGGCCGATTGCGCCGACGAGCGCGATCTCCGTGGTGTTCAAGGCAGGCGGCATCCCTGATTGGCAGGGCCATGGCTATCTCGACAGCAACTGGGGCGAACTGGCGCTGGAGAAAAGCTTCGAGCGCTGGGACTGGGCGCGTGGTGTCGCGCCCGACGGCAGTGCGATGATCCTTTATGATACCGAGCGCCGCGACGGCAGCCGCGGATTGCTGGCGTTGAAGATCGGTACCGATGGGAAAACCGGGCATTTCGATGCGCCGTCGCCCGCGCCTTTGAAATCCGGCTTCTGGGGTGTCAAACGGTTCTGCCATGCGGACAAGGGCGTGACGCCGAAGATCGTGGCGACCCATGAGGACGGGCCGTTCTACATGCGCTCGGTCGTCGATACCGTGCTGGCCGGCCAGAAGGTCACGCTGATGCATGAGAGCTTTTCCGGCCGCCGTTTTGCCAGCCCGATCGTCAAGGCCATGCTGCCGTTTCGCATGCCGCGCGCCACGTTTGGCGGGGTCGCTTACTTCGGTGTGTTTCTGGTGCCCGCAGCGCTTGGCGTCATCATTGCGCTGGCCTTTTTCCTGAGCCTCGCGGGCTTCACGGGCGGCCATGTCGCGCGCCAGTGACCAGCGCTGCCAGACATAGAAGGTAACGAAAACGATGATGAAGAACACCAGTTCGACGAGACCCAGATAGTTCTCCAATATCGTCTCCTTTCAAGCACGGATGCCCTGGACCGCGCTGCGGCGCCCGTGCCCGGCCGCCATCAGTTCCAGCATCCGCCCGACTTTCGCATCAATGCCGCGAATTTCGGGTGCTGCGCTTGACGCTGCTGCTTCGACCAGATGAGCGACCGAGGGGTGGGCGTCGAGGGCTGCCGGTGGCTTGAGCACCAGCGGGCTGGCAACAGCGCGGGCGGCCAGATGCAGCTTGCGGAAGGTTCCGGTGTGGGCGCGGGTATCGACCGAATTGTAGCCGTTTTCGGCGATCACCCGGCCAATGTCACGGTAGACGAGGGAAGCGTAGCGGATCGCCGGACGGCAATCGAGCGGCAGGCCCGCTATCCCGGTCTGTGCCCGGCCGTAAAGCTCGTCGGCAACCGCCAGAAGGCGGCGCACGACCTCTCCCAATTGCGGCGAAAAGCGCGGCTTCTCCAGCAGGTCTTCAGGGTCTATGCCTGCTTCGTCGAGCCAGTCGAGCGGCAGGTAGATGCGGCCGTTGCGGGCGTCTTCGCCGACGTCGCGGGCGATATTGGTCAACTGCATGGCAAGACCGAGATCGGCGGCGCGCGCCAGCACGTGGCGTTCGCGCGAACCCATGACCAGCGTCATCATCAGTCCGACCGTTCCTGCAACACGGGTCGCATAGGCCAAAAGGTCATCGATGGACTGGTAGCGGCGGCCGGTTTCATCCCAGCCATAGCCCTCGATGAGGCCGAGCGGAATTTCGCGGGGTATTGCATGGCCGTGCACGACGGCGGCCATGGCCCGGTCGCAGATCAGGTCGGCCGCATCGCCGCGATAGATCGCCTCGAGCCGGTGGCGCAGACGTGCAGATGCGGACCCGTCATTGGCGGCATCGTCGACAAGATCGTCCGAAGAACGGCAGAACGTATAGAGCGCTCGCGCGGCAAGGCGCGTGTTGCGCGGCAACAGGCGCGATGCCGCGTTGAACGATTTCGACCCGGCGCGGATCGTCGCGTGGCACTGGCGCTGGTCGGCAGCGGTCAGGACCGTGATCTTAGGCGCGTTGGCCGACATGGGGC
Source organism: Roseitalea sp. (assembly GCA_041752455.1). Classification (GTDB taxonomy): domain Bacteria; phylum Pseudomonadota; class Alphaproteobacteria; order Rhizobiales; family Rhizobiaceae; genus JBGSWL01. The sequence goes on along the minus strand of JBGSWL010000100.1, from coordinate 1,962 downwards.
ACCAATTTGTCGAGGATCTTTGCGGAAGAGACGACGCCGGGCAGTCCGGCACCCGGATGCGTACCGGCACCGACGATGTAGAGCCCTTCGAGCTCCTCGGACCGGTTGTGCGGACGGAACCATGCCAATTGCGTCATAAGGGGCTCCATGCCGAATGCTGCGCCTTTCACAGAGAGCAGAGTATCGCGGAAATAAAGCGGCGTGACAACGCGTGACGTGACGACAGCTTCCTTCAGGCCGGGCATGATCGAGCCTTCCAGAAAGGCTTCGATGCGTTGCCGGTAAGGTTCGGCCATGGTTTCCCAGTCGGTGTCGCCTTCCAGATTGGGCACCGGCGCCAGAACGTAGAAGGCATCGCAGCCTTCCGGCGCGACCGAAGGGTCAGACGCTGATGGACGATGCAGATAGAGGCTGAAGTCGTCAGCGAGCACCTTGCGGTCGAAGATATCGGCCAGAAGGTCCTGGTAGCGCGGGCCCATCATGATGGTGTGGTGCTCGACATCCTCGTAGCGGCGATTGGTGCCGAAATACCAGACGAACAGGCTCATCGAATGCTTGGCGCGGGCGATCTTGCGGTCGGTCCAGCGGCGGCGGCTGCGCTTGCGCAGCAGGTGCTTGTAGGTCCAGCCGGTATCGGCGTTCGAGACGACGATGTCGGCGTTGACCGTGGTGCCGTCTGCCAGGCGCACGCCGGTGACCCGGTCGCCAGATGCAAGAATTTCGTCGACTTCGGTGTCGAGGCGCAGCTTGCCGCCATGGCGCGCAAACAAATCAGCCATCGCGACAGCGAGCGCTCCGGTGCCGCCCATGGCGTAGTGAACACCGTAGGTCTTTTCCAGATAGGCGATCAGGCTCATCACGCCGCTGGTGCGGGTCGGGTTGCCGCCGATGAACAGCGGATGAAAGCTCAACGCCTGGCGCAGGCGCTCGTTGCGCACATGGCTGGAGATCAGCCCGTGCACGGACCGGTCGGCGCGCCGCGCAATGAGGCCCGGAAGGGCCTCGACCATCGACCACAGACTGTGGAACGACTTGTCGATCATTGCCTCAAACCCGGTGTGGAAGCAGCGTTTGCTTTCGGCAAGATAGGTCCGGTAACCGGCAACGGCCTGCGGATCGAAGGCTGCCACTTCGGCTTCCATGCGCGCCGTGTCGGACCAGGCGCGAAACGTCTGGCCATCGGGAAAGCGGACCGCATAAAACGGCTCCATCGGCTTCAGCGTCACGTGGTCGGCCATGGCTTCGCCAAACAGCGACCAGAGTTCCTCGAAGATGAACGGGGCGGTGATGATCGTCGGGCCGGCATCGAAGGTGAATCCGTCCTGCCGGAACACCCGGGCGCGCCCGCCGACCTGCTCCAGTTTGTCGATGACGGTGACGCCATAGCCGCGCGCGGTCAGCCGGATTGCGGCGGCAAGTCCGCCGAAGCCTGCGCCGATCACCACAGCCTGCGGGCGAGGATCGTGGGCCGCAACCGGGCCGTTGTCGTCGGTGCCGTCCGGCGTTGTGGTCGTATGCATGTTCATGGCCCGATGGCCTCCCGAAAACTGTGTGGCGACGGCCTGTGGTCAGGCCGCCTTGCCGTTGCCGGCGTCATGGTCTTCTACACCGGCAACCGCCTCCCGGATCAGTTGTGCTGCCGCGTCGGGATGCATTTCGTGCCACAAATGCCCGCCGGAGACATGGCGCACCAGCCGCGAACGGGGTGCGAGCGAAGCGGCAAAGCGCGAGACACGCGGCGGCACCATGCGGTCGTCCTCCGCCGTCACCAGAACCAAGGGCACGGCAAGGCGTCCGAGGCGCTCCTGCAGCGGGCGCAAATCCCAGTTGGCCATCATGCCCAGTGCGCCTGCCACATGGCTCGGCATGGCAAAGAGGGCTTCGTATTGGCGCATACCGGCGGCATCCACGGTGCTGCCGGTCTGGCCAAGCAAGGTGCGCGGCAGCGGCGTCCAGCGCGCC
>JBGSWL010000099.1:0-2616 GCA_041752455.1 Roseitalea sp. | reverse complement strand
GACGTAGGCAACACCAACACCGTGTTTGCGCTCCATGATGGGACCGACTGGATCCATAGCTGGCGCAGCACCACGGATTCGACCAAGACTGCCGATGATCACGCCTCATGGTTGTGGCGGCTGGCGGATATGCACGGCGCCGACATGTCGAAGGTGCGGGGCTGTGTGATCTCGACGGTGGTGCCGCAAGCCCAGTTCAACTTCCGTAATCTGGCGCGCCGTTACTTTGATATCGAACCGATGTTTATCGGCGATCCGTCGCTCGTTACAGGGGTGGAACTTCGCGTTCGCCACCCTGAACAGGTCGGCGCAGACCGGATTGTCTCCGCCCTGGGGGCGCATGTAGCTTATCCGGGGCCGCTGATTGTCATCGACAGCGGCACGGCCACGACGTTCGATGTAGTGGGCGCTGATGGTGGTTTCGAGGGCGGTATCATCTCGCCCGGTATTTACCTTTCGATGCGGGCCCTGCACGAAGCAGCGGCCCAACTGCCGCGGATCGCGATCCAGAAACCGCCGCAAGTCATTGGCAAGGATACGGTTTCGGCCATGCAATCGGGGATTTTCCTCGGTTACATCGAACTGATTGACGGGCTCGTGCGGCGGATCAAAGCCGAGTATGGTGCGCCGATGACCGTTGTCGCCACAGGTGGTGTCGCGTCCTTGTTCGAGGGCGCGAGTGAGACCATTGATCACTATGATCAGGATGTGTTGATCCGCGGATTGCTCGAAGTATGGAAGCGGAACCAATAAACCCTGATGCCCGATAGCGCGACGACTACGGACGAGCTCGTTTTCCTGCCACTTGGCGGTTGCGGCGAGATCGGCATGAACCTCAATGCCTATGGCTACGGCCCGGCGCATTCCCGGCGCTGGATCATAGTCGATGTCGGTGTCACGTTTGGCGGGCTGGATACGCCCGGCATTGACCTGATCTGCGCCGATCCCGCCTACCTGATCGGCGAGCATATCGACGCCATTTTCCTCACGCACGCGCATGAGGACCATATCGGCGCCATCGGACTGCTTTATCCGCTGCTGCGGACCAAGGCGCCGATTTATGCGACCCCGTTCACGGCAGAACTGGCGCGGGGCAAGATGCAGGAACGGGGCGTTGATACGCGCCTGCTCAAGACGATCTCGCTCGAAGCTTCGGTTCAGGCCGGCCCGTTCACTGTCAGGTACATCACGCTGACGCATTCGATTCCCGAGCCGAATGCCCTCGCCATCGAGACGCCGGCGGGTGTGATCCTGCACACGGGGGACTGGAAGATCGATCCGGACCCCATTGTGGGCGAAGCGACCGATATCGAAGGGCTTACCGCGCTGGGCGACCGCGGTGTGCTGGCAATGATCTGCGATTCCACCAACGTCTTTGAAAGCGGCGAGTCCGGGTCAGAGAATACCGTTCGCAAGGGCTTGATTGATCTCATTGCGCAACAGACCGGCGCCGTTGCGGTGACGACCTTTGCCTCGAACGTGGCGCGCGTCAGCTCAATCATCGAAGCAGCCAATCTCGCGGGGCGCAGCGTGTGCCTTGTCGGCCGGAGCATGCACAAGATCACATCGGCGGCCAAGGCGGTCGGGATCCTGCCGCAAAACCTCGAATTCGTTGATGAAGCCGAAGCCGGCTTCCTGCCGCAGGAGCATATTCTCTACCTCTGCACAGGAAGCCAGGGCGAAGCGAATGCCGCGCTGTCGCGGATCGCGCGCGGAGACCATCGCAATGTGTCGCTCAAGGAGAATGACACGGTGATATTCTCCTCGCGCCTGATCCCGGGCAACGAGACGCAGGTTTACGCCCTCCAGAACTCGCTGGCCGAGCAGGGTATACGGATCATCACGCCGCGGATGGTGAAAGAGCCGATCCACGTTTCAGGCCATCCGTGCCGGGACGAATTGCGCCGGATGTACCAATGGGTTCGCCCGCGCCTTGCCATTCCTGTCCATGGAGAGCGGCGCCATATCATGGAGCACGCCGCTTATGCGAAGTCCTTGCAGATCCAGTCGGCGATCATGCCGCGCAATGGCAGCCTGATACGGATCTCGCCGGGCGAACCGGAAATCCTTGATGAAGTTCCGGCGGGACGCCTGATGCTGGATGGCTCACGGCTGGTGCCGGAGGGTGCCGAAGGCTTGATCGAACGCCGCCGCCTGTCGGTCAGCGGTCTCATTCTGGCGACAGTCTCGCTGGGGGAATCCGGCCAGATACTGGATGGCCCGGTGGTCGTCGTGAAAGGCCTGTCGGAAACGGATGGACGCGTTGCAGACGAAAGCCTCGAAGCCCTCGAAACCGCGGCATCTGCGGCGATTGACGGCATGAAGCGCCGCGACAAGGATGACGATGAAGCGGTCGAGCGCGCGATGGGCCGCGCTATCCGCAAGGCCTGCAGTCTCGAATTCGGGATAAGGCCGTTGATCGAAGTGATTGTGCTGAGGAGCTAGACCGCCATGAGCGAATTCAAGATTGGTCCATTGAACCATGTCGGCGTTGCCGTGCCGGATATTGCCCAGGCCTGCGGTACCTACCGCGACCTGTATGGCGCGACGGACATCACTGTGCCCTTCGACATGCCGGAGCAGGGCGTGAAGGTCTGTTTCGTCAACCTGCCGAAC
>JBGSWL010000098.1:0-11728 GCA_041752455.1 Roseitalea sp. | reverse complement strand
CGGTGACGCTCGAACGGCCCCGGCATCGCAAGGCGGCGCGCCTTGTGGGCGGCAAAGCCGAAACGCCGGTAGTAATCCGGATCGCCGACCAGAACGATGGCGCCATGGCCGCGTTCTTCGGCACGGGCGATCGCGACGCGCATCAGCGCCGAACCGATACCGGAACCGGCGTGGGCCGGATCGACGGCAAGCGGACCCAGCATCAGCGTATGGCCGGCACCGCAGGCGCGCGCATCCCAGAGGCGGACGGTACCGACGACATCGCCTGCGGCATCCAGCGCCACGAGCGCCAGACCTTCGGCCGGAAGGCGGCCTTCACGCAGCCGCTCGGAAGCACGGCGAAACCGGACCGGTCCCATGACCCGGTCCAGAAGTGCCTCGCGGGCAGCCACATGCATTGCGGATTCATCCGCGATCACGATCGTTTCCATTGTTATCGGTCCCCGGTAGGAGGCTCAGATGACGTAGGTGGCGAGCGGCGGGAAGCCGTTGAACGCCACGCAGGAATAGGTCGTCGTGTAGGCACCGGTGCCTTCGATGAAGATCTCGTCGCCAGCCGTCAAGGTGATAGGCAGGTCGTACGGGGTCTTTTCGTAGAGCACGTCGGCCGAATCGCAGGTCGGGCCTGCAATGACGCATGCCGACTTTGCATCGCCGTCGCGCGGCGTGCGGATCGGGTAGCGGATCGCTTCTTCCATCGTCTCGGCGAGACCGCCGAACTTGCCGATGTCGAGATAGACCCAGCGCACATTGTCATCGTCCGACTTCTTGGAGACCAGCACGACTTCGGCCTTGATCATGCCGGCAGCGCCAACCATGCCACGGCCAGGCTCGATGATGGTTTCCGGCAGACGGTTGCCGAAGTGCTTGAGCAGTGCGTCGGAGATCGCCTGGCCATAGGCAGCCGCAGCCGGCACATCCTTAAGGTAGCGGGCAGGAAAGCCGCCGCCGAGATTGACCATGCCGAGTTCGACGCCCTTTTCGCGCATTTCCGCGAAGATCTTGGCGGCCGAGGCGAGAGCTCCGTCCCAAGCACCGGTGTTGGTCTGCTGCGAACCGACGTGGAACGACACGCCCCAGGGCTGGAGACCCCAGGCGCGGGCATGCTCAAGCACGCCGACTGCCATTTCCGGCTCGCAGCCGAACTTGCGCGACAGCGGCCATTCGGCGCCTTCGCCATCGCAGAGGATGCGAACGAACACCTTGGCGCCCGGCGCCGCGCGGGCAACCTTTTCGACTTCCTCATGGGCATCGACGGCAAACAGGCGAACGCCAAGCTGGTAAGCGCGGGCAATGTCGCGCTCCTTCTTGATCGTGTTGCCATAGGAGATGCGGTCAGCCGATGCGCCGGCGGCCATTGCCATCTGGATTTCAGGCACCGATGCGCAATCGAACGACGAGCCATGGGCGGCCAGCAGTTCGAGCACTTCCGGCGACGGGTTTGCCTTGACGGCGTAGTAGATGCGGGTGTCCGGCATCGCCTTGCGATAGGCAAGGTAATTGTCACGCACGACGTCGAGATCAACGATCAGGCACGGGCCTTCCGGCTTGTGGTCAGCGAGAAACTGGCGGATGCGAGCGGTGGTCATGGTGGTGCTCCTTTCGGCAAGCAGATGGTTGATGCCTTCCGCCAAGCGCCAAGCACATGCCTTGTCGAAGGGCACAAGCCGAACGCCTTTCAGACGACGAAACCACGCCCCGCACACTGCGGAGAGCGGAAAATTTTGCTGCTGCTTGTCTGAGGAGGTTCCCCCATATGGGGCATGGCCATCCGGTCAACGCGCAACGACACTCAAAGTCTCCGCTGACTGACCCGCACATCCTGCGGATATCAGAAGCGAAGCCCTCGCCGTCGTTACTTCAAGGCGCCCGGCGGGACATACGACCTTCCCGCCACGATACCGATCCTTGCCGGTCTCGCTTGTACCTGTCGCCGGGCTTTGCCTCCTGTCCCTCCCCCAATCCGCATCTGCGGTTTTTGGGGGCGACCCACCCGCCTTCGCTGTTGCGAGGCGGATCGACGTGCCCTGCGCGGGCGCCCACAGGTTCGTGCGACCTTGGGCTCCACGCATATGGTTGAATCGCGTGTCACATTCAAGCGCAATTTCAGGCAACGGGCTTCAAATCGCGTTCAACACAGCGCAAAGTGTCGAAACGGCATCATCCGGGAGGCTCTCGATGTTACAAAGGGTTAACAAGGCGTTGACACGCACCGTGGCGCAGGGGCGCGCAGCGCTCAACGTCATCGGCGGCAGGATTGTCCCGGCGGCTTCCGGCCAGACGATTCCCGTTGCCTGCCCTTCCGATGGCGCCGTGTTTGCGACGATTCCGCGCTCAGGCGCAGCCGATGTCGATACCGCTGTGCGGGCAGCCCGTGCGGCTTTCGACGATGGTCCCTGGTCGCGCATGACGGCAACCGAAAGAGGTCGGCTTTTGGTGGCACTCAGGGAACGTATCGAGGCCAATGGTGATGAACTGGCGGCGCTCGAAAGCCGCGACACCGGCAAGCCCGCCCGGCAGGGGGTTGCCGATGTGATCGCCACGCTGCGTTACTACGAATATTATGCGGGTGCCGCCGACAAGGTCCACGGCGAGCAGATCCCGTTCCTTGCCGGGTACACGGCACTGACGTTGCGCGAGCCGCATGGCGTCGTCGCCGGCATCATCCCTTGGAACTATCCGATGCAGATCATGGCGCGCGTTGCCGGCGCGGCGCTGGCCATGGGCAACACGCTGGTGATCAAGCCGGCGGAGGATGCCTCGCTGACAGCGTTGCTGATCGGAGAACTGGCGCTGGAGGCAGGATTTCCTGATGGTGTCTTCAACGTCATCACCGGCTATGGCGCCGAAGCGGGCGCTTCTCTTTCGGCCCATCCTTTGGTCGACTATGTCACGTTCACCGGTTCGCCGCTGACCGGCACGGCGATCCAGCAGGCAGCGGCGATCAACAATCGCGGCGTGACGATGGAGCTTGGGGGCAAAAGCCCGCAGATTGTCTTTGCCGATGCCGATCTCGATGCAGCACTGCCGGTGCTGGTCAATGCCATCATCCAGAATGGCGGCCAGACCTGTTCGGCCGGCAGCCGCATCCTTGTCGAGCGATTGATCCACGGCGAACTGACGCAAGCGCTTGCGCAGCGGTTCTCGGCGCTGTCGGCTGTGCCGCACTGGGATGACGGCGATCTCGGTCCGCTGATCAATGCCCGGCAGGCGGAGCGCGTGGCCGGCTTTGTCGCCGCAGCGCGCGATGCTGGCATACCGGTACTGGCCGAAGGATCGGTTGCCAAGGGTGCCCCGTCGGGCGGGCACTACCAGGCGCCCGTGCTTTTCGGCTCGGCCGATCCTGATGCGGCGATCGCCCAGGAAGAAGTGTTCGGTCCGGTGCTGACCGTCATACCATTCGAGGGTGAGGACGATGCGGTGCGGATTGCCAACGGCACCGAGTTCGGACTGGTGGCCAGCGTCTGGACCCGCGACGGCGGCCGTCAGCACCGTATGGCAAAAAGGGTTCGCGCCGGACAGGTGTTCGTCAACGGCTATGGCGCCGGCGGCGGGATTGAACTGCCGTTCGGTGGTTTCAAGAAGAGTGGCCATGGCCGCGAAAAGGGTTTCGAGGCGCTGAAAGACATGAGCGCGACGAAGACCATCGTCTTCAATCACGGGTGAATGGTGAATGGTGAATGGTGAATGGTGACACCTTGCATGGTTTGCAATTATTGCAAACTTTTTCGATTTTCTGATTTTTTCTATTCACCATTCACAATTCACCATTCACTTTTCTCAGGGAGTTCACGATGCGTCTCGAAAACAAGGTGGCCATCATCACGGGCGCCGCATCAGGCTTCGGCGAGGGCATGGCGCGGCGCTTTGCGCAGGAAGGGGCGCGTGTCGTCGTTGCGGACTTGAACGGCCTCAAGGCCGAGGCGGTCGCTGCCGATATCGGTGAGCAGGCGCTGGCGGTGCAAGCGGATGTGACGCGCGCCGACCATGTGACCGACATGGTGGCGCGGGCGCATGACGCTTTCGGACGCATCGACATCATGGTCAACAATGCCGGCTACAGCCATCGCAACGGCAGCATGCTGGACGTCTCCGAGGACGACTTCGACCTGATCGGTGCCGTCAACATGAAGGCAATCTACCGGACGACACTTGCCGTGGTGCCGATCATGGAAGGCCAGGGCGGCGGAGTGATCATCAACACCGCTTCAACGGCAGCCCTGCGTCCCCGGCCCGGGCTCACCTGGTACAATGCGTCCAAGGGCTGGACGGTAACTGCCACCAAGTCGATGGCGGTCGAACTGGCGCCCAAGGGCATACGCGTCAATGCGCTGTGCCCGGTTGCCGGTGAAACCGGCATGCTGGCGACTTTCATGGGCGAGGACACACCGGAGATCCGCGAGCGGTTCAAGGCAGTCATCCCGCTCGGCCGGTTTTCAACGCCGCTCGACATCGCCAATGCAGCGCTGTGGCTTGCCTCCGACGACGCGGCGTTCATCACCGGCGTTGCGCTGGAAGTGGATGGCGGGCGCTGCGTCTGAGATCAGGCCGAGATTGCCTCGGCCGGTTTGATCTCCACGTCCTGATCGTCGTATTCCCAGACGACCTTGTGTGCGTCGAGGAAATCGATCGAGTGGATGACGGTCGAATCGCCATCCAGAAAACAGACATTGTAGTTCGGCTGGAAATCACCGACGCCCATGCGTGTCGCATCGCCGGAAAAATCCGGCCAGCAGGTGTGGTTGGTCGAACGGGCGGCAGAATAAGGAATGCCGCGCACCACGCCCGACAGCGTATAGTGGCAGTGGCCGAAGAAGATGTGGCGCATCGTATCGCGGTACATCGCCAGAAGGTCCTGCAGTTCGCGTTCCTGAACGATGCCGATCACATCGGCATTGGCAACGTGCACCGCCAGCGGATTGTGGTGCAGGAACAGGTAAGCGCCGAGGCCCCGGGCGCGCGCATGGGTCAGTTGGCCCTCCAGCCAGGTGCGCCGCGCCTCGCAGTAGTGGCCGGCGTGGGTGCCAGCTTCCACGCTGTCCATATAGACGAACAGACCGGCCGGTGTTTCCTCGCTCCACTGGATATGGCCGTCGCCGTCGCGCGGGGTATCTGTGAAGACCGAGGCAAAGGTATCGCGGTTGTCATGGTTGCCGATCAGCAGACGCGGCGCGCGCTCGCCTTTCAGGCTTGAAGCGGCGAGCATCTCCTTCAGGCGCACATAATCGGCCTCATGGCCGTAGTGGGTGAGGTCGCCGGTGATCACCACGCGGTCGGCGTCGGCATGCTCGGCTTCCACATGGGCAAGGCAAGCGGCAAAGTTTGCAACCGGGTCATGGCCATGCAACGGCTCGGCATTGATATGGATGTCGGAAATGTGGATGAGCTTCATCATCATCAGCATGGCGATCGTTCCCCTGTTTGACCTCTGCCGCGCTGACTAGAAAACCGGTATGGCAGAGGCATGACAGGTCGTGGAGGACTGCCGATGGATGAGCGGGTGAAACGCGCAGCCGGCAACTTTGCAGCCGCTGCGGGCCGTGAAGACTGGGACGCGGCGCTGGCAGCGGTGGATATTCTTGTGGCCGCCATGCCCGGCGAGGCGCCGGTTCATTACAATCGCGGGCTGGTGCTGCGCAGGCTCGGGCGCGATGGCGAGGCGATCGCGGCGTTCGATGCGGCGCTGACCCGCGATCCTGCGCATGCCAATGCGCTGTTCGAGCGGTCGGCTGCCCAGATGGAAAGCGGTGATCTTGCCGCCTCGGCGGAAGGTTTTGCGGTCTATCTGAACCGCGCTCCGGATGATGCGACAGCGCGGCTCAATCTCGGTCAGGTATACACGCGGCTCGGCAGAACCGCAGATTCTGTGCGCGAATTGACCATTGCCCATGGCACCATGCAGACCGACGAGAGCGCGGCGGCTCTCGCCACTGCGCTGCGCGATGCAGGCGAACTTGACGGGTGCGAGGCACTGCTGGCGCTTTTGACGCCGGGGCCGGAGAACGCAGCACTGGCGCTCAAGATCACTACACAGGGGCCGCGCGGGCGTTTCCGGCTGCGGCCCGGTCAGGCAGGTCCGGCGCGGAACGACTTGCGGTAAAGGCCGGGTTCGGACTGCAGTCCATCCTGCACAGCGACATGGCGGGTCAGGGCTTGCTCGTCCATCGGCGCGAAGTCCAGTTCCAGCGCCTCGCGGCGAATGACGAAGCCCTGCGCCACCGGTGTGCCCGCGGGAAGCGTTCCGGAAAAGTCCGGATCGGTCCACAGCGCCGGAAAATGCACGAACCCGTCGCGCCATCGGTCGCAATCGACAAGGCCGGTCAGCGTCTGAAACGGCAATTCGAGCCGGTTGACCGGGTGGGTGAACAGCATCGAGAAGCCGTCAGGCAGCGCCACAGTCCAGAAATTGTTGAACTTGATTGCAAAGCTCGCGCTGTCGGCAAAAGGTACGCCTGTCACCTGCTCCGGCACATGGACGCCGACCGGCGCGCGGGTGGTGCGCGCCACCGGATGGGCCGGCAGGTCCCAGTCCCACGAAAACTCCCCGTCTTTCACGGTAACATCGGCCGCCAGAGGAAAAATCACCCCCGCCTGCATCGCGTCCAGAAACGGCGGGCACTGCTTGACGGTGCGAACTTCTGCGCCCGCCAGCACGTCGCTGGAAGAGAGGGATGGCATGGCCTTCAGCCAGTCCGGCAGCGCGGTGCGCGCAAGCGTCGGGCGTGGCACGACGGTCTCGTGGCCGGGCATGCAGGCAAAGGCGATCCTCATGCCCGCTTTCTTGTCACGAGCGCATGGGTCACTGCAACGACCACGGTAAGGACAATGAAGATGACGCCGATGGCGTTGATCATCGGCGAAAGGCCGAAGCGCATGCGGCTGCCGATTTCCGTCACCAGCGTCCATGAGCCGCCGATGGCAAAGAACGTCGTGTTGTAGTTCTCGATCGATTGCAGCACCGAGATGAACGATGCGGTCAAAATCGTCGGCATCAGGAATGGCAGCGTCACCCTGCGGAATACCAGCAGCGGCGACGCCCCCAGATCGAGCGCGGCTTCTTCCAGCACCCGGTCCTGCCGTTGCAGGCGCGCCATGAACATCAGCATGCAGTACGAGGCAATGAACGAGGCCTGCGCCATGACCGTTGTGAAAAGCCCGGCCTCGACGCCAAAGGCATCGCGCCAGAAGATCATGGTGGTCGCGCCGAGCACGATGCCCGGTGTCAGCACCGGCGAGACAAGGATCGTATAGAGCAGCGTGTTGGCGCGGGTCTGCAGCCGCGACAGCAACAGTGCACCGGCGAGGCCGAGCGGAATCGCAACGGCGATCACCCCGGCGGCGATGATCAGCGAATGCCCGAGGCCCTGCATGAAGCGGCGGTCCTGCGGCAGTTCGACAAACCATTTCAGCGTGAAGCCCTGCCAAGCGGTCGCAGACGGCGTCGGGTTGGCGTTGAAGGCGGCGATCACCATCAGCACCAGCGGCAGAAACATGTAGGCGAAAAACACCAACAGATAGAGGCCGAGCAGCGCCTCGCCCCAGTCGCGGCTGCGATCCGCGGCCATGGTGGCGCTGGCTGGTCTGGTGGTTGTCGGATGCGACGCGTCGGCGATGGTCAATATTCCCTCCCCGTCACTTGGCAATGTCGCGGATGCCGACCTTGAAGAAGGTCATCACCGCCATGATGAAAACGAGGCACGCTGCCAAAAGCGCCAGCGAATAGGCGGCGCCTTGGTTCCAGGCATTGGTCTCGAAGAAACGCCGGTAGATGACCTGGCTGAACCAGTCCGGATGCATGCCGCGGCCGACGATTTCCGGCACGGCAATCGAACCGGCCGACAGCATGAAGGTCATGATCGAACCGACAGCGATGCCTGGCTTGGCGTGGGGAATGACCACACGGGTATGGATGCGCCAGTTGGATGCGCCAAGGTCGCGCGCCGCCTCGATCTGGTTTTTGTCCAGCGTCTCGATCGTGTTGTAGATCGGAAACACCATGAACAGGACGTAGGCATAGATCATCACGGTGAAGACCGCCCAGTTGGACGCAACGAACCGCACGCCTTCGCCAGCAGAAAGATCGATGAAGCCGAGCATCGCGAGGACCGAATTGATCAGTCCCTGTTTTTCAAGGATCAGCACCCAGGCGAAGATCCGCAGCAGTTCGTTGATCGCGTAGGGCACGACAAGCAACAGCATCAGCAGCGCGGCGCGCTCGGCGGTCTTGGCCGTCGCGACTGCATAGGCGACCGGGTAGCAGACGATCAGCGCCAGCACTGTCACCATCAGGGCGTAGCCGAGCGTGGAGACGAAGATCTTGGCGTGGATGGAACTCATCGAGGTGAAGTTTTCCAGCGACAGTCGCGTATCGAGTGCGTCCGAGCGGGTTTCCTGCGCTTCCAGTTCCGCGATCTTGGCTGTCACGGCCGCAGCTTCGGCTTCCAGTTCGGCAAGTTTTGCCGCGACGACCTGCGGATCGGCAGCTTCAACCGCCGCGCCCGGACGGCGCATCGACGGCGCGAACGGGTCGCTTGGCGAGGGTGCTGCAGGCGCGGCATTCATCGAAGGCGCAAACGGCGACGGCGCCTCAGCTGGTGCAGGCTCCGCGCTTTTCTGAAGTGCATCGCGTTCGCGGGAAATCTCGAATTGCCGCACATAGAGCCGTTCGATCTCGACGGCGAGAAGCGCCGAGCGGCCGGCGCGGTCTTCCACGGTGAAAGCCCGCTGTACCATCGAGACCTGCGGCAGCAGAATCAGCGCCAGAAACCACAGCGCGACAAGCCCGATGATGACCGTGGTCAATCCCGTGCCGAAGGTGCGGACCAGATCGCGCATGGCTCACGCGTCCACGCGCATGACGACGGCGTCTTCGGAGCGGAAGCCGATGCGATGCTGCGATCCTTGTGCGGTAGCGCTGCCGAGATCGCCCGTATTGGTGATGTGCAAAGAGACCGGCTGGTCGCCGGCGCGCATGAACAGGTTGAGGAACGGGCCTTCCAGATCGCGGCGTTCCATCGCCGCATCGAGCTGGTTGCCGAGCCCGTGTTCGGCGCCATTGCCATTGACCATCAGCCGGACGCGCTCCGGACGGACGAACAGCTGCGCCCGTTCGCCGACGACAAGCCCGGCGCGGTTGATGCCGAGAAACATGCCCTGCGGCGTTTCAATCTGCGCCATGCCGTCAACTGTCCCGATGACCGTGCCGCCGAAAAGGTTCTGCTCACCGACGAAGGTCGCGACGAACGGCGAGGCCGGTTCATTGTAGATCGCTTCGCCCGTACCGACCTGCTCGATGACACCCTTGTTCATCACGGCGACGCGATCCGACATGGTCAGAGCCTCGCCCTGGTCATGGGTGATGTAGATGAAGGTGACGCCGGTCTTGCGCTGGATGTCCTTCAGTTCGGCGCGCATGTGCTGGCGCAGCTTCAGGTCGAGCGCCGAAAGCGGCTCATCCAGCAGCAGGACGGCAGGCTCGACGGCAAGCGCACGGGCAACCGCCACACGTTGGCGCTGGCCGCCTGAGAGTTCGCCGGGCTTCTTGTCGGCCTGGCCTTCAAGCGCGACAAGTGCCAGCAATTCGTCGGCGCGCTTGCGCCGTGCCGCCTTGGCAACGCCGCGCGCTTCAAGCCCGAAGGCAACGTTTTCCCAGACGGTCATCAACGGAAACAGTGCAAGGTTCTGGAAGATGAGCGCGGTCGGGCGACGGTTCGGGCCAATGCCGGTCATCGGCTGACCGCCGATCGCCACATGGCCGCTGGTCGGATCGAGAAAGCCAGAGATCATGCGCAGGATGGTGGTCTTGCCGCAGCCGGAAGGTCCGAGAATGGAGAAGAACTCGCCGGCCTTGATCGTCAGATCCGTGGTCTGCACAGCGGTGAAGCCGTTGGGATAGACCATCGACACGTTGTCGAGCCGCACATCCTGTCCGCGCATGCCACCACTCCGGTTATTTGTGCAAACTGCCGAAAAAGGCCAAGGCCGCGCTGTTGCGCGGCCTTGGTTCTGATCGAAAAGATCAGGCGTTGGTGATGCGATCGACGAACTGGTCGCGCAGCGAAGCGAACCACGGCGTGTCAGCCTGCCACCACCAGAGGTTGGCGAGGTTCTCGGCGTTGTAGACTTCGGCGAACTGCTTCTTGTAGTCGTCGCCGGCAAAGTCGGCAGCGCCCGAAACAGCCGAGTTGTAGCCGGTGTTCATGGACATCAGGCCGCCCATTTCCGGGGTCATCAGCGCGTTGATGAAGGCATAGGCCTGTTCGATGTTCTCGGCGCCGGCAGGAACGCCGACCGAGTCCATCCAGGTGATGCCGCCTTCTTTCGGCATGCGGTACTTCCACTTGGCATCTTCGCGGTTCAGCAGAAGACCGGTGGTGTCCCAGGTCTGGCCGATGGCAGCGCCGGCCTGTGTGAAGGCGTTGGTGGCCTCGGTCGCATTGTTCCAGAACGCAGCGATCTTGTCCTTGTTCTCGACGATGAACGTTGCGCAGGCATCCCAGACGCGCTTGGCATCGTCTTCCGACTTGTAGACGTCGAGCATGCGGTTCGAAGGAACCTTGCCCGATGCGTCGAGGAACAGGCCGACGCCCATGATTGCCGACTTCTGGCGGAACGCGGCCTTGCCGGCAGCTTCCGGGGTCCACATCGAGCCGTACGAGACGTCCGCATCGGCGATCGGCATGGCAGCAGAATCGAAGGTGATCGCTTCAGTGCCCCAGTTGAACGGCATCAGCATGCGCTTGCCGCGATAGGTGCCGCCGAGTGCAACCGAGTCGGTGACCATCGAAGGGATCAGGTTGCCGGCATTGACCAGCTTGGCTTCGTCGAGTTCGGCCAGCAGGTTGTCCGAATAGTAGTTGTTGCCGTTGGTGATCGACGGGAAGATCACGTCGAAGCCCTTGCCGCCGGCAGCCTTCAGCTTCTGCTGGGCTTCGTCGTTCGAGCCATAGGTCGACAGGTTGATCTTGATGCCAGAGTCCTTTTCGAACTTGTCGATCTGGTTCTGCTGGATGTAGTCGCCCCAGGCGAAAACATTCACCTGGCCAGAAGTAGCCAGCGCGTCAGTGGCGCGCAGGATGGCAGGGGCTGCGACCAGTGCCGTGGTGGCAGCGGTGGTCTTGAGTACGGTACGGCGCGAAATCATGGACGACTCCCGATACGTTGGGGGAAAACCCGGAGGGTGCGCTCAACCGCCAGATGGCGGGCGCAAGTGGTGCCATAGCGGTGGTCGTTGACAGTTGCCTGACAGTTCAGTGACAGTTCCATGTCAGTGCACAGACAGGCTTGCGTCGCCAGAGAACGCCGCTTGTCAGCCGCCGGTCTTGTCGCGCCAGAGTGCGGCTCGCTCGCGCGCACCGCGCAGCAGGATGGCCGCGTCGACATCGATCGCGGTGAAGCTGCTGCCGGCTTCCACCATCTCGTCGAGGAAGGACTCATTCAGCGCCAGGAAGCCCGCCGGCAGGCCGGCGGCGCGGATGCGGCGAATGACATCGGCGCAGATCTTGCGCACAACCGGGTTGCCGGGATCGCCCGGATAGCCAAGCGAAGCAGCAAGGTCGGCCGGGCCGACAAAGGCGCCATCGACGCCTTCGACAGCCAGGATGGCGTCCAGGTTTTCGACGGCCTGCGCGGTCTCGATCTGGATCAGCAGCGTGATCTGGCTGCGGGCATTGCCGACATAGCCGTCGACCGCGCCAAAGCGCGTCGCCCGCGTGATGCCGGCGACGCC
>JBGSWL010000097.1:0-9155 GCA_041752455.1 Roseitalea sp. | reverse complement strand
CGACCAGGTCAAGCGGCTGAAGGAGCTTGAGACGGAGAACTCGCGTCTTCGCCGCGCCGTCTCCGACCTGACGCTGGACACGATGAGGCTGGCGGAAGCTGCTCGGGGAAACTTCTCAGCCCCGCGCGTCGCCGTGCCTGCGTGGATCATGTTGTTGCTGAGCTTGGCGTTCCCGAACGACGGGCCTGCCGTGTTCTGGGTCAGCAGCGTTCCACGCTGCGCATGGTTCCTACGACGCCGGATGATGAAGCGGCCTTGACCGCCGACATCATCGCGCTCGCCATCCAAGATGGCCGCTACGGCTACCGCCGCATCACGGTGATGCTGCACCGTGCGGGCTGGGTGGTGAACGTCAAACGGGTCGAGCGGATCTGGCGGCGTGAGGGGCTGAAAGTTCCGCAAAAGCAGCCCAAACGCGGCCGCCTCTGGCTGAATGACGGTTCGTGCATCCGGCTTCGGCCGGAATATCCCAACCATGTCTGGTCTTACGACTTCGTCGAGGATCGCACCCACAACGGAAGGAAATTCCGCATGCTCAACGTGATCGATGAGTTCACAAGGGAATGCATCTCCATCAGGGTGAGCCGGAAGCTGAAGGCCGTCGACGTGATCGACGTTCTCTCCGATCTCTTCATCCTGCGCGGCATCCCAGGCCACATCCGATCCGACAACGGCCCGGAGTTCATCGCCAAGGCGTTGCGGGAATGGATTGCCACCGTCGGTGCCAAGACCGCCTACATCATGCCCGGAAGCCCTTGGGAAAATGGGTATTGCGAGAGCTTCAACTCGAAGCTTCGCGACGAACTGCTCGATGGAGAAATCTTCTACACGCTGAAGGAAGCCCAGATCGTCATCGAAGGGTGGAGGCAGCATTACAATACGGTGCGACCACACTCATCGCTGGGCTACAAACCGCCCGCGCCGGAAGCTATCCTGTGGCCTGCTGCGCAACGCGGACCAGCTTCGCCGGCCACGCCCGCCGTAGCGCCAAGACCCGTCATACACTAACATTAAACCCGGACCACATGTGGGGGGCCGGCCACGAGTGCTTCGCCGTCTTTCGGTTGTCGGCTTCGACGAGTGGGCAAGAAACATCCGGTCCGCCCTGCTCAATCTGGCACTTCTGCTTCTGGTCGTCGTTCTGATCCCGATCCTGATCGGGCAATTCATCCGCAATCAGGTGATCATCGAACCCATCGCCGTACCGGAAGCGCTGGCAGACCGCGGCTTGACCGAGACTGTGGTGGCCAATCGCCTGTGGGACGCACTGCTCGACGTCAAACTGGCGGCCGGAACCTCCAAAGAGACCATTGCCAGTCTCCCTTCCAGCCGGGAGGTCGAATTCTCGTTTCCGGACTCCGGCATTTCGATCGAGTCCTTTGTCTATCACGCCCGGAAAATGTTCAACACTTACGAAACCCGCATAGCCGGGGAGTTCGTTTGTGGTGACGCCGACTGCACCGGTGCCGCACTGCAATTGCGCCTTCGGGTCATCCGCGGCAGCGTCGATGTCATCGACCTTCCGCCTGTCGGCGACCTTGCTGAACGCCAGTATTTTTTCGATGCTGCTGCGGCTGTCCTCGGCATTCTCGACCCGTTCGTTGCCCTCGCAGCCACGCTTGAAACGCGGCCGGTGCAGGCATCGACCCTCGCACGCCGCCTGATCCGGTCGCGTCACGAGGATGCCAAATGGGCGCACAACCTGATTGGCCTGATACGCGCCAACGAGGGCGACACCACCGCAGCCCTGGTGGAATACCGCGCGGCGCTTGCGCTGGATCCGGACTTCGTTCCGGCCCGCGCCAATCTGGGCAACGCACTGTTCGTTTCGGGCGATTTCGATGGTGCGCGTCAGGCCTACCAGACCCTGCGCGATCTGGACCCGAAAAATGTGTTGGCGGCAGAAGGGTTTGCCGAGCTCGCGCTCAAGGCGGGCGACGCGCCAGCCGCTGTGCGGCACTATCTGGACGCTGCCGAGTGGAGCCCCGTCGATCCGCGCTACCTGACCAAAGCGGGCCAGATCAGGATGGCCGCCGGCGACACGGCGGAAGGCATCATCCTTCTTCGCCGCGCCCTCGAACTGGACCCGGGCTATCTTCCGGCTTTTGCCGAACTTGCGGCGATGTATCTGGTCAAGGGCGATCACACCGCAGCCGAGCGGATTTACCGGGACGCGGCAGATTATGCGCCCAATGACGCTGAGGCCCAAAGCGCGCACGGTCGGATGCTGGCCATCTTGCACGACTGGCAGGGTGCGGCGCTGCGCTATGAACGCGCGTCGGCACTTTCCCCGGATACGGCCCTTTACCGCCGGGAGCATGCCATCATGCTGCAGCGTCAGGGGCGGCACGAGGAAGCCCTGGCAGAACTCGGCGAGGTGGCAAAACAGAGCCCGGAAGATGCCGCTGTCTACCTCGCAATGGCAGACAGCCTGCGCGATACCGGGCGCAACGCCGAAGCCGTGACGGCCTACCGCAGGTTTCTGGAACTCGACACCAAGGACGATCCGATGCGCGCCATTGCGGAACGCTACATCGCGATCCTTTCGCAATGAGGCCGCGTAGACCGGTTCGACCCGGTGCGACAGCCGCGCCAATCAACCGTTGACCTTTCCTGCCGTACAGCCGGCCTATTGCCGTTCGAATGTGAAAAGCCGGCCGGCGGGATCGCTGTTGTAGACCGCCGCAAATCCCAGCGATCTCATCAGGGCGGAAAAGTCTGCTGCCTGGTCTGCAACCGTCGTCGACACGAACGTGCCTGCGCAGCGTTCGGTCAGCGTGGCGGTCAGGCGCCTTGCGACGGCCTCGCCATGTTTGGCGCGGACATGCTGCCAGACAGCCATGAAGAGGACGATGTCGTAGGACGCATCCAGAAGCCGATCCAGCTTGCGCTGGTTCGTCAGGTCGGCCACGTCGAAGCGAGCGGGCGAATCGACACCCAGAAAGATGTTGCGGGCAGCAAGAATGCCCATCCGGTAGCTGTCGATGCCGTGGATCGAAGCGGGTTGCCGCTTGGAAATCTCGTAGTCGATGATGCCGACATTGCAGCCGGCGTCGAGGATCGACTTGCCGGAAAAGTCGACCCCGCACTCGAACAGGCCGGCCAGGCGATAGTCCCAATTCCTGATGAAGCGCTTTTGGATGCGCGAGCGAGGGAACAGTCTGCTTACAAGAGACAACGGCTTCAATCCGTTTGTAGCTGACTTGCGCAGCTTGGATGACGTAAGCAATGGGGAGCCCGCAGCCTCGACGCAAGCGAAATTTCGCGCGTCCCCCCGGTGGCTCCGACGATGGAGGATAGGTGCGCGATGGACCCGAGGCATGCCCGGGAGGACATTACGGCATCTTCAGGAAAAAGCCCGCCCTGAACCGAAGCCGTGAAAACCATCCCTTGCCATGGTCAAGTCGGACCGTCCGGTCCCTGCCATCCAGAGCCACAATAGCGGCCAGCACCGCATCCAGACTTTCACGCGACGCCTGAAGAAACTCCGCATGGAGGTTCGGCAGACGTGTGCCGATCTTCGGGTTGGTGTTGATCTCGTAAATGGCTATCGAACCGTCGTCGTTCCCGTAATCGGCGCGCCCATAGTCGATCCGCGCGATGTCGAAAGCGCGCTTCAGGATTTCTGCATCGGGATTTTCGCGCATCCACCGCGCCAACGCCTCGAATTCCGGGCCGGTTGTCAGTCCGGGCGTGCCGTATTTGACGAACGGGCTGGCTTCACCCACCGGGTTTCCCGCGATCATCGCATCACCAATCCGATAGACCGTCCAGCGCTGGTAAACGTTCTCGCGTATGGGCGTATTGGCGAACTCGATGACCAGCAGATTGCGAAGCGAAACGCCCTGATTCTCGATCTCCTCAATGGACCGCTGCAGCGTCGCCTGATCGGCGATCAGACGTTCAAAATCCTGGCCGTGGTCGGTCTCGCCTTTCAAGAAGACCGGAAACCGCTCAGGCATTGGGCAGGGGATAGCCCGGTAGGCTCGAAAATGGTTCAGCTTTTCGGCATGCAAATGGTGGAGAAGATCGTAGCGCTGACGAGCCTTTGCCGGATCGTTGAAGACCTTGATTCCGCCATCCCTCAACTGCCGATAAATGCTGCCAGCGGCAACCAACTCGTAGTGGCGGAGCCGATCAAAGTCCGTGAATACGACCGCACCGGCGCGGATGGCCGATTGCCGAAACAGCCAATCATAAGACACGACCCGGGCACGCCGGCGCAGTCGCCACTGCGGAATGGCACCAGTCAGCGTGTAGCGATGATCTGCTGTGGTGACGAACAAAATCATGTCAGATCCGAATGCGAACAAATTGCCTTGAACTGGCCGCATCGGGACAGGGTAAAGATTGACTTGCAACCCTGTATCGGCGACTTTTCATGGCAGTGACATGCCATGGAGCAGCCCTCATGACGACGCAAAAAATAACCCTCGATTTTTCGAAGCTTCTCGGCAGCAACGGCACTGGCGCGACCATGGCCGGTAGCGAAAAGCCGGTTGCCATCAAGCCCACGGCTCCCAAGATGGCTGCAATCAAGCCCGAGACGAAAACCGGCGCCGGGTCTTGATCTGAGCCGGACTGTTGTTCTGGCCAAAGACGGGGTTCGCTGAGCTTTGGCCGGAGTATCCATACTTGCAAGCATGTTGTTTGGGGGCACAGCTGCAGATTTGTGGCGGCCCAAGACGTATCTATCGCAATCCGACCACGCACGGGTTCAGCCAGCCAAATGATGCATGCTTTCATACCGAGCTCTGAAAGCGGTCGATCAGCTCGTCGGCAGATACAGCAACGCCTGGCTGAAAGTGTGGACCATGTTCTGGAGCAATGCCGGGGCAAGGTTGTTTTTGACGAAACGGCCGCCAGCTCTCTGATTTGCATGTTGAAGTCGGACCAGCCGATCCGCCCGGAGATTTTTGGCGCCTACTTTCTTGCTGTGCGAGCAATCCTGTCAGAGGACGATGCGCCATCGGGGGCGCGCCAGTCTACGGTCGAGGCGGCGTTGCAGCACCTGTTGAGCGGCCCATTCGAAGCGCCTGCCGGCGTGACCGTGCGCCCGCTGACGCGGGCTTTGTTCGACGCTGCGCAGGAGCGTGAACTGCGTGAAAACTTCGTGTCCGAATCCTTGCTGGACGAGCAGATCGTCACTGTCGATGAACGGACTGCCGTTGACCTCTCCAACCAGGTCAGCAACGCCTTGATGTTGATCCGTGACCATGCACCGGCGACTTGGGCCGAATTCGAGCATTGCATTTGCGAGATCGTGCCCGCGCAGGGTCGAAACACCGCCGACGGACTCGAGTTTGGCGGTTGCAGCAGTCTTGAGCGCTGGGGCACGATCCTTGTCAACACAAGCGCGCAGTCCAGCGTGGTCGCGCTGTGCGAGTCGCTTGTTCACGAAGAAGCCCACAACTTCCTGTTCGGTTCCTCGCCGGTCGAGTTCCATGTGAGAAACCCCCGGGATGAACGCTACAAATCGCCATTACGCGTCGATCCGCGCCCACTCGACGGCATCTATCATGCAACCTTCGTGCTGGCGCGCATGTGCTTTGCCATGAACGAATTCGCCGGTTCTGCACCGCTCGATCCGTCCATGCGTGAGGAAGCGCGGGAGCGCGCCGACGAAGCACTTGGCCTGTTCTGGGATGGTTACGCCGTTCTCGACAAACATGCCGACTATACCGACGAGGGTCGGTCGATCATGACCGCCGCTCACAAATACATGGCAGACAGGCTCGCCTTCAGACTGGAGTAATCTGTCACAGCGCCGCGGGCGTCGGTTGGTGTCGGCCGACTAATGCGTCGCGTCGTGTTGCGTGACGCATCGCGCGAGAGCCGCACAGATCAGTTTGCACTGCACAAGAACTGTGGCTAGTGTTTTCTTCCCGACCGCTCTCCCCCGATCACGGAGGCCGCCATGGCCATCAAGAAAATCCTCGTCGCCAACCGTTCGGAAATCGCGATCCGCGTCTTCCGGGCCGCCAATGAACTCGGCATCAAGACCGTTGCGATCTGGGCCGAGGAAGACAAGCTGGCGCTGCACCGGTTCAAGGCCGACGAGAGCTATCAGGTCGGAACCGGTCCGCATCTGGCCAAGCCGATGGGTCCGATCGAGAGCTATCTGTCGATTGACGAGATCCTGCGCGTGGCGCGCATCTCCGGTGCGGATGCGATCCATCCGGGCTACGGGCTGTTGTCGGAGAGCCCGGAATTCGTCGATGCGTGCGATGCCGCCGGCGTCATTTTCATCGGTCCGCGCCCGGACACGATGCGCTCGCTCGGCAACAAGGTGGCTGCCCGCAACCTGGCGATCGAGGCGGGGGTGCCCGTGGTTCCGGCGACCGGGCCGCTGCCGGACGACATGGAAGAGGTCAAGCGCCTTGCCGCCGGCATCGGCTATCCGGTGATGCTGAAGGCCTCCTGGGGTGGCGGCGGGCGCGGCATGCGCGCGATCCGCGCCGAGGCCGACCTTGCCAAGGAAGTGACCGAAGGCAAGCGCGAGGCCAAGGCGGCCTTCGGCAAGGATGAAGTTTATCTCGAAAAGCTGGTTGAGCGCGCCCGCCATGTGGAGGTGCAGATCCTCGGCGACACACATGGCAATGCCGTTCATCTGTTCGAGCGCGACTGCTCGATCCAGCGGCGCAACCAGAAGGTCGTGGAACGCGCGCCTGCGCCTTATCTCGACTACAGCCAGCGCAAGGAATTGTCGGACCACGCGCTGAAGATTGCCCGTGCCACTGCCTATGTCGGCGCCGGCACAGTCGAGTTCCTGATGGATGCCGACACCGGCACGTTCTACTTCATTGAGGTCAATCCACGCATCCAGGTCGAGCATACGGTCACCGAGCAGGTCACCGGCATCGACATCGTCAAGGCGCAGATCCACATCCTCGATGGCCATGCGATCGGCACGCCGGAATCAGGCGTGCCAGCGCAGGAGGACATCCGTCTCAATGGTCACGCGCTGCAGTGCCGCATCACCACCGAAGATCCCGAACAGAGCTTCATTCCCGATTATGGCCGGATCACCGCCTATCGCGGCGCGACCGGCTTCGGCATCCGGCTGGATGGCGGCACGGCCTATTCAGGCGCGGTGATCACGCGGTTCTATGATCCGTTGCTCGAAAAAGTCACGGCCTGGGCGCCGACGCCGGAAGAGGCGATTGCCCGCATGGACCGGGCGCTGCGCGAATTCCGCATTCGCGGCGTTGCGACGAACCTGACGTTTCTGGAAGCGATCATCGGGCATCCGAAGTTTCGGGCGAACGAGTACACGACGCGCTTCATCGACACGACGCCGGAACTGTTCGAGGCGGTGAAACGCCAGGACCGGGCGACCAAGCTCTTGACCTATCTCGCCGATGTGACCGTGAACGGGCACCCGGAGGCCAAGGGCCGGCCGATGCCGAAGATGGATGCGGCCAAGCCCGATGTGCCCTGGGCCGGCATCAAGGTTCCGGCGGGCGGGACCAAGCGCATTCTAGACGAGCGTGGCGCCGACGGTTTCGCCAAGTGGCTGCGCGCGGAGCAACGCGTGCTCCTGACCGACACGACGATGCGCGACGCGCACCAGTCCTTGCTCGCAACGCGCATGCGCACGGCGGACATCGTGGCAATTGCCGGCACCTATGCGCGCGCCATGCCCGAACTCCTGTCGCTGGA
The DNA here is from genome assembly GCA_041752455.1 of Roseitalea sp. Classification (GTDB taxonomy): domain Bacteria; phylum Pseudomonadota; class Alphaproteobacteria; order Rhizobiales; family Rhizobiaceae; genus JBGSWL01. The sequence goes on along the minus strand of JBGSWL010000097.1, from coordinate 1,493 downwards.
ATGCTGGGGCGGGGCGACCTTTGATGTCGCGATGCGGTTCCTGACGGAAGACCCGTGGGAACGGCTGGCGCTGATCCGCGAGCAGGTGCCCAACCTCCTGCTGCAGATGCTGCTGCGCGGTGCCAATGGCGTCGGCTACACCAATTATCCTGACAATGTGGTGCGCCAGTTCGTTGCGCAGGCCGCCAAAGGCGGGGTCGACCTGTTCCGCGTGTTCGATTGCCTGAACTGGGTCGACAACATGCGCGTGTCGATGGATGCGGTGATCGAGAGCGGCAAGATTTGCGAAGGCACGATCTGCTACACCGGCGACATCCTCAACAGCGCGCGGTCGAAATACGACCTGAAATACTATGTGGCGCTGGCCCATGAGCTTGAGGCGGCCGGCGCCCACATGATCGCGGTCAAGGACATGGCCGGCCTTCTGAAGCCGGCCGCGGCGCGGATGCTGTTCCGCACGCTGCGCGCCGAGACCGACCTGCCGCTGCATTTCCACACGCATGACACATCGGGTATCGCGGCAGCCAGCGTGCTGGTTGCCGTGGAAGAAGGTGTCGACGCGGTCGACGCGGCGATGGATGCCCTTTCCGGCAACACGTCGCAGGCCTGTCTCGGCTCGATCGTCGAGGCGCTGCGCGATACCGACCGCGCCACCGGCCTCGATTCGGAATGGATCCGCAAGATCTCGTTCTACTGGGAATCCGTGCGCAACCAATACGCGGCGTTCGAGAACATTTCGCAGAGCCCGGCCTCCGAGGTCTACCTGCACGAAATGCCGGGTGGCCAGTTCACCAACCTCAAGGAACAGGCGCGTTCGCTCGGCCTCGAGACCCGCTGGCACGAGGTGGCGCGCGCCTATCGCGATGCCAACATGATGTTCGGCGACATCGTCAAGGTCACGCCGTCGTCCAAGGTGGTCGGCGACATGGCGCTGATGATGGTCAGCCAGGACCTGACGGTCGCGGACGTGGAAAACCCTGCCAAGGACATCGCGTTTCCGGAATCGGTGGTCTCGATGATGCGCGGCGATCTCGGCCAGCCGCCGTCGGGCTGGCCCGAAGGCATCCAGAAGAAGGTGCTGAAGGGCGAAAAGCCCTACACCGCCGTTCCCGGCTCGCTGCTGCCGGAGGCCGACCTTGGCGCGATGCGCGCCGAGATCGAGGACAAGCTGGGCCGCAAGGTCGACGATTTCGAGTTCGCCTCCTACCTCATGTACCCCAAGGTCTTCACCGACTTTGCCATGGCCTTCGACAAGTATGGCCCGGTCAGCCACCTGCCGACGCTGACCTATTTCTACGGCCTGAAAGCTGGCGGCGAGGTGCTGATCGACATCGAGAAGGGCAAGACGCTGGTCATCACCTGCCTTGCGATCGGCGAACCAGACGAGCAGGGGCTTGTGACGGTGTTCTTCGAACTGAACGGCCAGCCGCGGCGCATCAAGGTGCCGGACCGGGCGCATGGCGCTTCGGCGTCTGCCGCGCGGCGCAAGGCGG
>JBGSWL010000096.1:0-47836 GCA_041752455.1 Roseitalea sp. | reverse complement strand
CGCACCAAGCTGTTCCTCAGCCAGATCCTGCACTGATCCGGTTGGCGGAGACGGCTATTGAAGCAACGCCGGGCCAATTGCCCGGCGCTTGTATTTCCGGCTCCGTCAGGATCACGCCCGGTAATCGTAAAGCCAATCGAGATCGGCGCGGGCGCTCTCGGCACTTTTCATCCGCAGAACCGCATTGCGCACCAGGCGTCCCGGGCCGGACTGGTGGTAGGTGAAGCGGTTGAAGGCGGTGCGCTTCGAAACGCGGTCGATCCGGCCGCGCCGCGCCCGCTCCCAAGCAGAAAATGCATGTGATGCATCACCATGGCCAAGGCTGTGCGCCATCAGGCGCGCAAGCGCATAGGCATCTTCGATCGCCATCGCCGCGCCCTGTGCCGCAAACGGCTCGAGCCCGTGCGCGGCATCGCCGATCAGACAAATGCGCCGCGAATGCCAGGCGCTGGAGAGGGGTACTGTATAGAGCGGCCAGAGTTTCCACTCGGCGCTGTCGGTCAGGTGGGCGTCGGCGGTATTTTTCAGGCTGTCGATCAGCTTCAGGAGCATTGCCCGGTCAGCATCCTGCGACCAGCTGCCGGTCTTGGCGGTGCCCTTCACGACGGCAATCAGATTGCGGGTCGCCGCATTGCGCATCGGATAGGTGACGAGATGGGCGTCCGGCGCCATCCAGGCGATCACCCGGTCTGCGGGCGAATGGGCTGTGGCGGGCACAACGGCGCGCAGCGCCACGCGCCCGGTCGCCGAAGGCGTGATGGCACCGGGAACGGCATTGCGTACCGCCGACCACATGCCGTCGGCGCCGATCACGCAGCGGGCCGAAAGGTCGGACCGGTCGCCGCGAAACGTCACCGAAAGCGTCACGTCGCTGTCAGTCTCGCGCACATCGACAATCCGGTGTCCGGTCAAGATCCTGATACGGCTGTTTGTGCGGGCCGCATCCCACAAGACGCCGTGCAGGCTGGCGCGATGGGTGGTCAGCCACGGCAGTTCCTGGCGGTCATCGTTGACCGGCATTTCGAAGATGATCTTGCCGGTCACGGCATCGCCGAGACAGATAGCCTGCGGGCGCACCGACTTTTGCGCCAGCGCCTCGAGAAGGCCGAGTTGCTCCAGCACATGGGTCGCGTTCGGCGGAACCTGAATGCCAGCACCAACCTCGGAGGGTGCATCAAATGCCTCGATCACCGTGACGTCGATCTGTTCTGCGGCCAGAGCTACGGCGGCCGCAAGGCCCGCAATGCCGGCCCCGGCAATCACCACGTCATGTTTATTGGCGGTGTCCGATGCACTGGCCATCGGCATCGCCGGTCAGGCCGCTGTCACTACCGCAGGATGCCATGCGCAGCCTGCCGGGATCGTCGCGTCATCATGCAGGGACGCATCGAAGACGTAAAGCGTCGAGCAGTAGGGACAGACTTTCTCGGTCGCATCGCCCAGGTCGAGAAAGACATGCGGGTGATCGAATGGCGGATTGGCACCAATGCACATGAACTCCTTGACGCCCATCGCAATGCGCGCATGTCCGGCGTCGTTCTGGAAATGGGGGGTCAAACCATGTGCCATGTCGAAGGTTCCCTCGTCGTCTCGCGTTCGTCACGCGGCTCTTGCATCAATGCAAAACTGGTAGCCAAGCCGGTGTGAAAATGCCAGTCACCATTCGACAAAAGCGCCTGTAGGGGTGCGCAAAAACGGAAGAAGCCGTCGCCTATGCCGCAATTTCGCAATGACGATCTGACGCTCGCCTACCTCGACGAAGGTCTGCGATCCGCAGAGCCGGTGCTCCTGATCCACGGATTTGCCTCCACCATGGCCGTCAACTGGATCAATCCGGGCTGGGTGGAAACCCTGACCGGTGCCGGGTACCGCGTTGTGGCGCTCGACAATCGCGGCCATGGTGCCAGCGACAAGCCGCATGATCCGGCGCTGTACAGTCCGCCGCAGATGGCCGGGGACGCCGCCGCATTGCTTGATCATCTGTCCATCTCGCGGGCCCATGTGATGGGGTATTCGATGGGTGCGCGGATTTCCGCTTTTCTGGCGCTCGGGCATCCGGAACGTGTTGCCACGCTGGTGTTCGGCGGGCTCGGGATCGGCATGGTGGAAGGGGTCGGCGACTGGGATCCGATTGCCGATGCGCTGCTTGCGCCGTCGCTGGATGATGTGACGCATGAGCGCGGCCGGATGTTTCGTGCGTTCGCCGACCAGACCGGCAGCGACCGGCTGGCGCTTGCTGCGTGCATCCGTTCGTCGCGCACGCTGGTGACGCAAGAGCAGATCGCATCCATTGCCGTTCCTGCACTCGTCGGCGTTGGCACCAAAGACGACATTGCCGGTGCACCCGAACCGCTCGCGGCCATGCTCCCCGCAGGTGAACACGTCGAAATTGCCGGGCGTGACCACATGCTGGCGGTTGGCGACCGGCATTTCAAACGCGCCGTGCTCGACTTTCTGTCCCGTCATCGCCTCACACTGGCCGCGTCAACGACGTTGTGAAGGCGCCGCCCTTCAAAAACGGGTCAGGACGCGCTAGATTGGAACTCAACGTCCGACGGAGGATTGCCGTGACACAGGGTTATCATCGCAGCAGAGCCACCGGGCTGGAAGCCGTTGATCCGATCTGGTCGTCGATCCTTTCCGATGCGCGTATGACGGCGGCGCAGGAGCCGGCGCTCGCAACCTTCATCCACGCCAATGTTCTCAATCAGCCGAGCCTTGAAGATGCGGTCGCGCACCGTGTGTCGGAACGGCTTGACCATCCGGACCTTCCTGCCGACCTGATCCGCCAGAGCTTTGTCAGCCTGATCAACGCGGAACCCGGTTTTGGCGAAGCGGTGCGCGTCGATCTTCAGGCGATCCTCGATCGTGACCCGGCCTGCCAGCGGTTCATCGAGCCGCTTCTCTATTTCAAGGGATTTCACGCGATCCAGACGCACCGGCTGGCCCATTGGCTGCTGCGCCATGGCCGGCGTGATTTTGCGCTTTACCTGCAGAGCCGGTCGTCGTCGGTATTCCAAACAGACATCAACCCGGCGGCGCGTATTGGCAAAGGCATCTTTCTTGACCACGCGACCGGGCTCGTCGTCGGCGAAACGGCGGTCATCGGTGACGATGTCTCGATCCTGCATTCCGTCACCCTTGGCGGAACCGGCAAGGAAGGCGCGGATCGGCATCCGAAGATCGGCAACGGCGTGCTGATCGGGGCCGGGGCCAAGATCCTCGGCAACATCACGGTCGGCTGCGGCGCCAAGGTTGCCGCTGGCTCGGTCGTGCTGGCTGACGTTCCGCCATGCAAGACCGTGGCAGGCGTTCCGGCCAAGGTGGTCGGTGACAGCGGTTGCGCCGAACCGGCCCGCGTCATGGACCAGATGCTCGGCTGAGACGACCTTTTTGCGCTGACACGAGTTGCGGCGGCATTTTGCCGGCAACCTTGCCAACGGCGCTTGGGCGTGGTTTGAGCCCAAATCACATCATTCACCAGCGAGGCACACCCGTGAAAGCCAAGGAACTCCAGCAACTGTCGGACTATTTCCGGCGCACATTCGGCAACGCGGCACTGTCCGTGAAGGCGCGTCCGAAGCTCGAGGATTCGGCGGAGCTTTATCTCGGTGAAGAATTCCTCGGCATCGTGTCGCGGATCGATGACGAAGGCGAAGTGTCCTATGACCTCTCGATGTCGATCCTCGACATCGACCTCGAGGACTGATCAGCGCGCGACGATCAACGCGGCAAGCAGCGTGTCGATCCCGCGCGAAAAGCCTTGCCAATCCGCCAATTGATGGCGGGCAAACCGGATGCGTGCTTCAAGGGATTGCCCGACGAAGATGTCGGCCTGACAAGCCAGGAGAAGGCCGGGCTGGCCTTCCGGAGGCGTTTGGCAACGGGCGATGAAATCCGGCTCCAGTCCGTGGCCCGGTGCATGGATGATCTCCTCGTCCATGTAGCCGTAGATCGGGTCCAGCGCCTCAGACACCAGTCCGCCATCCAATTGACGCTGTGATCCCGGGACGACTGCGGCCCGGTAGACCGGCTCATAGCGCGCGCGCATGTCGAGAAGCGACGTGCGTTCGGCGACCGATATGAGAACGACGCCGGTGGTCTCGGGATTTGTGTCGGCAAATTGCGGCGCGAGCGCGCGGGTCAGGCCGCTCGCCTGCGGCCACAGGATTTGCAGGTCCACTGACGCGGTGAGACCCGACTGGCGATCTTCTGCCCGGCGGATCATGTTCTGCGGAATATCCAAAACTTCCCGGCCGACAACCAGACGCATCGGCGCCGTGCTGGTTGACTGGTAAGCCGAGAGAAGGCTCTTGCCGTGCCATTGTGCGCCAACCAGCAACGCAACTGACACAAGTGCCAGCGCACCGGCGATTTTCAGCAGGCGCCAGGCCGCAACCGGCAGGCCGGCGGCGATGTGCGGCTCTGCGGTGTGGTTTGCCCCAGCGGTGGCGGCGGCGTTTGCATGGCGAGGCATTGGCATTCCTGTGCCGCTTAGGCACATCCCACATGGCACCGGACTTGCAGCGCAGTTCAACGTGAACAGGGTTAATGCGCGGTAAAAATCATGCCTGAAATGCTTCTGCCGGCCGTGCTGGTGACCGGACTTTGCGTTGCTCTGGCGGTGCACAGCCTGATGGAAGCGCGGCTGTCGCGACCACCGGCGCTCGACGAGGCAATGGTACGCCATTTCGGCGTAGTCGCCAGTCTGTTGTTCATTGCGCTCTCCGGTCCGATTCTGGTGCTTCGCGGCTGGCCGGGCAGACCGGATGCGCCGATCCTGCGCCTTGCGCTGCTGCGATCCGGCGCCTTGTTGCTGACCGTCTTCTGGGCTGCATCGATCGGCCTTGTGGCGATCGGTCTGGGCGGTCATGTTGCCGGTCTTGCCGGGTGGTAACGCGCAGGGTTGAAACAGGACACGGGAATAGTTTGATGGCGCTCTATACAATCGACGGTCTTGGCCCGCAGACGGGCGGGCATGGTCCGGCTTTCGTTGCCGATGATGCGCATGTGATCGGGCAGGTCGTTCTGGGCGAGGATAGCGGCATCTGGTTCGGCTGTGTCCTTCGCGGGGACAATGAGCCGATCACCATCGGTGCGCGCACCAATGTGCAGGAGCACACGGTGATGCACACAGACATGGGATATCCGCTGACGATCGGCGAGGGGTGCACGATCGGCCATCGCGCCATGCTGCATGGCTGCACGGTCGGCGACAACAGCCTGATCGGGATCGGGGCGATCATCCTCAACGGCGCGGTGATCGGGGCCAACAGCCTGGTCGGCGCGGGCGCTCTTGTCACCGAAGGCAAGGTCTTTCCCGACAACAGCCTGATCGTCGGAGCACCGGCCCGGGTGGTGCGCACGCTGGACGAGGCGGCAATTGCGCGCCTGCGCCAATCTGCCGACCACTACGTGGACAACGCCAAGCGGTTTGCCCAAGGCCTTCGCCGTATCTCAGAGTGACAGACGAAAAAGCCGGCCTCCTTGCGGAGGCCGGCTTTCTGCCCGGTCTGGGGATGGGTGGGTGGGGACTCGACCAGGGCAGCTCGTTGACCTTCAGCGCGCGGCTGACAGGTTCAGTCTGTTGTCCTCAATGGCTTCCCAGCGTCCGGCATGGGCCGTGCTCTGGCGCTTGAGGTAGGTGTACGGGGTGTCGCGCCAATCATCGATGCGCGACACGAGATTATCGAGAACGAAGTCGCCGCGATCGGTGCGGACCGTCAGGACCGCGTGACCGTCGCCATTGGGCTGGCGTACAACGGTGATCAGGAGATTGGACGGTGAAAAACCGGACTTGATCAGCATGTGGCGCTTCAGCAAAACATAGTCTTCGCAATCGCCGACATCGGTCGGATACGACCAGAGTTCGGCCTTGCCCCAGATTTCCATGTCGGTCAGCGGGCGGATTGCGGTGTTGATCTGGTTGTTGAGATCAACCATCCGCTTCCAGTCTGCCGGGCCCAGCGGATGCGGTTGGGCGGCCTTCACGGGCCGGCACTCGCCAGGCGCATTCTGGCAAAACTCGTAGTGACCGATCGGCTGGGTGGTGCGGCCGCTCAGCGGCATGGGCGATGCGGCTGCCGATCCCGAAGAGACAGCACACGACACAACCGTTGCAATGGTTGCTGCCAGCGCCAGCCGGTATCGGTCCAATGTCAGCAGATTTCGCATGTATCCCCTCCGTCAAGGGATACACTGACAGATAGAAGTCTAGTTCAAGCAAAGATCAGCACTACATTGAATTTCAAACAGTATTAAATCTTGAGTTTGATCCTATTCAAATTTCCTGTCAGTTTGAATTGAATTTCGAAGGTGCGATCCTTCAGCTTGGCTGTGCCGACGCAAAAAAACCCGCCGGAGAGGGCGGGTTTGACGTTTGGCCGGAGCAAATGACCGGTCAGTCGAGGAAGTCGGAGAGCGCTTCGCGGCGCTGAACGAACGCAAATTCGATGGCAATCCCGTCGTCGAAATGGCGAACAACCGAACCGCGCATGTTACCAAGGGTGACTTGCGTTCCCAGCGCCGGGCGCACGGCTATCGACAAGGCAGCGCCGGACAGCGACAGGTCAAGGATGCGGCAGCGGTATTGACGCCCATCGTTGAGACCGAGGGTGACGGTCGGGTTCTTCGGCAGAAGGCGCTCGTGGCGGCGATCTTCCGGCAGATCGAGCTCATGCTTGTTGGCAAGCCAGGTCAGCTGGGCGGCAAGCTTTTCGCGCTTGCGCTGCGAGGTATTGAGCTCGGCGGCAAATCCACCATCAAAGACCCGCAGGATCGTGCCTTCGACGCGGCCGATATGATCGATGTAGGCAACAATGCGCTCGCCCTCGGTCACATGGTCATCGCAGGAAAAGGTCGCGGTCGCCGGCGACATGTCGATGGCCACCGCGTTGTGTTCGTTGCGGTCTTCAGACATGAAGCGAGCGTACAAGGACACCTTCACCCGCTGGAACTGGCGCCGGTCAAGGCCGGTCAGTGCAAAATCGTCGGCGTGTGCGGTGAGCATTACGTGCGTCCAATGCGCCTTTGTGATGCCGCCAACCTACCGGTATTCCGGTTAACAACCGGTAATGGACGTTGTCTCGCAGTGGTTTGAGCGGCGTTAATCGGCGCGCCCACCGTCAACGACATCCAGACGCGGTGGGCGCCGGCCAGCCGGCGTGTCACTTTGGCGCGAGGCGCCCTCGATAACCCGCAGATTGGGGCGCAGGCGCGAGACGACATTGCGGACATGCGGGATCGGCACCGAGGGGCGATTGTTCAGGCTGAACAATTCGCGGCCCGGGTCCATGAAGCGAACAGCCGCCAGACGGACATCCTCGAGAGGGCGCATTCCCAACCAGTCAGGAGACTGGATGAAGTGCGCCGCGCCGATGATTCCCGGTGTAGTGCCTTCGAGCGGCAAAAGGATGATTTCGATCTCTACGGGGCGGCCTGGTCCGGCTGTTGCCTCGATATCGAGGACAGCGGTGACCCGTTCGCGGTTGACCGCGCAGGCGACACGCCCGGCCAGAGGCTGATCGTCACGGGCGAACGTTTTGGCAAAGTCTTCGCCGGCCAGTTCGCGCGCAAAAGCCGCGCAAAGCCGTGTTCCGGCAAGCCGGAAGGACGGGCGGGCTTCAGCCAGATCCAGGAGAAATGTCGAAGCCAGAAGACTGGCAATTCCGGCGGGCGCAATGTCGGCGCGGGTTGGCGCGGGTCTGCCCTTGCGCTGCAGGTTCCAGTATTCAAACAGTCGATTTGTCCCCGAATGACGCATAGTTCCCGATCCCGTATCATCCTGTGCCGGATCGGCGCCTTTGGTGGCCGTCTCCGGGTTTTCACGGGATGCGGTGCATGCGGTGCGCCACTTTCGAATTGTTGCGACAACTTTGGTCTGTTCTCCGACGCCGTTAACGTTAAAATGGTGTTTGCGTTGTCAAACAGGCGTTAATCGGTCATTAAGGTCTCAACACGGAGCCACTCGCTTCGCGGCACATGACTTGACCGGTTACGGGGTGGGCAGGGACTCACCGGGCCATCCAGGGAAACCCGGATGGCCTTTTTCTTTTGGCTGCAGGGCTTATGTTTCAGCGTGGAGACCACGCAATGAACACGACGCCAGACGAACAATTGCTGCAGCCTGACAAGACTTCGGAAGAAGCGGACAATCCGGTCACGGAACGTCGCCGTCGTGAGCCGATCCTCAATCTTCCGGGGTCAATCACCGCGCTCATGGCGATCTGCGTCGGCGTGCACGTCCTGCGGGTGGTGATCTTCGACGGGTCGATCGATCGCTGGGCGATCCTGAATTTCGCTTTCTTTCCTGCGCGATACGACCCGGCGTTCATCCAGTTCGATTTGCCGACGCTCGTGTCGCCGCTGACCCACACATTCCTGCATGGCGACTGGACACATCTCGGTTTCAACATGATCTGGCTGGCCGCCTTCGCAGCGCCGGTCGCACGGCGGATCGGCACGTTGCGCAGCTTCGGCTTCTGGGCGTTCACGGCCCTTGGAGCCGTGCTCCTGCATGCAGTCATCTATCTTGGTGATCCGGTGCCGCTGCTTGGCGCGTCCGGCGCGGTTTCCGGATTTCTCGGTGCTGCGGCACGCTTCGGCTTTCGGGCGGTACCCACAGCCAACGGGCGCGGATTTGGCGGTCCGCTTCTGCCGCCGCTCAAGGCGCTGCGCCAGCGCGGCGTCCTGCCGTTCCTGGTGATCTGGATGGTGCTCAACTGGGCAACCGGGGCAGACCTTTTCGGACTGGCGCAAGGGGCAAGCATTGCCTGGGAGGCCCATATCGGCGGTCTGGTCACCGGCTTTCTGGCGATCGGATTGTTCGACCGGCAGCCGGCAGTTGCAACGTCCGCAGCCTGATGTGCTTGGTGCTTGCCGGACCTTCAGGTTCACGGCATGCTCTCCAGTCCCGAAAGGCGAGTGGAGGAGGACTGGCCATGACCGTTGCACACATTCTGACGACCAAGGGAAATGAGGTTTTCACGATCAGCGAAGGCGTAACTCTGAAGGAGGCGATCGACGTCCTCGCCAAGCGCCGTGTCGGCGCCGTCGTTGTTGCCGACAGCGCGCGCCGGGTCCTCGGCATCCTGTCCGAGCGCGATGTTGTGCGCGCTGTAAGCCTGCAGGGCCAAAGCGCTTTCGCATCGCCTGCGTCCGCGTGGATGACGCGTGAGGTGATCACCTGCAGCCTCGATACGACGGTGCCGGAGTTGATGGACATCATGACCAAGGGCCGCTTCCGCCACGTGCCGGTGCTGCGCGACGGAATTCTGCATGGCATCGTATCAATCGGCGATGTGGTCAAGCGGCGGATTGCCGAGATCGAGCACGAGGCTGAGGACCTGCGCACCTATATCGCGTCCTGACGGCGATCAGTTGCCGAGATAGACCTCGCCCGGGTCGAAGCGAGGCAAATCGGCTTCGTCAAAGACGAGGGCTGTCGTGCCGTCCGCCGACGGCCGGACAATGCGGTAAAAGCAGCTGCGGCGGCCGGTGTGACAGTTCGCCCCGGTGGCGCCGGTCGTTACCCGAAGCTGCAGGACATCCTGGTCGCAATCGGTCCGGATTTCGCTGACCGTCTGCTCATGTCCGGAGCTTTCGCCCTTGCGCCACAGCGCGCCGCGCGAGCGCGACCAATAGTGTGCTACGCCAGTCGACAGCGTTGCGGCGAGGGCATCGGCGTTCATGTGCGCGACCATAAGCAGCGTACCGTCGCCGGCGTCGGCGACCACCGCAACGATCAGTCCGTCCGGACCAAATCGCGGACGAAACACCGCGCCTTCCTCGGTTTGCACCTTGTCAGGCACTGGTTGCTCGAAGGGGGCAGTTGATGGTGATGTGTCGCTCATCGCCGAGGCTTACGGCGCGGCGACTGCCAATTCAATGGCAAGTGCCGCGCCACTTGTCAGAACCCGCGAACCATTTCCATGAAGCGGCGCTGCTGCTCCGGCTGATCAAACTCACCCAGAAAGCGCGTGGTGATCGTCGTCGAGCCCTGCTTGCGGATGCCGCGCATGGCCATGCACATGTGTTCGGCTTCAAGCATGACGGCGACGCCGCGCGGTTGCAGCGAATCGTTGATCGATGCTGCGATCTGCGCGGTCATCGTTTCCTGGATCTGCAGTCGCTGGGCGAAGATGTCGACGACGCGGGCGATCTTCGACAGGCCGAGCACCCGTTCCTGCGGCAGGTAGGCGACATGTGCCTTGCCGATGATCGGCACCATGTGGTGCTCGCAATGGGAGTGGAACTGGATGTCCTTGACCAGCACCATGTCGTCGTATCCGGCAACTTCCTCGAAGGTCCGGCCAAGAATGTCAGCAGGATCGGTCGCATAGCCCGAGAACATTTCCTCGTAGGCTTTGACGACGCGGGCAGGCGTATCAATCAGGCCTTCGCGGCCGGTGTCTTCGCCGATCCATTTCAGCAAGGTCAAAACGGCCGCTTCGGCCTCTTTCCGGGTCGGACGCTCGTCCGTGTGGTCTGCAAATGTCGTCACGATCGCGTCCATGTCTGTCTCCGTTTTCGGCGTGGTCCGGCGCATACCTTCGGGTTTCGGGCGGATTGCCGTCGTCTGTCTCACAACTGTCGTGCGGCCTTTCGGCCCCGGCGACAGCCTTGTCGGTGCATCGTCGCCAGCCCTATATATAGGCAGGAGTTCAGCGGGACCACTGGCGCATGATTGACGAAGTTTACAACAATCGGTTGCTCGAATTGGCAGGCAACATCGCGCCCAACGGCCATCTTCCAGCACCGCACGGAAAAGCCAGGGCGCATTCGAAGCTCTGCGGATCGACGGTGGACGTTGAACTCAGCCTTGCAGCCGATGGCACGGTTGCCGACTACGCTCATCAGGTGCGGGCCTGCGCCCTCGGACAGGCAACCGCGTCGGTGATGGCGCGTGCGATCCGCGGCTGCACGGCGGATGAACTCATCGAAGTGCGGGCGCAGATGATGGCGATGCTGAAGGAAAACGGCCCGGCGCCGGAGGGGCGCTTTGCAGATCTGCGCTATCTGGAACCAGTGCGCGACTACAAGGCACGGCACGCCTCGACGCTTCTGGTCTTCGATGCGGTGCGCGACGCACTGGCGGCTGCCAATGCGGAAACTGCGGCATCCTGAACGCCATGTGCGCTGACCATCGGCAAACGCCGACCCCAAAGATGCCGCGCTCGCGAAACTGGCAGGGCCCGTGGCGCAAGACGCCGGGCAGGGTGCTCGGCACCTCGCTGATCCGGCTCTACCAACTCACGCTTTCCGGCTTTGTCGGCAACAATTGCCGCCATCTGCCGACCTGTTCGGAATATGGCTACGAGGCAATCGCCCGGCACGGCCTTTTGCCCGGCGCGCTGTTGACGCTGCGTCGCGTTTCGCGTTGCGGACCGGGCGGAACCAGCGGCATCGACAATGTGCCGGAAACCCTGGGTAGACGTCGATCAGCGTTGTGACCGTGCCACATTCCTGTCGTGAAGGTCTTGAATGGTTTGGTGTTTCCGCTTCGATCCACTAACCTTCGACCAGTGATTTCCTCCCCACGATCGGACCTGCGCCCTTGAGCACTATCGAGCCCGACGACATGGTGCGCCACAATGATGGCTACCACGCCAATATCTACGGCGATGACGGGTCACTGCGTTCGGAATTCCTCGATATCATCACCGCAGCCATCGAAGCCGGCGATGTCGAGGCGATCCTCCATTCGGTGCAAAACCTGCACGAATCAGAGCTTGGCGACCTGCTGGAGACGCTTGATCAGGGCGATCGGACGGAACTTGTCGCGCTGCTCGGTGATCAGTTCGATTTTTCGGCGCTGACCGAGGTCGATGACGGTATCCGGCTCGAAATCATCGAAGCGCTGCCCAATGAACAGATCGCGCTCGCGTTTCGCCAACTCGATACCGATGATGCGGTCTATATCCTCGAGGACATGGATGAGACGGACCAGCGCGACATTCTCGCGCGCATTCCGTTCACCGAACGCATCCGCCTGCGCCGTTCGCTCGACTATCCGGAAGAAAGCGCCGGCCGGCGGATGCAGGCCGACTTTGTCGCGGTGCCGCCTTACTGGAATGTCGGGCAGGTGATCGACTATCTGCGCGAGACGGAAGATCTGCCGGACAGTTTCAGCCAGGTGTTCGTCATCGATCCGACGTTCCGCCTCGTCGGCGCCGTCGATCTTGACCAGATCCTTCGGACCAAGCGCCAGACGCAGGTCGAGGAGATCATGCGTGAAACGCGCCATGCAATTCCCGCCACCATGGACCAGGAAGAAGCAGCGCAAATCTTCGAGCAGTACGATCTTCTCTCGGCCGCGGTGGTGGACGCCAATGAGCGCCTCGTCGGCGTGCTGACGATCGATGACGTGGTCGATGTCATCCAGCAGGAGGCGCAAGAGGACATCATGCGCCTCGGCGGGGTCGGCGATGAAGAACTGTCGGACACCGTCATCGAAACGGCGCGGTCGCGGTTCCTGTGGTTGCTGGTCAATCTGGGCACGGCCGTGCTGGCGTCGCTGGTGATCGGCATGTTCGATGCGACCATCGAGCAGATGGTGGCGCTGGCGGTGCTGATGCCGATTGTCGCATCCATGGGTGGCAATGCCGGGACGCAGACGATGACGGTTGCGGTGCGTGCGCTCGCGACCAAGGATCTCGACATCTACAATGCCGGGCGCATCATCCGCCGCGAAGTGACGGTCGGTCTTGTGAACGGTGTGCTGTTTGCCGTGTTGATCGGCATCGTATCGGTGTTCTGGTTCGGCTCTCTTGGTCTTGGCGTCGTCATCGCGGTGGCGATGGTCGTCAACATGGTGTCGGCTGCGCTGTCCGGCATCATGGTGCCGCTGATTCTCGACAGGTTTGGTATTGATCCGGCGACTGCATCAAGTGTGTTCGTCACGACCGTGACAGATGTCGTCGGCTTTTTCGCCTTTCTCGGCCTTGCGGCTTGGTGGTTCGGCATCTGAAGGGTACAAGCCCTTCAGGTTGTTTGACTTTTACGTAAGAATCCGCACATTGAATTTGTTTGATAATCGAAGGCCGGCATTGCCGGTAGGAGCATGCGCGAGTACTACACCATCACCGAGATGACCCGCGAGTTCGGCATCTCGACGCGAACCTTGCGCTTTTATGAAGATGAAGGGCTGATCACACCGCTGCGCCGCGGGCGCACGCGACTGTTTCGCCCGGCCGACCGGCACTTGCTCAAGCAGATCATGCGCGGCAAACGGCTCGGGTTCTCGATCGCGGAAATCCGCGACATTATCCAGATGTACAAGGCACCACCGGGCGAGGCGGGCCAGTTGCGCACGATCATCGCCCATGTGGAAGAGCGGCGGGTCGAATTGCGCCAGAAGCGCAAGGACATCGAGGATACGCTGGCCGAACTCGACCAGGCCGAGGAAGCCTGCCTCAACCGCCTTGCCGAACTGCGCGTGACGTCCTGATTTCTTGGATTAAACCCAGCGGTTCACCTTCTTGCGATAGTCGCGGTAGGTCTTGCCGAAGCGCGACTCCAGATGCGCTTCCTCGCGCTCGATGGCCAGCTTTTGCGTGATGAGGCCGTCGAGCGGTGCCAGCAGCAACAGCCACGCATTGCCGGAAAACAGCCCGATGCCGAAGAGCAGCAGGACATTGGCGACATAGATCGGGTTGCGGCTGAAGCGGAACGGCCCTGAGGTCACCAGATGGTCGCTGCGCTGGTTCGGCAAAATCGTGGTTTTGGCGCGATGCATGGTCATCATCGCCGAAACATCGATCAAGATTGCCACGATGATGATGATCACGCCGATGCCGGCCAGAAGGTCGTCGAGCGAACCGCCGGGCCAGCCGAGCGGTAATATGCGGCGAAGGCCGAACCCGGCAAGCAGCAGGGTGATCAATACCAAAGGCGGCCAGGGAACCACATTGGGCCGGTCGGCGTGCCGGTTCGGATGACTTTCTTCCCCTGTCATGGCTGCACGCCTTCCTCTTGTTCGATAGCGCCGAAGCCGGCTTCCCGGGCACATAGGGCCATAATCGCGCCGGTCTCAAGGTCGGAAGTCGCAAACTCCGGAACTGTCATCACCGACTGCATCTTGCCGGCGATGGTCAGTTCGACTTCAGCACAGGCACAGTAGACGGCACAATCGCCACCGCCGTCGGACGATTGCCGGCAGGACTGGCGGCAGGCGTTGCCGAAGGCCTCGGGATTTGGGCCGGGCGGCGCGATCCACGCGAAAGCGGCGACAAGACCGATCAGGACCGGTTGATGGATGAGGTAGACCGCAAGGCTGCGGCGGCCGAGCCATTGGAGGCCTGAGACGGCGCGGTTTTTGGCCGGTTCCGGCACACGCTGCGGCGCGGCCGCGATCACTTTGCCGATCGCCATGCCAGCCAGAACGGCACTGAACCATGGAAAGACCGGCACGAAATCGTTCGAGAGCGGAATGGTTGGCGCAAGGCCGGTCCACCAGAACGCCATGCCGTCCGGCACAACGCCGCGCAGTTGTGGCGCGGCAAAGAACACACCGGCGCCAAGCGCAACAAGCGCGAGCGCCGGCAGGCGCAGGAAGGCCAGCCCGAGCAGGCTGGCAACCGCAATTTGATGCAGGATGCCGAAGAACACGAAGCTTTGCGGCGTGAACGCATAAGTCGCCGCGGTGATTACGGCGGCTGCCGCCGCGACCAGCCCCCAGCGGCGGGCAAACGACGCCCAGCGAATGCCATTGTCATGGGCAAGGACCAGACTGATCCCGACCAGCACCAGAAACGATGACGCGATGGCGCGCGCATAGATTTTCAGGATGCCGGACGACGCAGTTCCGGGATCGAGATAGCCGAAGAACTCCAGATCCCAGGAAAAGTGATAGGTGGCCATCGCAACCAGCGCGATGCCGCGTGCCATGTCGATCAGGCCAAGCCGCGGGCGAAAAGCCGGTTCTTGTGTCACGGTCATGGGGCAACCTCGACCGGTGCGGCCGGTTTTGCGGACGGGGCCGCGCCGCTGCCCTTCTTGGCAAACCAGAGGCCGGTGATGATCAGCGCCAGCGCTGCCAAAAGGATAGGCCGCAGCGCTTCGCCGAGGATGAGAAAGCCGAGCAGCAGGCCGAAGACCGGGATCATGTAGATCGAGAGGGAGAAGGTCACGTAGCCGATTTTCCGGATCAGGTGGAACCGCAGGACATAGGCAAGACCGGTCGGGAACACGCCTAGAAAGACGAGCGCCGCGATTGCCTCAAAGGACGGGCGCGCCGTGGGAATGCCGTCAACCAATGTCGCGACCGGCAGAAGAATCAAAGCGCCGGTCGTCAGCGCCAATGCAGCCAACTGCAGCGGCGGAATGTCGATGCGCCGGAGAATGGCCCCGGCAATCACGTAGCAGATCGAACCGGTGAGCGCGGCGAGTTGCGCCAGAAGGTTGGCACCACCGAGATCGGCGAGGGCATCGCCGCCAACGATCAGCAGAACACCGCTGAAACCGAACGCCACCGCCAGCGCCTTCATCGGATTGATCTTGTCATCGTGGGTGAAAAAATGGCCGATGATAAGCCCGAAGATCGGACCGGTTCCCATCAGAAGCGAGGTCGCCCCGGCATCGATCGTCAGTTCGGCCCAGGAAATCAGGAAGAACGGGATCACCACGTTCAACAGCGCCATGGCGATGACCAAAGCCCAGACGCCGGCGTGTTTCGGCACGACGAAACCGCTCCAGAGCGCGATCGGCAGCAGCACAAGAGCGCCGACGGAAACGCGAATCGCCGCCAGCCAGAGCGGACCGACTTCAGGAACCGCGATCTTGATCGCCACAAAGGCCGAGGCCCATGTCATGGCGACCAGCACCAGCAGGGCCATGTCGACCGGGGTGGCCCGTGTGATCGTTCCCGATGCCATTATCGGCGTTTCCTTTTGCTTGTCGATCATGGCGGTCGCACGATAGGCAACACGGTGCAAGGCCGCTGCTCATGCGGTCGAAACGAGCTGATGTCATGGATAATCTCTTCTTCGTTGCCTCGAAAGTC
Organism: Roseitalea sp.; assembly: GCA_041752455.1. Lineage (GTDB taxonomy): Bacteria > Pseudomonadota > Alphaproteobacteria > Rhizobiales > Rhizobiaceae > JBGSWL01. The sequence continues at coordinate 31,836 of JBGSWL010000096.1, read as the reverse complement.
TTCTGGCTGGCTATCCAGCCGCTGACGGTCATTCTGGTGCTGTGCGTGCTCGGCGCGCTGTTTTCGTGGGCAGGCAGGCAACGCTCGGCGACTGTTGTGATTGCCCTTTGCGCCCTTGTTGTCTGGCTCACGGCGTTCACCACGCTGGGTGAGCATGTGATCGCACGGCTGGAGCAGTCCTATCCGGTTGCGCCACCACTTCCTGACGCGCCGGTCACCGCGATCATCGTGCTTGGCGGTGGTGTCGAACTAGGTGCATCCGAGGGGCCGTCCGGCTTCGAACTCGGGCCGGGTGGTGACCGCGTCATCGAAGGGTTCATCCTTGCGCGCCGCCATCCGGATGCCGTTGTCGTCGTGACCGGCGGCAATGGCGCTCTTGCCTCCGGTGAGGCGTCAGATGGCGATGGTGCGCGCGCGCCGCGCATCTATGCCGCGCTTGGCCTTGCTCCGGACCGGCTGTTGATCGAGACGCAGTCTCGCTCGACTGCAGAGCATCCGGGGTATCTTCGACCGATTCTCGATCCGTATCTCGCTGCCAATCCGGGAACGGTGCTGCTGGTCACGTCGGCGTTTCACATGCCGCGGGCCAAGGCGGTTTTCGACAAGGCGGGGTTTGAGACCGTGGCCTGGCCCGTCGATTATCGCGCCCGTTCCGAGCCGCCGCTGCGAATCTTCAGCGAATTTCCGGTCACAGGGTTCTCGCTGACGGCCATTGCCATGCGCGAGATGATCGGTCTGGTCGCCTACCGGTTGACCGGCCGCCTCTGAGGCCGGGCTTGCCTGCACTGCAGCGTGGCCAATCCTGCCGCATGTCTTAACGGTTGTTAACATTATGAATCATGGTTAAAGCATTGAAATTGAAAGATACTGTGCACTTGGCTGAACCCATCTGCCACATTTGCGCCTTATTTCGCGCTTGCGAAATGCATTGCAGAGGCGTAACAGCCGCGCCGCAGTGATACATGGCCCCTTGGCGGGCATGAGTGGAGCAAAAATTGGATCGTCAAACTACGAAGCCGACCTGGAACCTTACCTTCTGGGCCGTTGCCGGGTTCGCGCTTGCAGCGATGACTGTTTACCTGATGGGTATGGATGCCGCAGCGACCATCGCCGCCGCCTCCTGACACAAAGCCCGAAAGGGACTATCCCGACGTTTCGAAAAGGGTTGCCGCCGGCAACCCTTTTTTGATTTGGCGTGCTGACGTCGTTGCAAGGCCATTGCATGTCGAATTGCGCAGCGCTTGTGCCAAAGTTCAGGCCATGATGGCGCATCGGACACCGGAAGCTGCCATGTTCCTTTCCACCTTCGATCTGTTCAAGATCGGTATCGGTCCATCCTCGTCCCACACAATCGGGCCGATGCTCGCCGCAGCGCGGTTCGTGGACGAAATCGCCCGTCGGGATTGGCCGGGGTCAGGTGATGCCCACATCGCCCGGCTTTCGTGCACCCTGCATGGGTCGCTCGCTTACACCGGCATTGGCCATGCAACAGATCGCGCCGTTATCCTCGGGCTTGCCGGGCACAAGCCGGACACGATCGACCCGGACCTCATGCAGCCGATCATCGACGAGGTGACCCGTACGCGGATGATCGCACCGCCGGGCCATGCGCCCTTTGCCTTCGACCCGGCGGCCGACCTGATCTTTGACCGGAAGAACCCGCTGGCCGGTCACGCCAATGGCATGACGTTCCAGGCATTCGATGCCGACGACCGCCTGCTGTTGCGCCGTGCGTATTTTTCGATCGGTGGCGGTTTCGTCGTCACGGAAGAAGAGCTCAACCTGCGCGTCGTCAGCGGCAGCAAGGTTGACGTTGATCCGGTGCCGTTTCCGTTCTCGAGCGGGGACGAGATGATCGCGATGGCGGACCAATCCGGACTGACGATTGCCGACATGAAACGCGCCAATGAACGCGCGCGCGATCCGTCAGGCGATCTTGATGGGCGGCTCGATGCAGTCTGGGCGGCGATGGATTCCAGCATCGAACGCGGGCTGAAAAGCGAGGGCGTGCTGCCCGGCGGGCTCAAGGTTCGCCGCCGCGCCGCCGCCATGGCGCGGCAACTGGAAGAGGAGGCCCAATCCAACCGGTGCGACCCGCTTGGGGCCAATCGCTGGCTCACGGTCTGGGCGATGGCAGTCAACGAGGAAAATGCCGCCGGGGGCAGGGTGGTCACCGCGCCGACCAATGGTGCCGCCGGGACTTTGCCGGCAGTCCTCAAATACGTGACGCGGTTTCATGATGCCGGGTCGATGCGCGAGAATGTGCGTCTGTTCCTTCTGACAGCTGCTGCCGTCGGCGGGCTGATCAAGCACAATGCCTCGATATCGGGCGCCGAAGTCGGCTGCCAGGGGGAGGTCGGCAGCGCCGCCGCAATGGCTGCTGCCGGTCTTGCTGCCGTGATGGGCGGTACGCCGAGGCAAATCGAAAACGCGGCGGAGATCGCGCTCGAGCATCATCTGGGCATGACCTGCGATCCGGTCGCGGGACTGGTCCAGGTACCGTGCATCGAGCGCAACGGACTTGCGGCGGTCAAGGCGGTGACGGCTGCGTCATTGGCGCTGGCGGGTGACGGCGAGCACATCGTGTCGCTGGACGCCTGTGTCGAGACCATGCGCCAGACCGGGCTCGACATGAACGAGAAATACAAGGAAACCAGCCTCGGCGGCCTCGCCGTCAACGTTTCGGCCTGCTGACGCGCCTGCGCTGTGGATGGGTTGGCTCCGGCCTTGAAGTGACCGCGCCGAACGCCACAATGGGCGCATGACCATGCATCTCCTGAAACTTTGTGTCGGCGCGGAAAGCGTCGAGGATCATCAGCGCTGGATTGACGGGCGGTTGGCCGTGCGTCGGGCCAGCGGGCAGGCGCTCGAACTTTGCCACACCACCCGCATGGTGCCGCGCTTGGCCGACGAGGTTCTGGACGGCGGCTCGCTCTATTGGGTCACCAAGGGCCAAATCCAGAGCCGGCAGGTCATCATCGATATCCGTCCTTTCACCGATGACGAAGGGATCGGGCGTTGCCAACTGGTTCTGGCGCCCGAATTGATCCTGACGCGCCCGCAACCGCGCCGGCCATTCCAAGGGTGGCGTTACCTCAAGCCGGGCGATGCACCAGCTGATCTTGTCTCGAATGAAGACGACGACAGTGAAATGCCGCACGCCATGCGTGCAGATCTTGTCGCCCTCGGACTTTTGTAGGTCGGCGAACGATTTCGTTAGTGGGAAATCCACTTTGTCCTGTCATTATACCGCCGTAAGCTGATCTGGGTAAGTGACCCGGGATCAGTCATGTGGGGTGCGCGGGGCATGCATTTCGAGGAGCTTGGCGCGGTTGGACGGCATGAGCGCAGGCTCCAGTCTTGCCACGTGATCGTTTGCGGAAACGAGAAGGGCGGGTCTGGCAAATCGACGACTGCCATGCATGTCGCCGTTTCGCTCGTCAAACTCGGCTTTTGTGTTGCAACCGTTGATCTGGATGGCCGCCAACAGACCCTGACGCGCTATGCCCGATATCGCCGCCGCTGGATGGAGCGGTCCGGCGTCGAACTGCCGACCCCGAACCACTTTCTGGTTTCCGACGATGATATCGGCGGGCCGACGCCGTTTGCCTCGCCGCAGATGCAGGATTTCGACGAGGGCATGGGCGCTGTGATGGCGGCGCACGATTTTGTCGTGATCGACACGCCGGGCGCGCATACCGCTCTTTCGGTGTTTGCCCATCGCAAGGCCGATACGTTGATCACGCCGATCAATGACAGCTTCATCGATTTTGATGTTCTCGCCAACATCGATCCGGAGACTTTCGAGATCAACGAACTGGCGCAATATGCCGGTGCTGTTCGCGATGCCCGGCGCAGACGCCGCCAGAAGTCGGGCGGCATCATCGATTGGGTCGTGGTGCGCAACCGCATGGCGCAGGTCTCATCGCGCAATGAAAAGCGGGTTCACGCATGCCTGTGCGAACTGTCGATGGAACTGGGTTTTCGCCTTGCGCACGGGATCGGCGAGCGGGTGATCTTCCGCGAATGGTTCCAGCGCGGACTGACCGCACTCGATGATTTTGACGCGCAGGACGAAGTCGCCCGGCTGTCGCTCTCCCATCTGGCTGCCCGCAACGAGATGCGCCGGCTGATCGAAGCCTTGCGCCTGCCGATCGACGAGCGCGGGCGCAACCGGGTGGAAACCCGGCGGCAATGGCTGGGTAGCCAACTGGCGCCGTTGCAATTGCCTGACATTTTCGTCGGCTGACCCTGCTCCTGCCCGTGGTCGCAAGGGCCTCTTGCGCCGCAAGGTCTTGCATCGCGCGAGGCTGATGCCATTTCTTTGGCATGAGCAAATTGTCTGACACAAACAAAGCGCCGGTTCGCACAACCAAGACCGGCCAGGATGTTGCCGAAAACGCCAAACGCGGCGAGATCGACGCGTTTCTCTCTGCCGTCCGATCGATCAAGCCGTCCGGTGCCACCGGTCGCGTCTTGCTGGCGCTCGATGCGACGATGAGCCGTCAGCCGACATGGGATCTGGCAAGTTCGATCCAGTGCAAGATGTTTGAAAGCGCGTCGCGCTCGGGCGCTTTGCGCATGCAACTCCTGTATTTCCGTGGTCACGGCGAATGTCGCGCGTCGCGTTGGGTGACCGATGGCGGCGAGCTTGCCGTCATGATGAGCAAGGTCAGTTGCCGCGCCGGCCAGACACAGATCGGCCGGGTGTTGCGTCATGCCCTGAAGGAAAACGAGGCTGGCAGGCTGAACGCCGTGATCTACATCGGTGATGCGATGGAAGAGGACGCCGATGCACTGGGTGCGATTGCTGGCAAATTGGGCGTGCGTGGCGTTCCGGTGTTCGTGTTCCAGGAAGGAAATCTTCCAGGCGCAGAGCCGGTGTTTCGCGAGATTGCCCGTCTGACTCGTGGCGGCTGGTTCCGGTTCGACGTCAACTCGCCGCAAGTGCTGTCCGACCTTCTGGCGTCGATCGCACTTTATGCGACCGGAGGCCTGAAGGCCCTTGAAGCCAGGAAGTCATCGGCAGATGTTTTGCTGATCGGGCAGATGAAGGGCGGAAAAGGCAAGCCGACATGAGTGCATTCCTGACCATCGTGGCGGTCATCGGCTTTCTCGGTCTGGGATTCTGGTATCTCGCCACAACGCCGGCGGCGGCTCTGGCGCGGCAATTGCGCTATGTCGTGCCGGTTCTGGTGACGCTGCTCGGGATCGTGGCGACCTTGACAGGTCGGCCGGCGCTCGGACTGCCGGTGCTCGGCTTTGCCGTGACCCTCTTCATCCGCGCGCGCAATGCCGGCTGCGTCAGCCGTCAGCCGGGGCGCCAGTCCACAGTGCGCAGTGCCATGCTGGACATGATGCTCGATCACGATACCGGCGACATGGACGGGACGGTGCTGGCAGGCAACTTCGAGGGCCGTCAGTTGTCGGTCCTGGCAGAAGACGAACTTTTCGACCTGCTGCGCGAAATTGCCGACGATCGTGAAAGCGTCGACCTACTTGAGGCGTATCTTGACCGCCGGTTGCCCGGCTGGCGAGACGACGCGCAACCGGATCTCGGCACGGGGCAGGCTGGCCCGCGCCATTCGGGCGCCATGACCGAGCAGGAGGCCCACCAGATCCTTGGTCTTGAAGCGGGAGCGACCATTGTTGAAATCCGCAAGGCGCATCGCAAGTTGATGCAGCGGGTCCATCCGGACCTCGGCGGAAGCGACTTTCTGGCTCAGCGGATTAACGAAGCGAAGGATTTTCTCTTGCGGATCCATGGGGAACGGCCCTGATACGAGATACGGGTTGGGGCGAAGAACTTCCAGGCGCGGGCGACAATGCGCCCGCGTCGATCATTGGATCTCGGTGGCGAGACAGCCGTATTTCAGCTTCTTGAGCGCCGCACAGGCGTTCCAGGCTTCAGACTTCGAGGCAAATCCGGCAAAGCGGGCGCGGTGGTACTGCGTGCCGCCCTTGACGAAGACTTCAACGAACGGATCGCGGCTGCCGAGCAGTTTGGTGGCTCTGGATTGTGCGGTCTGCAGGTAGTCAAGCGCCTGCTGCTGGCTTTCAAGCGCTCCGATCTGGATCACCCAACCATCGCGCGCATTGGTGCTTGCGGTTGTTATCTCGTCGATGGCCGCCTGCGGGCTTGGTTCCGGCGCATAGGCGACGACCGGTGCCGTTCCCGTGACCGGTTCGGAAGCAAAAGCGGGAACCGGCAGGCGCTCCAGCGGAATGGCTGCAATGCCGGCAACCTGCGGCTGGTCGGCAAAGTCGGTCGGTGCGGTTTTTGCGATCAGGTCGCCACCACCACGGCGCGATGCCTTGGGCAGGTATCTTGCAATCAGATCCTGCATCTGGGCATTGCGCGAGGCACCCGAACGGCCACCGAGAACGACGGCGACAATGCTTTTGCCATCGACATTGACCGAGGTGACGAGGTTGAAGCCTGAAGCCTTGGTATATCCGGTCTTGATGCCATCGACACCGCGCACCTGTCCGAGAAGCCGGTTGTGGTTGGACATGCTGGTCTTGCCGAACTTGAAACTGCGGGTCTTGAAGTAGGCGAACTCGCGCGGGAAATGCTCCTGCAGGGCAATGCCGAGGCGCGCCATGTCACGGGCCGTTGTCACCTGACGGCTGTCCGGCAAACCGGATGCATTGCGAAACCGTGTGCCGTTCATTCCGAGCTGGCGGGCCTTGGCAGTCATCATCTCGGCAAATCGGCCTTCCGTACCGCCGAGATGCTCGGCGACGGCGGCAGCGACGTCGTTGGCGGATTTGGTGACAAGGGCCAGGATTGCCTGTTCGGCGGTGATCGAGCCGCCCGGCTTGATCCCAAGCTTGGACGGGACCATTCCGGAGGCGTGGGCAGAAAACCGGATGCGCGTCGATTTCTCGACCTTGCCCGCCTTCATGGCCTCAAACAGCATGTAGAGCGTCATCATCTTTGTGAGTGATGCCGGGAAACGGGTGTTGTCGGCCTGATGGTCGTAAAGCGTCTTGCCGGTGTTGGCATCGATGACGATGCCGGCATATTTTTCATTGGCAAATGCTGGCTGGATGGTCGCGGTTCCGGTCAGGACGAGCGCCATGACGAGAGTTGCGATGAAGCGAAAAGGGAATCGCGCCCCGATCGACGCTCGGAAATCAAAGGACATGAACACTGGACACACACTCTCGTACCTGGGACGCGGACAAGACCGACCAAAGCCGGATGAAGGCCTCACGGTAGGGCAGGGCCGTTACCAATCGGTTTATGGTAACTGATGGGTTGATCGACGGTGCCAGAACGGTGCACATTTTGTGCGTTGCAATATTAGCGCTTGCAAAATGGTGCAGTGCACACTAAGTGTGGGGTCAGGACTTCTCTTGCTGAGGGGCCCGGTAAGACCCTCAACCAACCCACAAGGTGCTCACATGATGAAATCGTTTGAAGACATGAACAAGTCGTCCAAGGAAATGATGGACAACTCCCTCAAGGCCTATGCGTCGATGACCAAGGGCATGCAGGCCATTGCTACCGAAGCAACCGACTACTCGAAGGCTTCCTACGAAGCTGGCGCCGCTGCTTTCGAAAAGCTGGCTGCCTCGAAGTCGCTTGAAGCTGCAATGGAAGTCCAGACCAACTACATGAAGTCTGCCTACGAAACGATGGTTGCCCAGGCAACCAAGATGGGCGAACTCTACACCGACCTCGCCAAGGAAGCCTACAAGCCTTTCGAAGGCATGATGCCGGCTGCAAAGTAATCTGCGCCACAATTTGACGCAGCGCTTAGGCGTTTGCGTCCGGTTCCAAGGCCCGCCTGTCGTTCGCGACAGGCGGGCTTTTTGCTTTTGCGGCCTGCCGGTGGCGGCCGCGCGTCACATTGGTTGACGCTGCCACGCGACGGGGCCTTACATTCGGCACGGACACACCTAAATATCGTTTTCGCCCCACCATGGAGACGATGGACAAGTACCCGCCGATGATTCAATCTCATGTCATGTTTGCCACGCCGTTCATCTCGCCTCCCAGGGCAGATGCAGACGACGACCGAGGCCCGGAGGGTCCCGGTCGCGGAACCGGTGTCATCACACGCACCAAGCCCAAGACCAAACGGCCGAACCTCTACCGGGTTCTCATTCTCAATGACGACTACACGCCGATGGAGTTCGTTGTGCACGTGATCGAGCGGTTCTTTTCAAAGAGCCGGGACGAGGCAACAAGGATCATGCTGCACGTGCATAACCATGGTGTCGGTGAGTGCGGGGTCTACACCTACGAGATCGCCGAAACCAAGGTTACGCAGGTCATGGATTTCGCCCGCCAAAACCAACACCCGCTTCAATGCGTGATGGAGAAACAATAATGCCAGCCTTCACGCCCACACTCGAACGCGCCCTGCATCAGGCTCTGACCTTTGCCAACGAGCGCGACCACGAATATGCAACACTGGAGCATCTGCTGCTGGCGCTGCTCGACGACAAGGATGCGCGCGCCGTTCTGGATGCGTGCAATGTCGATGTCACCAGCCTGCGCAAGACCCTTGTCGATTATGTCGATGACGATCTGACCAATCTGGTCACCGGTTACGATGAAGATGCGAAGCCGACGGCGGGCTTCCAGCGCGTCATCCAGCGCGCCGTCATCCATGTCCAGTCATCCGGCCGCGAGGAAGTGACCGGCGCCAATGTGCTGGTGGCGATCTTTGCCGAACGCGAAAGCCATGCCGCTTACTTCCTGCAAGAGCAGAACATGACGCGCTATGATGCCGTCAATTACATCGCTCATGGCATTGCCAAGCGTCCCGGCGCCTCGGTTTCGCGCACGCCCACCGGTGCCGAAAGCCCGGAAGGCGAGGGCACGACCGGTCGCACCGAACAGGAAGAACAGGGCAAGAAGCCCGAAAGCGCCCTGTCGACCTATTGCGTCGATCTCAATGCAAAGGCGCGCAGCGGCAAGATCGATCCACTGATCGGGCGGGCCGAGGAAATCAACCGCACCATCCAGGTTCTTTGCCGCCGCTCGAAGAACAACCCGCTCTATGTCGGTGATCCCGGTGTCGGCAAGACGGCGATCGCCGAAGGTCTTGCCAAGCGCATCGTCGATGGCGATGTGCCGGAAGTCCTTGCCAAGTCGACGATCTTTTCGCTCGACATGGGCTCGCTGATTGCCGGAACGCGCTACCGCGGCGACTTCGAGGAACGCTTGAAGCAAGTCGTCAAAGAGCTTGAGATCCATCCCGATGCAATCCTGTTCATCGACGAGATCCATACGGTGATCGGTGCAGGCGCGACGTCGGGCGGGGCGATGGACGCCTCCAACCTCCTGAAGCCGGCGCTGTCGAGCGGCACGATCCGCTGCATCGGATCGACGACCTACAAGGAGTTCCGCCAGTTCTTCGAAAAGGATCGAGCGCTCGTGCGCCGGTTCCAGAAGATCGATGTCAATGAACCGACGGTCGACGATGCCATCGAGATCATGAAGGGCCTGAAGCCGTATTTCGAGGACTTCCACAAGGTCACCTATACCGACGAGGCCATCAAGGCGGCTGTCGAACTGTCGGCGCGATACATCAACGACCGCAAACTGCCGGACAAGGCGATCGACGTCGTCGATGAAACAGGCGCACGCCAGATGCTTGTGTCTGCCGACAAGCGCAAGAAGACGATCACCATCGAGGATATCGAGGCCACCATTGCCACGATGGCGCGCATCCCGCCGAAGACCGTCTCCAAGGATGACGCGGAAGTGCTTGCCAACCTCGAGAAGGAGCTCAAGCGCATTGTCTATGGCCAGGATCTGGCGATCGAGTCGCTGGCCTCGTCGATCAAGCTGGCGCGTGCCGGCCTTCGAGAGCCGGAAAAGCCGATCGGTTCCTACCTCTTCTCGGGTCCGACCGGGGTCGGCAAGACCGAAGTCGCCAAGCAGTTGGCCGCCTCGCTCGGCGTCGAACTGTTGCGCTTCGACATGTCTGAATACATGGAGCGGCACACGGTTTCGCGCCTGATCGGTGCACCTCCCGGCTATGTCGGCTTTGATCAGGGCGGTTTGCTGACCGACGGCGTCGACCAGCATCCGCATTGCGTCCTGCTGCTGGATGAAATCGAAAAGGCCCATCCGGACCTGTTCAACATCCTTCTGCAGGTCATGGACCACGGCAAGCTGACGGACCATACCGGCAAGCAGATCGATTTCCGCAATGTCATCCTGATCATGACTACCAACGCTGGCGCTGCCGACATGCAGAAAAATGCGATCGGCTTTGGTTCGTCGCGGCGCGAAGGTGACGACATGGAGGCGATCAACCGGCTGTTCACGCCGGAATTCCGCAACCGTCTCGACGCAATCATTCCGTTTGGTCCGCTGCCGGTTCCGGTCATCCACAAGGTCGTGCAGAAGTTCGTCATGCAGCTTGAAGCCCAGCTTGCCGAACGCGGCGTGACCTTCGACCTGTCGCCGGAAGCCATCGAGTGGCTGGCGGAGAAGGGCTATGATGATCGCATGGGCGCGCGTCCGCTGAGCCGCGTGATCCAGGAGCACATCAAGAAGCCGCTCGCCGACGAGGTTCTGTTCGGCAAGCTGCGCACTGGCGGCACGGTGAAAGTCACCGTGGTTGCCGACGATCTTGGTGAGCGCAAGCTGCATCTGGAAGCGTTGGCCGACGAGTTGCCAGTCAAGCCCAAGAAGGAAGTGCCAGTCAAACGCAAGCCGAAGGCCAAGGCCAAGGCCGGATCGACCGACGACATGGCAACCGATGACAAGCCGGCGGATGACGAGCCTGCAGGCGACGAGCCGGAAACAACCGGCGATATCGTCAGCGAGGAGATGCCGGGTACCAGGAAACCGGGCCGTTCCGCGGTACCACGCGTCCCGCGCAAATAAGCCGGGATTGGCATGACAAGCTTGAGAAGGCGGCCGGTTGGCCGCCTTTTTCGTTTTGTCGCTGCACGGGCCATGCTACCGCGCTTGTCATGAACCAGCCTTCGGACAATGGAGCGGGGAAGGGCACCCGGTATTGGGTCGTTGCCGGGATGCGTCAGGTCATCTCGCTTCCGGCTGCCATGCTCATGGCGGCCTTTGTCGGGTTTGCCTCCTATGCGCGCGAAAGCGGGCTTCCGCTGGCCCATGTCATGCTGATGACCGGCTTCGTCTGGGCCCTGCCGGCAAAGTTCGTCCTGGTGGCGGCGATCAATGCGGGCGCGTCGTTGCTGACGGCTTTTTCAGCCGTGGCGCTGTCTTCGGCGCGCCTGCTTCCGATGGTTGTCGCAATGGTGCCGGAAATGCGCACAGCGAAAAGCCGGACCTGGGTGCTGTTGTTCCTGTCACACTTCGTGGCGATTACCGCTTTTGTCGTGGCCATGGCGCGTTTCCGCGATGTGCCGCGCCAGTACCGGACCGCTTTTTTCGGCGGTTTTGCCTGCACGCTGACAGCGTCCAATGTGGTGCTCGTGGCGCTTGTCTACACGCTCGCGCCGGTCCTGCCGACAAAGCTGGTTGCCGTGCTGCTGTTTCTGACACCGGTCTACTTTCTCTGCTCGCTTTGGGGATCGGCGCGGGAACGGTCCGGTCAGGCGGCGATGATCTTCGGACTTGCGCTCGGCCCGCTCTTTGCCGTTGTCGCCCCCGGCATGAGCATCCTGCTCGCCGGTGTTGTCGGCGGCGGCTTGGCCTATGGCGGCGCCAAGCTGGTTGCGGCCCGCAAGGCGCGGCCATGAGCGCACCATGCTGACCTACCAGTCGATCGACAGCCTCTGGTGGCAGTTCGCTTTCATCCTGATTGCAGGCTGGATTGCAACCGACATCTGGCGGGTGTTCGGCGTACTTCTGGGAAACCGGATCGACGAGAACGCCGAGATTCTTGTGCTTGTCCGCGCCATTGCAACCGCCCTGGTTGCCGCCGTGATTGCCCAATTGGTGATTGCGCCGGGCGGTTCGCTTGCGGCGGAGACCACGGTTTGGCTGCGCATTGCCGCCATAGCGGTCGGCTTTGCGGTTTATCTCTTCGTCGCCCGGCAGGTCTTTGCCGGGGTACTGGCGGCAGTCTGCATGCTTGCAGCCGGAATGGCGGCAGGCTTTTGACCCGTCAAATGTTTGCGAGGGCGGCGCGCAATTTCTCGGCGTTTTGCGCCAGAACCGCCTGGTCTTCCATCTGACCGGTGTGCGGTCGCAACGCGACGCCGTCGTGGCGCGGGATCACATGCATGTGCAGGTGGAACACGGATTGCCCGCCGGCTGCCTCGTTGAACTGGTGGATCGAAATGCCGTCGGCGGCAAAGGCTTGCATCGACGCGCGCGCCACGCGCTGGGCAACCGCGATCACCGCGCCAAGCGCCATCGGCGTTGCATCGAGAAGATTGCGCGACGGTGCCTTCGGGATCACCAGAGCGTGGCCATCAGCCTGCGGCATCACATCCATGATGACGATCGTGTCCTCGTCCTCGTGCACCTTGTGGCAAGGGATGTCGCCGCGCAGGATCTTTGCGAAGATGTTGTCGGTGTCATAGGCCATCGTATCGTTCCTCTGATTTGTCCGTCCGCGCTTGCCACCAAGCGGGCGCAGTCTCAACTGGTTTTGCGAAACGGGCCGGCTTCTTTCAGGATTTCGCCGAACCGCGACACTTCCTCGCGCTCATGGGCCAAATAGTCGGCAATTGCCCTGCGAAACCCGTCATGGGGAATGAAATGCGCCGAATGGGTGGTGACCGGCAGATAGCCGCGCGCCAGCTTGTGCTCGCCCTGCGCGCCTGCCTCCACCATGGTCAGGCCGCGCGCGATCGCAAAGTCGATGGCCTGATGATAGCAGACCTCGAAATGCAGCATCGGATGCTGTTCTATGCAGCCCCAGTGCCGACCGTAGAGCGCCGTCTCGCCGATGAAGTTGATCGCCCCGGCGACATACCTGCCGTTCCGCTTGGCCATGACGAGCAGGATGTCGTCGCGCATCCCCTCCACGACGAGAGAATAGAAGTCGCGGGTCAGGTAAGGACGTCCCCATTTGCGGTCGCCGGTATCGGTGTAGAACACGAAGAAGGTGTCGAGCACGGCTTCGGTGATGTCCGATCCGGTGAGCCACTCGATGGTGACGCCGTTTTCGAGTGCGGTGGCGCGTTCCTTTTTCAGGTTCTTGCGTTTGCGTGAGGCGAGCGTTTCGAGAAAATCGTCGTAGCAGCCGTAGCCCTGGTTTTCGAAGTGAAACTGCTGATCGACCCGGTGCATGAAACCGCTGGCCAACAAGGTCTCGAGGTCGGCGTTGGCCGTGAACGTGACATGGGCTGATGAAAGGCCGTTGGTTTCAGTCAGTTGTTTCAGGCCTGCTGCGAAAGCCATGCGGGCGCCATCGCCAACACCAGGTGCCAGCAGCATGCGCGGGCTGGTCGCTGGCGTGAACGGGATCGAGCACTGGAGCTTCGGATAGTAGCGCCCGCCGGCGCGATGCCAGGCGTCTGCCCAGGCATGGTCGAAGACGTATTCACCCTGGCTGTGTGATTTCAGGTAGCACGGCATCACGCCGAGTATGCGCCCGGCATCATCTTCCAGAACCAGATGCTGGCCGAGCCAACCGGTCTCTGCCGTGGCACTGCCGGATTTCTCTAGCGCCGAGAGAAAGGCATGGCTGATGAAAGGGTTATAGGGCAGGGCAGTGCCGCGCGCCGCACCGCCGAACGTGTTCCAGATCTCAGACGGGATGTCCGCAATCGTCTTGGCGATGCGGATCCGGTAGCTCACATCGGTCGGTGTTTCGGCGGTTGCGGTCATGCTCCTGATTTATCGCAGCGATGCCAGCCTGCAAGTCGTCGCGCGATATTCAGTCGAGCGGCGGCAAAAAGCCCTCAAACGTCATCTGGTCGGCGTAGGCCAGTGTTCGCGCCACATCGTCGGAGGTGCGCACGGTCCAGGTGATGATCGACAAGCCATCCGCACGGCACAGGTTGACGAAGGCGTTCGGCAGAGCGCTCACATGGTACGAAACAAAGGAAATTCCGTAGCTGAATGCCGCCTCATGGGCGGCCAGCGCCACGGTTCCTAGTCCTTCTGCTGTCAGACCCAGCGGCACATCGCTTCCCGTTTCCCGAAACGCTGCAAGCAGTTCATGGGTAAAGCTCATGACGGCTGCCTCGCCACCATAGGATGCAAGATCGCGGGCAACGGCCGTAGCCAGATCGGCATTGTGGCCCGGATTGTCCTTCATCTCGATGATCACCGGTACACGTCCGCCGATACGGGCGAGGGTCTGGCCCAAGGTCTCGATCCGGTCGTTGCCACCGGCGACGATTATCGCTCCCAGTTCTTGCGCAGTCAGCTCGGCAACCAGGCCGGTCTGTCCCGTCAGCCGGTTCAGTTCCTCGTCATGAAATACGATCGCGACGCCATCCTTTGACAGTTGGACGTCCAGTTCGATGGCATAGCCTGCGCTTGCTGCAGCCTCGAACGCACTGGGGGTGTTTTCGATCACGCCGGCGGCCGGGTCATGCAGTCCGCGGTGGGCGATCGGCACACGGGTGATGAAGGCGGTATCACGGCCGGTCTGCATCATGTTTCGAGCACTGCTTCGATTTCCACCGGCGCGTCGAGCGGCAGGCACGGAACGCCAACGGCCGAACGGGCATGGCGCCCGTTTTCACCCAAAAGAGCAACAAGGAAGTCCGACGCTCCATTGGCGACCAGATGCTGCGAGGTGAATGACGGGTCGCTGGCGACGAAAACCGTGATCTTGGTGATACGCCGGATGACTGACAGATCGCCGAGAGCAGCCTTCGCCTGGGCCAAAATATTGAGGGCGCACACCCTCGCGCATTCCTGCCCGAGTTCAAGGCTGATCTCCCGCCCCAGCTTGCCGGTGGCAATCAGCGCGCCATCGCGCATCGGCAACTGCCCGGACGTGATCAACTGGTTGGAGGTGCGTGTGTATGGCAGATAGTTGGCTGCCGGTGTGGCAGCCTGCGGGATGGTGATACCCATCGCCGCCAGACGTTCTTCGATCGCACCCATTGTTGACCCCTCTTCATCCCCTGCACCGGGTGTCCTCCCGGTTGCCACAATTTACCCTAGGTTGGTGCGACAATCGAGCACCTCCGATTTTTGCCTCGCTTTGGCCACGAGAGATCCTATAGTCGGCACAGAACTGAAAAGGCTCAACAAATGCAACGGTTTTCGCGGCTTTCCATCCAAATCTTCATGTTGTCCGGATCAACCTTGGCGACTGCAATGTTTGCAGGTTCCGCGTCGGCCTCCGTGACCCTCGTTCCGCACCGTGCGGTGTATGATGTTGCGTTGAAGGAAGCCTCCGATCGCAGCGGCATCACGTCGATGCGCGGTCGCATCGTCTACGAATTTCGCGGCTCGCCCTGTGAAGGCTACACGACCAATTTCCGCTTCGTGACGCAGATCGGGGCGCAGGGGTCGAGCCGGGTCACAGACCAGCAGACCACGACCTTCGAAGAGGGTGACGCGGCACTGTTCCGCTTCGTGACGAAGACCTTCGTCGATGATCGCCAGGACAAATACATCGCCGGAACCGCCAAGCGCGACGGGGATACAACGGTTGTCACGACGAGTGAACCGGAGCCCGGCACAACTGAACTCGAGCCGGCATTTTTCCCGACCCAGCACATGCTTGACCTGATCAGACGGGCGCAGGCTGGCGAACGCTTTTATGAAGAGCAACTGTTCGACGGCTCCGACGAAGCCGACAAGGTGATGACGACAACCGTGGTCATCGGCCCGCAAAAGCCGGCAGCCGAGGAGGCGACCGGATCGGACGTGCTGGCGCCTGTCGCCAACGATCCGTTCCGCAATGTGTCGGTGGCCTATTTCGGTGCCACCACAGAAGGCTCGGGCGAGGCTGTTCCCGACTATCGCATCTCGTTCAAGATGTATGACAGCGGGATCACCCGTTCGCTCGAACTCGACTACGGTGATTTCGTACTGACCGGCACGATGGACGAACTGGAACTGTTCGACAGCGAGCCCTGCAACTGACAGGGCATGACTGTTGCGGGTGATGTTGCATTGGCGCGGCCGATAGTCTAAGGCGCAGTCATTCCACACACGGGGATTGGTTTTTTGCCGGGAGAAATCCGGCACGACCGCCGGTGGCGCGCGAGCGCTGGGTTCCCGTGGAGGCTCAACCGGAAAAGGACAAACGCAGATGGCACTGCCTGATTTCAGCATGCGTCAGCTTCTCGAAGCTGGCGTTCACTTCGGCCACCAGACCCACCGCTGGAACCCGAAAATGGCTCGCTACATTTTTGGCGACCGCAACAATATCCACATCCTCGACCTTTCGCAGACCGTGCCTCTCCTTGAGCAGGCGCTCAAGAAGGTGTCGGACACTGTTGCCAAGGGCGGCCGCGTGCTGTTCGTTGGCACCAAGCGCCAGGCGTCGGAAATCGTTGCCGATGCGGCGAGCCGCAGCGCGCAGTATTACGTCAATGCCCGTTGGCTCGGTGGCATGCTGACCAACTGGAAGACGATCTCGAACTCGATCTCCCGTCTTCGCAAGCTCGACGAACTCCTGGCCAGCGATGCACAGGGCTTCACCAAGAAGGAACGTCTGAACCTTGAGCGCGAGCGCGAAAAGCTTGATCGCGCCCTTGGCGGCATCAAGGACATGGGCGGTCTTCCGGACCTGATCTTCGTGATCGACACCAACAAGGAAGCGATCGCCATCCAGGAAGCGCACCGTCTGGGCATCCCGGTCGTCGCGATCATCGATTCCAATTGCGATCCGGACGTCGTGCATTTCCCGATCCCCGGCAACGATGACGCGGCACGTGCCATTTCGCTCTATTGCGATCTGGTGGCCCGCGCCGCCATCGACGGCATTGCCCGTCAGCAGGGCGCTTCGGGCGTCGACGTCGGTGCTTTGGAAGAAGCACCCGTCGAGCCGGCTCTGGAAGAGACCGCAGAGGCTTGATTGCCGCGATGATCGGCCGGGCGGCAGCGCTGCCCGGCAGTCATCATGACGTCACATGGGAAGGGCAATTGCCCGCCCGTCCGTTCGACAGCCAACCGCCGGTTTTCCCGATTCTTTCCTGAAACCGGCCCAGAAGAGGCACTGACATGACCATTTCCGCCGCCCTCGTCAAAGAACTGCGCGAAAAATCCGGCGCAGGCATGATGGACTGCAAAAAAGCCCTGACCGAAACCGATGGTGACATCGAAGCCGCCATGGACTGGCTGCGCACCAAGGGTATCGCAAAGGCCGAGAAGAAGTCCGGCCGCACTGCTGCGGAAGGCCTGATCGGTCTGGCCTCGGGCGGCACGTCCGCCGTTGTCGTCGAAGTCAATTCCGAGACGGATTTCGTTGCACGCAATGATGCGTTCCAGGAACTGGTCAGCAACATCGCGACCGTCGCCCTTTCGACCGACGGTTCCGTCGCTTCGATTGCTGCGGCCAACTATCCAGGCGGCAAGACGGTAGCGGAAGCGATCACGGAAGCGGTTGCCACGATCGGCGAAAACATGACCCTGCGCCGTGCGGCCAAGCTGTCGGTTTCTTCCGGCGCGGTCGCCACCTACATGCACAACTCGGTCAAGACCGACCTTGGCAAGCTCGGCGTTCTGGTTGCCGTCGAAACGACCGGCGATGTTGACGCTGCCAATGCGATCGGTCGCCAGATTGCCATGCATGTGGCAGCGACAAGCCCGATGGCGCTGGATGTCGCCGATCTCGATCAGGCCGCGATTGAACGCGAGAAGGCGATCTTCTCCGAGCAGGCACGCGAATCGGGCAAGCCGGAAGCCATCATCGAGAAGATGGTCGAAGGCCGCCTTCGCAAGTTCTACGAAGAAGTCTGCCTTCTCAAGCAGGCTTTCGTGATCAATCCGGATGTGACGGTCGAGCAGGCGTTGAAGAATGCCGAAGCCCAGATCGGTGCGCCGGCCAAGGTGACGGCTTTCATCCGTCTGGCGCTTGGTGAAGGCGTCGAGAAGGAAGAAACCGATTTCGCCGCCGAAGTGGCTGCTGCCGCCAAGGGCTGATCCGAGCCACAAAGTGCTGGAAAATCATGACGTCTTCAGGGGCATCGCGTGACAACGCGGTGCCCTTGTTGTATCGCCACTTGACCCCGCGCAGATATCACAATTCATAGCCGAGATCATGTCAGCTGAAACCGCATTCAAACGCATATTGCTGAAAGTCTCGGGCGAAGCCCTCATGGGCAATCAGGGTTTCGGCATCGACGTTGCGGTTGCCGAACGCATCGCGATCGATGTCAAGGCTGCCATCGACATGGGCGTGCAGGTGGCCATCGTGATCGGTGGCGGCAACATCTTTCGCGGCGTTGCGGTTGCTTCGCGCGGCGGTGACCGGGTCACCGGTGACCACATGGGCATGCTTGCAACCGTCATCAATTCGCTTGCGCTGCGGACCTCGCTGACCAAGCAAGGACTTGATGCCGTAGTGCTTTCGGCCATTGCGATGCCGGAACTGTGCGAAAGCTTTTCCCAACGCAAGGCGATGTGGAACATCGGGCAGGGCCGTGTGGTGATTTTCGCGGGCGGCACCGGAAACCCGTATTTCACCACCGATTCCGCTGCCGCACTCAGGGCTGCCGAAATCGGTGCAGACGCGTTGTTCAAAGGCACGCAAGTTGACGGCATCTATACAGCCGATCCGAAAATCGACGCCAGCGCGACCCGCTTTGACCGGTTGACCCATGGCGAAATGCTGTCACGCGGCCTGAAGGTCATGGATATCGCCGCGGTTGCCCTGACACGGGAAAACCGTATTCCCATCGTGGTGTTTTCGATACACGAAGCGGGCGGGCTGGCGGAGATTCTGGCAGGACGCGGGCGCTATACCCTTGTGAGCGATTAACGAACAGCGGCGGCAGGCCAACCGTCCGTGCAGGAGCAGAACGATGAGTGCCTTTGACATCAATGACATCAAGCGCCGGATGGAAGGCGCGATCACCGCATTCCAGCATGACCTCAGCGGTTTGCGTACCGGTCGCGCGTCAACGTCGCTGCTCGATCCGATCATGGTCGAAGCTTACGGCGCCGCCACGCCGCTGAACCAGGTGGCAAACGTCACCGTGCCCGAGCCGCGCATGCTCGCCGTCAATGTCTGGGACAAGAAGATGGTCGGTGCTGTCGAGCGCGCGATCCGCGATTCGTCGCTCGGCCTCAACCCGATGAGCGATGGCACAATCGTTCGCGTGCCGTTGCCGGAGTTGAACGAAGAGCGCCGCAAGGAACTCGTCAAGGTCGCCAACCAGTATGCCGAAGGCGCGCGCGTTGCGGTTCGCCATGTGCGCCGCGACGGCATGGACGTTCTCAAGAAGCTCGAGAAAGATGGCGACATCAGCCAGGATGACGGGCGCAACGAGGCGGACAACGTCCAGAAGCAGACAGACGGTTTCATTGCACGCATCGATAAATTGCTGGCCGACAAGGAAACGGAAATCCTTCAGGTTTAAGGTTCGTCGACCGGCCGGTCCGGCCACGTCGATCAAGGGAGCGCGCAGTTGCTGTCAAAGATGCCCGTCGAACCGGTTCATGGACCCGAGCATGTCGCCATCATCATGGATGGCAATGGCCGATGGGCCCATGCCCGCGGCATGCCGCGGACCTTCGGCCACAAGGCCGGCGTGGATGCCGTGCGGCGGACCGTGCGCGCGGCGCCTGACATGGGCATTCGCTACCTGACGCTTTATGCGTTCTCTTCGGAAAACTGGTCACGGCCGGCCGAGGAAGTGCGCGATCTGCTCGGTCTTCTCAAACTTTACATCCGGCGTGACCTTGCTGAATTGGCCGCCAGTGGTGTGCGGATCCGGGTCATTGGAGCCCGCGACGGTTTGCAACCGGACATCGTCAGCCTGATCGAATCGGCCGAAGAGCGCACACGTGGCAATGTCCGGCTCAATCTGACGATTGCCTTCAATTACGGTTCGCGCGACGAACTGCTGCGCGCGGCCCAGAAACTCGTCGACCGTGCCCGCGCCGAGCCGGAGGTTGACCGGCAGATAACCGCGGCTGATCTGGCTGGCGTTCTTGACACCCGTGGCATTCCCGATCCGGAACTGATCATCCGCACCAGCGGCGAAATGCGGCTTTCCAACTTTCTCCTCTGGCAGGCAGCCTATTCGGAATTTGTGTTTCTCGATTGCCTCTGGCCGGATTTCGGGGCCGATCACCTCGCCGGTGCGATCGAGCAGTTTCGCCAGCGTGACCGCCGCTTTGGCGGCCTTGGTGCGCTGCGGGATGCTGCCCGGTGAGCGATCTTGCCCAGCGCGTCTGGTCAGCGGTCATCCTTGGAACCTTGTTTGTATTGGTCACGCTGACGGGTGGTGCGCCCTTCATCGCGCTGGTGACCGCGATGGCTGCCGTCTTCTGGGCGGAATGGACGGACATGAAGATGCCGGGTCGCGACGACCGGCTGCAACTTCTCGGCATTGTCTGTCTGATTGCGATGGGCCTTGCGATCTTGCTTTTCTCCGGCGCACTTCTTGCCGGGTTGATCATTGCTCTGGTGCTCCTGTTTTCGCTGGCAGCGGCCGGCTGGGGAGACCTCAGAGCTGTTGGCGGGTTTCTTTACGCGGCAGGACTTCTCGTCTCGCTCGCCATCCTTCGCGGCGGGTGGGGGTATGTCCCGGGGCTGATTGCCATCCTTTATCTGTGCGCAGTGGTGTGGGCGACGGATATCGGCGCCTATTTTGTCGGCCGATCAATCGGTGGGCCGAAACTTGCGCCCAGCATTTCACCCAACAAGACTTTGTCCGGCGCGCTTGGCGGACTGGCGAGCGGGCTTTTTGCCGCAATCGTCATCCATGCCCTGTTCGGCATGACGTCGCTTGTCAGCGCCGTGGTGCTGGCCCTGTTTCTTTCGCTTGTCTCGCAGGCCGGCGATCTCTTTGAATCGTGGATCAAACGGCGTGCCGGCGTCAAAGACAGCGGGCGGGTGATTCCGGGTCATGGCGGCGTGATGGACCGCGTCGACGGTCTTGTTTTTGCCGCGATTGCCCTATGGTTTGTCAGCATAACGCGCGTCGGGCTCGTCGATCCCGCGCGCGCATTTTTTCAGTAAATCACAAGGTAGTGACCATGGAACTGTTGAGCAGCCTTGTGGCAACCGACGGCTTTCTGATCGGGACCATGCTGCCGTTCCTGTTCGTGTTGACGGTTGTCGTGTTTTTCCACGAGCTTGGCCACTATCTCGTCGGACGCTGGTGCGGCATTGGCGCCAAGGTGTTTTCGGTCGGTTTCGGGCCTGAGCTGCTTGGCATCACGGACCGTCGCGGGACGCGCTGGCGGCTGTCAGCGATCCCGCTTGGCGGCTATGTCAAATTTGTCGGCGACATGAACGCGGCGTCGGCCTCAGCCAAAGACGCCGAGGATTTGCCCGAAGCGGAAAAGCCGTTCGCTTTCCACACAAAAAGTGTGTGGCGGCGGGCTGCAACCGTGTTTGCCGGGCCTGCCGCCAACTTTCTCCTCGCGATCGTGATCTTTGCGACCGTAGCCTACCTGTATGGGCGCCAGATCGCTGACCCGGTGGTAGCGGAAGTGCGCGCTGGGAGTGTTGCCGAACAAGCCGGTTTGCAGCCGGGCGATGTCTTCGTCAGCCTTGACGGTGTTGCAGTCGAGACCTTTTCCGACGTGCAGCGCTACGTGGCGCCGCGCGCCGATACGCCGATCGTGTTTGCCATGACCCGCAACGACGGTCCGTTCACGGTCACGATCACGCCGGAACGGCTGTCGATCGATGACCGTTTCGGCGAAAAAATCGAACAGGGAGTCATCGGTGTCGTCAACAATGAGCAGATGGGCAGATACCGGACGCAGAACTACGGACCCGTCGAGGCGCTTTGGCTCGGTGTCGAAGAGACCGGCTATGTGATTGCGCGCACCGGTGGCTATATCGGCGGGGTCTTCACCGGACGTGAAAACGCTGACCAGATCGGCGGGCCGATCCGTGTGGCGCAGGTTTCCGGGCAGGTTGCAACGCTCGGTTTTGTCGCCCTGTTGCATCTGGCGGCGGTGCTGTCGGTTTCGATCGGGCTTTTGAACCTGTTGCCGATTCCTGTTCTGGATGGCGGCCACCTGATGTTTTATGCCTATGAGGCGGCCCGGGGGCGTCCGGTCGGCGAAAACGCCATGGAGTTCGGCTACCGAATCGGGTTCGCGCTGCTGCTCTCCTTGATGGTGTTTGCAACCTGGAACGATATCTCGCGCTGGTTGACCCTTGGATGATGGGCAATGATGCAGTTTGTTTACCATGTGTGCGGCGAACGCGTTGCCTATCAGCCACTAAGCTGCACTCCGTAAACGCTTTTTAACCCTGAACCTTGCGTGTGGTAGAAAAGCCTGCAATACGAGATCAGGCGCAAATGAAGAAAATTCCGGGTCCTTTTAGGACAATTTTTGAACGGGGACTGCTCCGCATGAAAGCGGCAAAAAAATTTCTTGGAGCCGTTTCGGCTATCGCCATTGCCACGACACCTGTTGTCGGCGGCGCCCTTGTCTCTGTTGCGCTGACGATGTCGGCTGCACAGGCCGCAGTCGTCAACTCCGTCTCGGTGAGCGGCAACCAGCGTGTTTCGGAAAGCACGATCGCTGATTTCGTCGGCTATCGTTCCGGCCGCAATTTCTCGGCGAACGAAATCGACGAAGCGGTGAAGGCACTGTTCCGCACCGGTCTGTTCTCCGACGTCTCGGTCTCGACCTCCGGTTCGACACTGGTCATCGTCGTGTCCGAGTATTCCACGGTCAACCAAGTCATCTTCCAGGGCAATCGCAAGCTGAAGGATGACCGGCTTCGCTCGGTCGTTCAGATCCAGCCGCGCGGCCGTTTCGAGCAGGCGCAGCTGGACGCCGATGTTGCCGCGATTGCCGACGCTTATTCGGCCGTCGGCCGCGGCGATGTCTCCGTCAATGCAAGCGTTGTCGATCTCGGCGAAAACCGCGTCAACGTGGTCTACCAGATCGCGGAAGGTGATCGCACCAAGATTGCGGACATCAATTTCACCGGCAACTCGACGTACGGCGATCGGCGTCTCCAGGGCGTGATTGCAACAAAGCAGTCGAACCCGCTTTCCTGGTTCACACGCACCGACGTGTATGACGAGCAGCGTTTTGCTGCCGATGAAGAGCAGTTGCGCCGGTTCTATTACAACCGCGGCTTTGCCGATTTCCGCATCATTTCCTCGTCTGCCGAGGCTGATCCGGCATCAGGCAACATCGTCATCAATGTCGAAGTTGAAGAAGGCGAACGCTACGTCTTCGGGAATGTCGACATCGATTCGACGGTCACGGGCGTTGATCCGCAGACGTTGCAGGGTGCCATCAAGACCCGTGCGGGCGCTGTTTACAGTGCAAAAGATGTTGAAGACACGCTGATCGCCATGTCCGAACGGCTGGCAGCAGCGGGCTTTCCGTTTGCCGAAGTGACGCCGGTTGGCAATCGCAATTTCGAAAACCGCACGATCGATGTGTCCTATATCGTTGATCAGGGGACGCGCGCCTATATCGAGCGCATCGAGATCGTCGGCAACTCGCGCACGCGTGACTATGTCATCCGCCGCGAGTTCGATCTTGCCGAAGGCGATGCCTTCAACCAGATCCTCATTCGTCGCGCGCAGCGCCGGCTTGAAGCGCTCGATTTCTTCGAGCGCGTTCAGGTGACCACCCGTCCAGGTTCAACCCCGGATCGCGTGGTTGTGGTGGTGCAGGTTGCTGACAAGTCGACCGGCGAGTTCGGTATCGGCGCCGGTTATGCGACCGGTGGTGAAGAAGCCGGCGTGAACCTCGAAGGTTCGATTACCGAGCGCAACTTCCTTGGTCGCGGTCAGGCCATCCGTCTTGCTGTCGGTGGGAGTTCGAAGACCCGTACCTACAATATCTCGCTGACCGAGCCGTATTTCCTCGGCTACCGGATGTCGGCAACATTTGCCGCGTTCCAGCGCCGCAAGGATGAAGACAATTACGACCTGCAGTCGACCGGCGGTTCTGTGACCTTCGGCCTGCCGCTGAATGATACGCTTACCGGCAATTTCGGTTACAGCTTCACGACGGATCGTTACACCGGCGACGGCAATTGCGAGTCGCCGAACGAGGCTTCTCCGGCCTGCGCCAATTCGGTGCCGACCTATGTGTTTGACGAACTTAATGAAGATGGCAGCCGGACCAAATCGGCCATCAACTATGGCCTGACCTTCAACACGATCGAGAACCGCAACGATCCCCGTCAGGGCATCTATGCGCGCATCAATCAGGAAGTGGCTGGCCTCGGTGGCGACGCGCGCTTCGTGAAGACGACTTTCGACGCCCGTTACTACAAGACGGTTTCGGAAGAAGCTGAAATGGTTGCGATGCTGCGTTTCGGTGCGGGCAACATCACCGGCATCGGGCAGGACGTCGAAGGCTTTGACCAGTTCGAGATCGGACCGACACGTATTCGTGGTTTCGAGTTCAACGGGATCGGCCCGCGTGATGCCAACAACAACTTCATCGGTGGCAAGACCTATTTGAATGCCAGCGCCGAAGTTCAGTTCCCGCTTCCGGCTCTCCCACGCGACCTTGGCTTCAAGGGTGCCGTGTTTGCCGATGCTGCGACACTGTTCGGCTCCGACGTTGCCGGGGCAAAGGACACGGACATGTCCTGGCGGGCCTCGGCCGGCGTCAGCCTGATCTGGCAGTCGCCGTTTGCGCCGCTTCGCTTCGACTACGCGTTCCCGCTCCTGAAGGAAGATCATGACCGGGTTCAGAACTTCAACTTCTCCGTCTCGACCGCGTTCTGAGGACGGTCTTGTGCGCCGGGCTTTGTCCGGCGCACTTGAGTAAGCTTGTGGTCTGCGATCCGCACTTTCACCAACCCAACAGGGCATTGACCGTCGGCGCCTTTCTCGCCGCCGGGGGCGGCTCATTGCCTGACGATGCGGACCCGGACCTGCCGCTTGCCGGTCCGGCTTCGGCGGCGGCCCCCTCTGCCGGTTCAGCGGTGTTTGTCGAAGAGGCGCGCGGGATCGATCTGGCGCAGCTTGCAGTTTGCGCCCTCGTGCTGTGCCGGAAAAATCTCGGTGACCGAATTCCGCAGGGACCGGTCGTGGTCGCGGTGTCCCACCCGCAATATATCTTTCAGGACGCGCTGCTTGCGCTTTATCCCGCGTCCATCGGCGATGCGCCGGTCGGCAGCGCGTTCAACAGCGGTTCGCTGATTTCATCAACGGCGCGCCTTGAGTCCGATGTGACCATCGAACCGGGCGCTGTCATTGGCGATGATGTGGCAATCGGGACCGGGTCTGTCATCGGCGCCAACGCAGTCATTGCGCGCGGTTGCCGGATCGGACGCAACACCCATGTCGGCGCGGGGACCTCGATCCAGTATGCGCTGATCGGTGACCATGTGCGCATCGCGCCGGGTGTGCGCATCGGCCAGGAAGGCTTCGGCTTTGTCGGTCGGGCCGACGGCCTTCGCAAGATGCCGCAACTCGGCCGGGTCATCATTCAGGACCGGGTCGAGATCGGTGCCAATTCCTGCGTAGATCGCGGTGCGCTGAGCGACACGGTGATCGGGATCGGTACCAAGATCGACAACCTTGTGCAGGTTGCCCACAATGTCGTCATTGGCACCCACTGTGCCATTGCCGGACAGTGCGGCATTGCGGGCAGTGCCAGGATCGGTGACATGACCATGCTAGGCGGGGGCGTCGGCATCGGCGACCACCGCGTGATCGGGTCACGCGTCCAGGTGGCGGCGCTGTCGGGTGTTATGAACAACATCCCGGACGGCGAGCGCTGGGCAGGCATTCCCGCACAGCCGGTCAAGGCGTTTTTCCGTGAACAAGCTGCGATGCGGCGTCTGGCGACAGCCCCGCGCGAACGGTCTTCGGATGTCCAGAAATCAGGAGAGGAATGATGGCGTTTACAGCGATTGACGAAAGCCTCGAAACGGCCGGATTGGAAGAGATCATGCGGCTGTTGCCGCACCGCTACCCGTTTCTTCTCGTTGACAAGATCATCAATATAGACGGCATCAATTCTGCCGTCGGCATCAAGAACGTGACGTTCAACGAACCGCATTTCATGGGCCATTTCCCCGGTACGCCGATCATGCCTGGCGTACTTATCATCGAAGGGCTGGCGCAGACCGCAGGCGCCATCGGCATTCGCAGCCTTGGCCTCGACAGCCCGGCGTTTGTGTATTTCATGACGATCGATGCGGCCAAGTTCCGCAAGCCGGTCGTGCCCGCCGACGTCCTGGAATACCATGTGCGACTGATCAAGCGGCGCGGCAATATCTGCCGCTATGGATGCCTCGCCAAGGTGGAAGACGAGACGGTCGCAGAAGCCGAGGTGACCGCAATGCTGTCTCCGCCGGAAGCGAAAAGCCGGAGCGCGCAAGAGTGAATGTCATGAGTGATTCCATTCGGATCCATCCGACATCGGTGGTCGAACCGGGCGCCGAACTTGGCGCCGGTGTGGACGTTGGCCCGTTTTGCCATGTCGGGCCCCGCGTCGTCCTCGGCCGGGATGTACGGCTTATCAGCCACGTGGTGGTGAGCGGCGATACGACGATTGGCGCCGGTTCCGTGGTGTATCCGAACGCCGTGCTCGGCACGGATCCGCAAAACACGGCCTACAAGGGCGAAACCACAACGCTGATCATCGGCGAGCAAGTGGTCATTCGCGAAGGCGTGACGATGCATCGCGGCACCGGCAATGCGCGCGGCACGACCACCGTCGGTGACCACTGCATGTTCCTTGCCTACTCCCATGTTGCCCATGATTGCGCGATCGGCAACCATGTGACCTTCGCCAACAATGTGATGATCGGTGGCCACACGACGATCGGCGACCGCGTCATCATCGGCGGCGGTGCCGGGCTGCACCAGTTCTGCACCGTGGGTCACCATGCCTTCATCGGCGGCATGGCAGCTGTTGCCCACGACGTCATTCCCTACGGGTTGGTGATGGGCAATCGCGCCAGCCTTGACGGCCTCAACCTTGTGGGCCTGAAGCGCAGCGGCATGTCGCGCGATGACATCCAGGCGATGCGTCGCGCCTTCAAGGTGCTGTTCTTTGGCGAAGGCGAAACCGTGCGCGACAATGCCGAAACCGTGCTGGTCGAATTTGCCGATTGTGCACCGGTTCTGGACATGGCGGCGTTCGTTCTGGCCGACAAGAAGCGCAAGCTGACAACGCCGCGCACGGGCGCCAAGCAGCGCGAACCGGTCGAAGACTGAGGGGCGGGGTACACCATGTCGCTGACCGGCACGCATGGTGAGGCTGCTCTTGGCAGGGTTGCCATCGTTGCGGGCGGGGGGCAAGTGCCGCTGCATCTTGCCCGTTCGCTGAAGGCCCAAGGGCAAGACCCGTTTGTCGTGATGCTGGCCGGCAATGCCGAGCCGGCGCTTTCCTCTTGGCCTCACGTCATGGTGGATACCGCCGAGCCCGGCCGGCTGCTGCGGATATTGCGGCAGGCCGGCGTCAATACCCTTGTGCTGGTCGGATCGGTCAAGGGGCGCCCGGACATCAGCCGGTTTCGCCCCGATCTCGTCACGCTCCGGATCATCGGGCGGCTTGCCCGAGGCCTTGCCAAGGGCGACGATGCGCTGCTGCGGATGATTGTCGAGGTCATCGAGGAATACGGGTTCAAGGTTGTCGGTGCTCATGAAGTGGCGCCCGACCTGCTGGCGCCGTTCGGGCCGATCGCCGGTACCGTTCCCAAATCCGAGCGCGGTGCGATCAAGGAAGGCGTGCATGCAGCGACCATCCTCGGTCAACTGGACGCCGGCCAGGCGGTTGTCGTTGTCGGCCATCGGGCTGTCGCGCTGGAGGGGGTCGAGGGCACCGATGCCATGCTGAACCGGGTCGCCGATCTTCGCGCCAGCGGCCGCATCGGCCGGGCAGGCGGGGTCCTCGTCAAACTGAAAAAACCGCAGCAGGATGAACGGGTCGATCTGCCGACGATCGGCGTTGCGACGGTTGAAAATGCCGCAGCCGCCGGACTGTCGGGGATCATCGTCCAGGGCGAGGCGACATTGTTGGTCGATGCGCAGGCTGTCCGTTCGGCTGCGGAAAAGGCCGGGGTGTTCATTGCCGGCATCAATCCCGAAGAGTACCGCCATGAGTGAACCCCACGCGCCCGGCAAAAGACCGACACTTGCGGTGATTGCCGGCGAAGAATCGGGGCAATTGCTGGCCTTCGACCTCATCACGGAAATTTCCGAACGCCTCGGGCAGACGCCGCATCTCATCGGTGTCGGTGGCTCCAGCCTTGAAACCCTCGGGCTGAAGAGTTTTTTTGATCCGCACGATATCGCGCTGATGGGTATCCTGCCGGTGATCAAGGCCATGCCGCGTTTGCTGCGCCATATCCGGATGACCGCCGACCGGATCATCGCCGAGCGGCCCGATTGCCTGTTGCTCGTCGACAGTCCGGATTTTTCGCTGCGCGTTGCAAAACGGGTCAAGCGCGCGCTGCCTGATCTGCCGGTCGTCAAATATGTCTGCCCTTCGGTCTGGGCCTGGCGGCCCGAACGCGCACCGGCGATGCGTGCCTATGTCGACCATGTGCTGGCGATCCTGCCGTTCGAACCGGCCGTGATGGAACGGCTTGGAGGACCGCCGACGCACTATATCGGCCATCGCCTGACGGGCGATCCGGATCTTGAAACGGCGTGGCAGGCCCATGCGCAGTCCGGGCGGATGGCGCCCAAGGACCGGTACAACATTCTGCTTCTGCCTGGTTCAAGGCGCAGCGAAGTCAGGAAACTGCTCGGCGATTTTGGTGCCGCCGTCGAGATCCTCGCGCATGAGCGCGGCCAGTCGATTGAGGTTGCATTGCCGACGCTGCCGCATCTGGAAGAGGATGTGCGAGAAGCCGTTGCCGCATGGTCGGTTCCGGTGACCGTGACAACGGGGCGGCAAGCGCAAATGGCAGCCTTTGCCCGTGCGGATGCGGCGCTGGCAGCCAGTGGCACGGTGCTCCTGGAACTGGCGCTGGCTGGAGTTCCTGCTGTCTCATGCTATCGCATGGATCCGATCATGCGGCTCGGCATCAGGCTCGTGACCACATGGACCGCCTGCCTGCCCAACCTGATCGCTGATCGCGTGATCGTCGCCGAATATTATGACGAGGCAATCCGTCCCGGAAAGCTGGCCCGGCTTGCGCAAGACCTGTCCGATCCCGGATCGCCACGCCGCGCTGGCATGCTCGACGGCTACCAACGGGTGCGCAACGTGATGGCGACAGAACGGCCAGCGGCGTCCATCGCCGCCGACATCGTCACGCCATTGCTGCTCCAAAGGCCCTGACATGCAAAACCCGCCAGAAGGTCTGGCGGGCTTTTCGTTAGCACACGTCGGGAAGACTTATCCGCGGGCGTCCAGCGGAACATAGTCGCGCTCGGGTGCGCCGACATAGAGCTGGCGCGGGCGACCGATCTTCTGGTGCGGATCCTCGATCATTTCCTTCCACTGGGCGATCCAGCCGACGGTCCGTGCCACCGCAAACAACACGGTGAACATGTTGGTCGGGAAACCGAGCGCCTTCAGCGTGATGCCCGAATAGAAGTCGATGTTCGGGTAGAGCTTCTTTTCGATGAAGTATTCATCGGTCAGCGCAATCCGTTCCAGTTCCATGGCAACCTGCAGCAGCGGATCGTCGGTGTGGCCGAGTTCACCGAGAACCTCATGGCAGGTCTTCTGCATGATCTTGGCGCGCGGATCATAGTTCTTGTAGACCCGGTGACCAAAGCCCATCAGGCGGAACGGGTCATTCTTGTCCTTGGCGCGGGCGATGAATTCCGGAATCCGATCGACGGTTCCGATTTCGCTCAGCATGGAGAGCGCGGCTTCGTTGGCGCCGCCATGGGCCGGGCCCCAGAGGCAGGCGATACCGGCTGCTATACATGCAAACGGGTTGGCGCCCGACGATCCGGCAAGCCGGACTGTGGAGGTCGACGCATTCTGCTCATGATCGGCATGCAGGATGAAAATCCGTTCCATGGCGCGCGCCATGACCGGGTTGACCTTGTATTCCTCGCACGGCACCGCAAAGCACATGTGCAGGAAGTTGGCCGCGTAATCCAGTTCGTTGCGCGGATACACGAATGGCTGACCGATCGAGTATTTGAAAGCCATTGCCGCGATTGTCGGCATCTTGGCGATCATGCGAAGCGACGCCACCATGCGCTGGTGCGGATCGGCGATATCCGTTGAGTCATGGTAGAAGGCCGAAAGCGCGCCTGCGACACCGCACATGACAGCCATGGGATGCGCATCGCGGCGGAAGCCGGTGAAAAACCGGTTCATCTGTTCGTGCACCATCGTGTGGCGCGTCACGCGAAGATCGAAATCGGCTTTTTGTGCCTTTGTTGGAAGGTCACCATAGAGCAGCAGGTAGCAGGTCTCGAGGAAGTCGCCATTCTCTGCCAGTTGCTCGATCGGGTATCCCCGGTGCAGCAGGACGCCCTTGTCGCCATCAATGAAGGTGATCGCGGATTCGCACGAAGCCGTCGAGGTAAAGCCCGGATCGTAGGTGAACATGCCGGACTGACCGAAGAATTTCGATATGTCGACGACATCCGGTCCGATGCTGCCCGAGCGGACCGCGAATTGGTAGTCGGTATCGCCGACCGTCATGCTTGCCTTGGTATCGGTCATGGTATCCCCTCCGATTATTCAACGGTAACGCGGGTGGCATCCGGGAGGTCCACGGCGCGCGCAACCTTATCCGGTTTGCTAGCCCAATTGGCAGGCGCTCACAACTTAGCCCAATGGACAATTGTTGCAACGCGAAAACAGGCGTTTGCTGCCGTGGGCGAGATCAACCTTTGCCGGCTCAGCCGTTATCGGACATGTCGCCGAGCCGCGCCAACGCCTCGTCGCGGCCCAGAACAGCCAGCACGTCGAAGACGCCCGGTGATGTGGCACGGCCGGTGAGCGCGGCGCGCAGCGGCTGGGCAACAGCGCCCAACTTGACGCCTTCGGTTTCGGCAAATTGCCTCACGGCAGCGTCCAGTGCGGCAGCATCCCAGGTTTCGACGGCTGCAAGGGATGTCAGAATGCGGCCGATCAATGCTTTGGCTTCCGGCGTCACGACCGCTGCCGCCTTTTCGTCGAAGTCGAGCGGGCGGGTTGCAAAGAGATAGCCGGCCGACCCGGCGAGTTCGACCAGTGTCTTGGCGCGCTCCTTCAAGCCCGGCATGGCGGTGATCAATTGCGCGCGCGCAGCTTCAAGCCCGAACGTCTGCATCGCAGAAGCGAGCGCCGGACCGCCTTCGAGTTCCGGCAGCACGGCAATCAGCTGGTCGGCAAGGGCGGTATCATCGGCCATGCGCATGTGATGGCCGTTGATCGCTTCGAGCTTCTTGAAGTCGAACCGGGCGGCACCCTTGTTGATGTCCTCGATCTCGAACCATTCGACCATCTGGGCCATCGACATGACCTCGTCGTCGCCGTGGCTCCAGCCGAGCCGGACGAGATAGTTGAGCAGGCCTTCCGGCAAATAACCCATGGCACGATAGGCCTCGACACCGAGCGCACCGTGGCGCTTGGAGAGTTTTGCCCCGTCGGCGCCATGGATCAGCGGAATATGCGCCATCACCGGCACATTCCAGTCCAGCGCCCGGTAGATGATGGTCTGGCGGCCGGCATTGGTGAGGTGATCGTCGCCGCGGATGATGTGCGTGACGCCCATGTCGTGGTCATCGACCACCACGGCAAACATGTAGGTCGGTGTGCCATCGGAGCGCAGGATGATGAAGTCGTCGAGATCCTTGTTGGGGAAGCGCACATCGCCCTGGACACGGTCGGCAACCAGGGTTTCGCCGTCGGCCGGCGCCTTGATGCGCACCACAGGCTTGACGCCGTCCGGCGCTTCCGACGGATCGCGGTCGCGCCAGCGCCCGTCATAG
>JBGSWL010000095.1:0-30824 GCA_041752455.1 Roseitalea sp. | reverse complement strand
CGAGACCGAGTGGGTTGAAGAAAGCGCACGCTTTCCTCAGGTGAATGCGTTTTTCGGCTCATAGAGCCGAAAAATCGCGGTGCGCCTTCAACCACTCGGCCACCTCACCAATCCAGTCCAGTCACCCGGCGGTCGAGACCGGGCGCCGACGCGTGCCATTCAAAGCCCAAGCCGGAAGTGCGGTCTCCTAGCCTGCACCGCACAGGTGATCAAGAGGCGAGCGCAAAACGCGTCACGCCACCGGCGTATTTGTTTTTGACGCGGAATGCCGCTAAGGCAGCATGATACCAGAACAGGCCACCCAACATCATGCGTTTCATCGTGCGGACACTCGCGCTCATCTGTCTTGCCGTCGCCGTGATCTTCATTGTGGTTGATGCAACCCGCACGATCGGCGCCGGCGTCCTGCAGCTGACACCGGTTGCACAAAGCTGGGACGCCCTGGCGCCGGGCATGCGCGACACTTTCGGCAACTGGCTGTCAACCGCCGTTCACCCGATGTTGAAGGAACCGGTGCTTGCAACGGTCGCCAGTTGGCCCACCTTTGCGGTGTTCGCGTTTCTGTTCGTCCTTCTTTCCGTGCTTGCCCGACCGACACGTCGCAGACTGACCCGTTTCGGGGACTGATCGATCCGGTGCGGCGGCACACCAACACTGGAGACTTTGCATGTTTCTCTCATCCCTGTTGACCTCCAAGACGACCATGGTCACGCCGGAGAAGGCCTTGCCGGGCCGTGCTCAGGCGGTTGTCTTCGAGGACCGGCACTTTGCCAACGGTGCCCGCATCCGCGGGTCTTACCCGGAAGGCGCGGAAATCGCCTATCTGGCGATGGGTTGCTTCTGGGGCGCCGAGCGGCTGTTCTGGGAACTGCCCGGCGTGCATGTCACCGCGGTCGGCTATCAGGGCGGCTACACGCCGAACCCGACTTACCAGGAAACCTGCACCGGGCAGACCGGCCACGCGGAAACCGTGATGGTGGTCTACGAGCCGGGCAAGGTTTCCTATGGCGACCTGCTCAAGGTGTTTTTCGAAGAGCATGACCCGACACAGGGCATGCGCCAGGGCAATGACATCGGCACGGTTTACCGTTCGGCGATCTACACGACGAGCGACGCACAACTGGCCGAAGCCATCGCCGTGCGCGACATGTATCAGGATGCGCTGGCCAAGGCGGGCAAACGCGTGACCGTCAGCACCGAAATCGCGCCGGCCGGGCCGTTCTATTTTGCCGAGGACTACCACCAGCAGTACCTGGCCAAGAACCCGAACGGCTACTGCGGTCTGAAGGGCACCGGCGTTTCCTGCCCGATCTCCCGCTGACATGACGCGACGACAAAGTGCGATGGACCTGCGCCATTGCACTTTTTTATCGACAGCGCGCGATCAGGCATGCCAGACTTTGCGGAAGGCTGCCTCAAGGGTTGCCGAACAGCTGTGCCTTCGGGCCGGCGCGCTATTCACACGAAACAGGGTATGATCAGCATGAAGCGCTTTGTTATCGGCCTTCTGGCCGCCACCGCCATGTCAGCTTCGGCATTTGCCGAGCCAGCCATTGTCTATGACATGGGCGGAAAGTTCGACAAGTCCTTCAACGAGGCAGCCTTCAACGGCGCCGAGAAGTTCAAGGCAGATACCGGCACGAACTACGTCGAGTTCGAAATCCAGAACGAAGCCCAGCGCGAGCAGGCATTGCGCCGTTTTGCCGAAAAGGGCAATTCCCCCGTGATCATCGCCGGCTTCTCGGCAGCTCAGGCTGTTGAAACGGTTGCCGCCGAGTTCCCGGACACCAAGTTCGTGATCATCGACATGGTCGTCGACAAGCCCAACGTCCGCTCGGTCGTATTCAAGGAACAGGAAGGCTCGTACCTCGTCGGCATCATGGCGGCGATGGCCTCGAAGACCGGCACGGTCGGTTTTGTCGGCGGCATGTCGGTTCCGCTGATTTCCCGCTTTTCCTGCGGTTACAAGGGCGGCGTGATGGCAGCCAAGGCCGATGCGAAGTTCATCGAGAACTTCACCGGCGATACGCCAGCGGCCTGGAATGACCCGGGCAAGGGCGCTGAAATCACCAACGCACAGATCGCCCAGGGCGCGGACGTGGTCTTTGCCGCAGCCGGCGGCACCGGCGTCGGCGTTTTGCAGGCTGCCGCTGATGCGGGCAAGCTTGCGATCGGCGTGGACAGCAACCAGAACGGCCTGCAGCCGGGCAAGGTTCTGACCTCGATGATCAAGCGCGTCGATGTTGCTGTCTACAATGCCATGAAGGACGGTTCGGCGGCCGAGTTTGCCACCGGCATCAACGTGCTCGGCGTCAAGGAAGATGGCGTCGGTATCGCCCTCGACGACAACAACAAGGACCTCGTCACCCCGGAAATGCTGGCAGCCGTCGAAGACGCGCGCGCCAAGATCATCTCCGGCGAAATCGTCGTTCATGACTACATGAGCGACAGCACCTGCCCTTACTGATCGTGGATGCTCCGCTGATCCCGGAGCCTGAAAATGCACAGACCGCCGGAGGCAACTCCGGCGGTTCGTCGTTGCGTTCCAGTGTCCGAGTGGCTGCCGTCCAGATGGCGCTGCAGCACACGCCGACTCCCGACGCCTTCTTTGCCCGCCTCGAAAACTTCGTGCGGATGGCCGGCGAATACGGTGCGGACTTTGTCTGCTTTCCCGAACATTTCACGCTGCAGCTCCTGTCCGGCGCGCCTGAACGCATCGTGCCGGAAAAAACCGTCGATGCGCTCAACGCCCATACCGCGATATTTCGCGACACGCTCAGCGCGCTTGCTGTCCGTCACAAGGTCAACATCGTCGGTGGCAGCCACGCGACGCGGCTCGACGACGGATCGCCGCGCAATGTGTGCTTTGTCGCCCTGCGCGATGGGTCTATGGCGATACAGGCCAAGCTGCACCCGACCCCGGATGAGCGCGCCGTGTGGGGCCTGGAAGGCGGGTCGGACCTTTCAGCTATCGAGACCGACTGCGGTCCGATCGGCGTGCTGATCTGCTACGACAGCGAGTTTCCTGAAGCGGCGCGCCGCATCACCGACGACGGTGCCCGCATCCTGTTTGTGCCCTACTGCACCGATACGCGGCACGGTCATTTGCGCGTGCGCTACTGCTGCCATGCGCGGACAATCGAGAACCAGCAATATGTCGTGACGGCAGGCCTCGTCGGCACGATCGGCAATGTCGCCAATCTCGACATGGCCTATGCCCAGTCGGCAATCCTGACGCCCAACGATCACGGCTTTGCCCGAGACGGGATCGCCGCCGAATGCGAGCCGCAGGTCGAGCAGATGATCGTAGCCGACCTCGACCTCAGGAAGCTGGACGATGCGCGGATCAACGGCTCGGTGCGCAATCTTGCCGACCGGCGGGGCGATTTGTACCGCGTGGAGTGGCGGGTGAAAAAAGGCCCGGAGTGAAGCGTGTTTTTTCCCTCCCCCCGCTTGCGGGGAGAGGGATGCGAGACCGTGAGCGTCTTCAGCCACCACGCCGCCACATGGTCACCGCCGTGCCGTCCGGCAGCGTTCCGGAGAAGTGGTTGAGGCCGTTGCGGTTCATCGTCGCCAGAACCGTCTTTCTGTCCTTGGCGAGCAATTGCAGTTTCGTGTCGTAGCCGGTGAAACTCCGCCCGGTCAGCGACCAGCGGGTTGCCCCGGCAAGCGTGACGCAATTGTTCTTCTTGATCGCTCCCGCTGCAGCCGTGTCACCCTGCAGGTTGACCCCCGCGGAGATTTCGATGGCGCAGCCGCAGTCGGGCTTGCCGTCGGTCAGGGCCCAGTTTCCGTCAAGGTCCTGTTCGCTGCGTATCCGGTCCGCCGCAAGGCCGCCGGCAACGGCAGCGCCGATACCGCCACCCACCGCGCCGCCAAGCTGCGTGATCGCGTTGCGCGCGAGATTGCGCTTCAGGTTGTTGCCGACCGCGTTCTTGGCAAAATCCGCGCCCTTGGCCGGTGCTGGCGGCGGGGCTTCGGCCAATGGCGACGCGCAGATCGCCGGTGCTGTGGTGGTGGCCGCAAAGGCGGCCGGTGAAGGTTCCGGGGCGGAAGCCGCCGGTCCGGCCGAAGCCGCCGTTGCTACCTGTCTTGGGGCATTGCCAGATGCGTCAAACGTTTCGCCTGACACGGAAGCCCCCGCCCCGCCGCCGGTCGCACTCTGGCAACCGGCAAGCATGATCACCGCGCCAAGCGCGGCAAAGCCTGCTCTCATTCTCATATCGAAGTTCCTTTCCCCAAGACCGGGCTAACGTTACGCCCGGGCAGGGAATGTATGGCGCAGGCTGGGGTGCCAAAAATCCACCATTTGGTGGAGACAATGCCCAGCCTCGCCCTTCGACAGGCTCAGGGTGAGGGTAGTCGTTCTTGTTTTTCTGCAATTCCGGACGCGAAACCGGTTCCCACTTTCGCTGGAATTGCTTCAGTGCGCCTCGTCCCAGTTGTCGGCCGCATGGGCATCTACCGCCAGTGGAACCTTCATGGCAATCGCCGGCATGGCGGCGTGTTCCATGGTCACCTTGACGACCGGAATGGTCTTTTCGACTTCAGCTTCCGGCACTTCGAAGATCAGTTCGTCATGCACCTGCAGCAGCATTGTCGCTTCAAGCCTGGCATCGGTGAGCGCTGCTTCCATGCGGACCATGGCGCGGCGGATGATGTCGGCAGCAGACCCCTGGATCGGCGCGTTGATTGCGGCGCGCTCGTTGAAGGCGCGCACCTGCGGGTTTGACGAGCGGATCTCCGGATAGTGCGCTCTACGCCCGAAGATCGTCTCCACATAGCCGTTTTCGCGGGCAAAGGCCTTGGTTGCTTCCATGTAGTCCTTGATACCGGGAAAGCGCTCGAAATAGGTCTTGATGTACTGGCCGGCCTCTTCGCGCGGGATCGACAGTTGGTTGGCCAGCCCGAAGGCGGAAATGCCGTAGATGATGCCGAAATTGATCGCCTTGGCGCGCCGTCGCACCTCTGACGGCATGCCCTCGACCGGCACGCCGAACATTTCCGACGCGGTCATGGCATGGATGTCGATGCCGTCAGCGAAGGCCTGGCGAAGCTGGGGGATGTCGGCGACATGGGCGAGCACGCGCAGTTCGATCTGGCTGTAGTCGGCGGAGACAAGCTTCATGCCCTTTTCCGCAACGAACGCCGTTCGGATGCGGCGGCCTTCTGCTGTTCGAACCGGAATGTTCTGCAGGTTGGGTTCCGACGATGACAGGCGCCCGGTCGAGGTTGCTGCGAGCGAGTAGGACGTGTGGACGCGCTTGGTTTGCGGGTTGATGTAACCGGGCAGCGCGTCGGTGTAGGTCGATTTCAGTTTTGTGAGCTGGCGCCAATCGACGATCAGGCGCGGCAGCAGATGGCCTTCTGCTGCGAGATCCTCCAGTTGTGACGCGCCGGTAGCCCATTGGCCGGTCTTGGTTTTCGTGCCGCCGGGCAGACCCATCTTGCCGAACAGGATATCGCCCAACTGCTTGGGCGAGCCGACATTGAATTTCTCGCCGGCTGCCTCGTAGATCGCCTCTTCCAGCCCGGCGGCCTTTTGCGCGAACTCGCCTGACAGGCGGCTGAGGATTTGCCGGTCAATGGCAATGCCGGCGCCTTCCATGCGCGCCAACACCGGAACCAGCGGCCGCTCCAACCGTTCGTAGACCGCGACGAGGCCTTTTTCGACAAGGCGCGGTTTGAGCACGCGCCACAGTCGCAGCGTCACGTCGGCGTCTTCCGCCGCATAGGCGGTGGCCTTGTCAAGCGGCACCTGATCGAAGGTCACAGCTGCCTTGCCCGATCCGGTCACGTCCTTGTAGGCGATTGTCTTGTGGCCCAGCCAGCGCTCGGACAAGGCGTCCATGCCGTGCGATCCGGCACCCGCATCGACCACGTAGGACAGCAGCATCGTATCGTCGAACGGCGTGATCGTGACGCCATGACGGCGCATGATTTGCCAGTCGTATTTCATGTTCTGCGCTATCTTGAGGATCGATGGATCCTCCAGCAGCGGCTTGATTGCAGCAAGTGCCGCGTCAATCGGGATCTGGCCCCCGATGAGACCGCCGCCGCCGAGCAGATCGCCCGTCCCCTCGCGGTGGGCCAGCGGCACATAGCAGGCTACGCCTTCGGCGGTCGCCAGCGAAAAGCCGACAAGGTTTGCCTGCAGCGCATCGAGCGAATCGGTTTCGGTATCAAAGGCAACAATGCCGGCCTCGCGTGCGGCAAGGATCCACTGGTGAAGTGTCTCCAGATCGCCAATGCAGGCATAGACAGCAGTGTCGAATTTTGACGATGCGGCGCTTTGCGCGCGCGCGGCAGCGAGGGTGGCGGGTGATGACGCGCTGCTCTCCCCCCTTGAGGGGGAGATGCCCGGCAGGGCAGAGGGGGGCAACGGGTGCACCGCCTCACCCCCCTCTGTCGCCTTTGGCGACATCTCCCCCTCAAGGGGGAGGGTGGAGGCATCCATATCCGGCCCGTGCGCACGATCACGCTCGACGGTCACTGTCGCGGGTTCGACAGCGGCAGCATCGGTCCCGGTCACTTCGGCAACCCGGCGGGTCAGCGAGGTGAATTCCATTGCCTTCAGAAAGCCGATAAGGCGCGGGCCGTCCTGCGCCTCGAGCCGCAAGGATTCGAGGTCCACCTCGACCGGCGTGTCGATCTTCAACGTGACCAGTTGCCGCGACAGGCGGGCCAGTTCGGCATTGGCGACGATGTTCTCGCGCCGCTTGACCTGCTTGATCTCGGAGGCGCGTGCCAGAAGCGTATCGAGGTCGCCATATTCCTCGAGCAGTTGCGCGGCGGTCTTCGGCCCGATGCCCGGAATGCCGGGAACATTGTCCGTGGCATCGCCCGTCATCGCCTGCAGGTCGATCATCTTGTCCGGGGTGACGCCCCATTTTTCGATGACGTCGGCAATGCCGATCTGCTTGTCCTTCATCGGATCGTACATCGCGACCCGGTCGGTGACGAGTTGCATCAGATCCTTGTCGGAGGAGATTATGGTTGCCTCGCCGCCGGCGGCTTCAGCCATCCGGCAGTAGGTTGCGATGATGTCGTCGGCCTCATACCCTTCCATCTCGATGCAGGGCAGGTTGAAGGCGCGCGTCGCCTGCCGGATCAGGCCGAACTGCGGGATCAGGTCTTCCGGCGGTGCGCTGCGGTTGGCCTTGTAGTCCGGGTAAAGTTCGTTGCGGAAGGTTTTCGACGAATAGTCGAAGATGACCGCAAAATGGCTTGGGGTAACGCCGACATCGGTGTTGCGTGCATCCTGCAGCAGCTTCCAGAGCATGTTGCAGAAGCCGGATACGGCGCCAATCGGCAGGCCGTCGGATTTGCGCGTCAACGGCGGCAGCGCATGAAACGCCCGGAAAATATAGGCCGAGCCATCGACGAGAAAGAGGTGATCACCGTTTTTCATGGGCGATGGCTTAGCCTCTGGCCAGGCTTGCCGCAATCGGGTTTGAAAATTGCAGGTGCCAGGCCGCTGCATTCAGGAACGGTTCATGTGCCGGCTTCATGATGGCAAAGCAAACCCTGTTCACGAGCCTCTCGGACGGCTAAAGTGGATCGGGGCAGTCATTCAAATACCGGAGCCGAACGCGATGTTCGCCAAGACGACGACCTGCAAGACGACGACTTGCATCTTACTGGCCGCGACGGTCCTCGCGACAGGGCTGACCACGGCGACGCCGGCCAGTGCTGCCAACGAAGTGTCGCTGCACGAACTGCTTTTCAACCGCGCCAAGCGCGAAAAGCGGCGCCAGCAACGCGCAATCGAACAAGCGCCAGCGCCTGCACCACAGCAGGTCAACCGCGTGACGAAAGCACCGGCGCGGAAGATCGTTCCGGTGAGCGGGCCGAAGTACTACGACTATCCGGTTCCTGCCGTGGAGCGGATCGCGCTGTTGTCGCTCCTGCCCGATACGACGACGACCGGCGGCATTGCGAGCGCGACGCAGACGATCCCGATCTCGGGACTGGCGCCGCTTCCGATGCTGGATGACAACCGGTTTGCCGATGCGTTGAAACACGTGCCTGATCAGGCCATCGCGATCGAACCGGCAGTCGCCGAAGCCGTGCGCAAGCACTATGCCGACAATCCGGCGTTCGTCTGGGTTACCGGTATGGCGATCAATGACAATGGCAAGGCCGTCGCTGCCCTGCTTGCCGATGCGTCCGCACATGGATTGAAGAACGCCGACTACGACGTTTCCCTTCCGGCTGACGGCTGGTCGATGGATGATCCGGCCGGCCGTTATGGCGAACTGCTGCAAGCCGAACTGGTTCTGACGGCACGCGCGATCCGCTTTGCGATGGACATCAAGGATGGTGTCATCAATCCGAACCGGCTGTCCGGCTACCATGATTTTCCGGCCGACCGGCTGACGCCGGATGGCGCCATCGCCGGTCTTTCCGGTGCAACCGATCCGGCTGCCTGGCTGTCGGGACTTGCTCCCCAGCAGCTCGAATACACGAAACTTGCGGGCGAACTGGTTGCCCTTCGGGCAGCGACCGATAACAGCATCGCCATTCCGGAAGGGACGTTTTTGCGACCGGGCGATGTTGGCGAGGGTGTGTCGCCGGTGATCCGCGCGGCGATCCGCAAGGCGTCGCCTGATATCCGCGTCAAGCACATGGCAACGATCGATGCCTATGGCGACGGCAACCTCTATGACGGCGCGCTGGTTGACCTGATCAAGGATGTGCAGCGCGAATTTGATCTGAAGCCCGATGGCGTGGTCGGTCCGGCAACGATTGCCCGCCTTGGCACAGAAACCGTTGCGGACCGGATCGCCAAGGTGGAACTGGCGATGGAGCGGATGCGCTGGCATCCCGAGCAGTTCGGCCAGCGGCATGTCGTGATCAACCAGCCGGAATACCGCGTTCGATACATGGAAAACGGCGAAACCAAGCTCGCCATGCGCGCCGTTGTCGGCCAGCCCGAAAACCAGACCTATTTCTTTCACGATGAAATCGAGACGGTGGTCTACAACCCCTATTGGGGCGTGCCGCAGTCGATCATCGTCAACGAGTTTCTGCCGAAACTGCACCGCGATCCGGGCTATCTCGACCGGGCCGGCTATGTGGTAACGGGCGGAAACGGCAAGCCGATTTCGTCGTCAGCCATCAACTGGCGGCAGTATTCCGGGCCGGTTCCCTACAGTGTCCGGCAAAAGCCGGGGCCGAAGAATGCGCTCGGCGACGTCAAGATCCTGTTTCCCAACAGCCACGCGATCTACATGCATGACACGCCGGCGCGCGACCTGTTCTCGCGCGATACCCGTGCCTTCAGCCATGGCTGCGTGCGGCTGGAACGGCCCCTCGAAATGGCTGCGGCCGTGCTCGGCAAGCCGCTGTCGCATGTCGAAGGCAATCTCGGCGGGGACGAGAAGGCAGAGCGAGTTACCGGCAAGATCCCGGTATGGGTTGCCTATTTCACCGCCTGGCCGGACGAAAGCGGTAAGGTAGGGTTCTTCCCCGACGTCTACAAACGTGATGCTCACCTGCAAAAGGCGCTGGCGATCGTGGATGCCAGCCGCCGTTCGTAAGTCCCGGCGCGTCAGCCCCGGCTGACGCAGACCGGTGCATGGCCGGATCGGATCATGCCCAGCTTCTGGGCGGCGGCCTTCGAGACGTCGATGACGCGGCCTTTGACGAACGGGCCGCGGTCATTGATCCGCACCACGACAGCCTTGCCGTTGTTCTTGTTGACGATACGGACCTTGGTGCCGAACGGCAGGGTCTTGTGGGCTGCGGTCATCGCCGAAGGGTTCATCATTTCGCCGGAAGCGGTGCGCGAGTTGAGCGCATACCAGGATGCGCGGCCACATTCGGCCAGAGCTTGCGTTGACGTGAATGCGGAGATGGACACCGCGATGGAAGCGGCGAGAAGGCTGGTCTTGATCATGTGTGGTCCTTGACGTTGCGTTTGCGGGCTTCTCATCCCCGCAGAAGCGCCGTCAGCGACCGTGCTTCCAACTCCCGTCCGCCCACATGGCGGAGAGCGCCTTGTAGTAGTCTGGGTACTTGAAAGCATAACCGGCCGTCTTGAGGCGCACATTGGAGACGCGCTTGTTTTCGCCGTAGAAAGACCGGGCCATGGGCGACAATGTGGCGGTGTCGAAATCCTGCTCGGGTGGCAGATCAACTTTCATGACAGAGGCGGCATATTCGACAACATCCTGCGGCGGCGCGGGATAGTCGTCGGTGACATTCCAGATGCCGCCGAGATGGTTGCCCGCAAGATGCAGAGTCGCGCCGGCGATATCGGCAACATGAATGCGGTTGAAGACCTGGCCCGGCTTGACGAGGCGGCGGGCTGAGCCTTCCGCCAGATTGCACAGGGCATTGCGCCCCGGACCATAAATGCCGGAAAGCCTCAGAACCGCGACCGGTTTCCCGGTTGACGACGCAAAGTCCAGCCAGCCGTTCTCCGCCTCGACCCGCTGGACCGAGCGGGCTGACACCGGCGCGACCGGCGTTTCCTCATCGACCCAGGCACCATCATGATTACCGTAGACGCCGACGGTCGAGAGGTAGGCAATCCACGTCAGATTTTCCGCGTTCGAGAGCGCCTCGGAAAGGTTGGCAAGGATCGCATCGCCACTATCGCCCGGCGCGATCGAGACGACCACATGGGTAGCGCGCGCCACCGCATCAGCCAGCGCAGGGGTGACCGTCTCTCCGTCATACGTCAGACCGGTCAGGCCCCGCGCGCTCAAGGCGGCGGCTTTCCCGGCAGATCGCGTTGTGCCGGCAACCGGGGTGCCGCGGGCAATCAGCGCATCGGCAATGGCAAGTCCGGAGAACCCGGCGCCGAGGATCAACCAATTTTCATCGGGCATCGGTCTCACGCTCCAGGTTTGCCATGGTCCACTCGTTTTGCACGTCCGGGTCGCATTCAGCGCCGAAGAGGCTTTGCATTTCCTTGGCCAACACTGCGCTGTCCAGTTGCGAGAGGGCCCAGATCGCCGCGCCGCGCACGACCGGCGATGCGTCAGCCAGCAGATGACGCACAGGCTCCAGAAGATCAAGGCTCCGGGAATTGCCCGCTGCGATCAGGCAATTGCGGATGAAGCGGTCGCGCCCGATCCGCTTGACCGGAGACCCGGAAAACCGCTGCCTGAAAGCAGCAGCATCAAGACCGAGAAAGCTTTCCAGCGCGGGCGATCTCAGATCATCACGACCGGCGAGGCGGATGTCGCGGGCGGCGACCGCAAACTTGTTCCACGGACAGACCGCGAGACAATCATCGCAGCCATAGACGCGGTTTCCCATGGCCTTGCGAAATTCCAGCGGGATCGGTCCGTGGTGTTCGATGGTGAGATAGGAAATGCAGCGCCGCGCATCGAGCCGGTAAGGCGCCGGAAATGCACCCGTCGGGCAAATATCGAGGCAGGCGCTACAGGAGCCGCAGTGATCGGTCTCCGGCTGATCCCTCGGCAATTCCATATCGGTGAAAATGGCGCCAAGGAAAAACCAAGACCCGAGGTCGCGGCTCACCAGATTGGTGTGGCGGCCTTGCCAGCCGAGACCGGCGAGCGCCGCCAG
Source organism: Roseitalea sp. (assembly GCA_041752455.1). Classification (GTDB taxonomy): domain Bacteria; phylum Pseudomonadota; class Alphaproteobacteria; order Rhizobiales; family Rhizobiaceae; genus JBGSWL01. The sequence continues at coordinate 19,280 of JBGSWL010000095.1, read as the reverse complement.
CGGCTTTTCCATCACCGGCGCGGTGTCGACGAAAACCTTCACGCCAGCGCCGGTGGCGGCGGCAAACCGTCCGGCCGCCTGCTTCAACAGGCCCTTGATGACATCGTGATAGTCGCGGTTGTGGGCATAGCAGGAGATCGTGCCACTGGTCTTTTGCATCAGCGCCGCCAACGGATCGTAGGCGTCGCCCTGACCGTAGCTCATGGCGACCATGACAACCGACCGGACATCCGGCCAAAGCGTCTTCGGATCGCGGCGACGCGCGGCGGTCTCCGCCATCCATTCCATCGATGCATGATGGCTGTCGCCGAGCGCATGCAAAAGCCGCCGACCTGCTTGTGCAAGATGGGGATGATCGGGCGCGCAGATACCGACGCCGTCGAAACCCGATTTCAGAAGGTCGCCAACAAGAAAAGCGCGGGCGGCTTCAGCCGTGGAAATGCGCGGCTCAGAAGTCCGGGTCGGCATAGTGCGACACCGGCGTGACGCCGCGCACGCGGTCTGTGAGCAGCGGCCTGAAAGACGGTCGCGATTTCAGGCGCGAATACCATTCGCGAGCCTCCGGCGATTCGCGCCAATCGATTTCCCCGAGATAGTCGAGCACAGAGACAGACGCGGCCGCGGCCAGATCGGCGAGCGTGATCCGGCTGCCCGCCAGCCAGTTACGCGAACCGGCCAGCCAGTTGAGATATTTCATGTGCTGCCGGCTGTTGATCCGCGCGGCGCGCATGGCGGCACTGTCGGGGGCGCCACCGCCGGCTGTGACCGGCATTTCAAGCTTGAACACCCGTTCGCGGGTCAGCGGCCGGACGACGTCGGTGTCCATTCGGCTCATGAACCAGTCGACCAGACGGCGCACTTCGGCGCGTTCCAGAGGATCACCCGGCATCAGCCGACGATCGCGCAACATCACGCCGCGGGTTTCGTCGAGGTATTCCATGATCGCAAAAAGGCCGCTGATCGGTTGGCCCGATTCTGCAATGAGAACCGGCAAGGTGCCGGCCGGGTTCATCGCCAGCAGTTCCGGCCGGCGCTCCCACGGGCGCTCGTCGATAAGAACGGGCTCCACGGAATACTCACCGAGAATGAGGCGGGCAAACCTTGACGGCGCGGACATCGGATGGTGGTGCAGTTGCACGTTACGTCTGGCCTCTCATCATGTTGCTGCGTGATAATCGCCGCGCACGGCAGAAGCAAGGCAAGGCTGGACCTCTCCGCGCCGCGCTTGATGCCGAACAGGCTATACTTCCTTTTTGTCGCAATTCCGGACGCAAAACCGGTCCCCACTTTCGCTGGAATTGCTTCAGCCTGTAAACGCCTCCACTTGCGCCAGCGTCGGCAAGTCCGCACCGCGCCGCGTACAGGTCAATGCAGCAGCGCGCACGGCAAAGCGGCCCAGTTCGCCGATATCGACCTGTCGCGCAACGCCTTTGGAGAGCGCATTGCGGCTCGACAGGTAGTGCAGCGTTGCAGCGTGGAACGTGTCGCCCGCACCGACCGTATCCTGGACGGCGACCTTGATGCCGGCAATTGCCTCCATGCGGCCATCGGCCGAGGCAACAAGAGCGCCCTTGGGACCGCGCGTGACAATCGCAAGATCGGCGCCCTCGCTGAGCACGCGCTCGGCGAATTCCTCGATCGGTCGTCCCGGATAAAGCATGGAAAGGTCTTCGTCGCTCGCCTTGACCAGGTTTGCAATCGGCAGGATGTCGTCGTTCATCGCCCGCCACCGGCCCATGTCCGGCTCTACCATCGCGCGGATGTTGGGATCATAGGTAATGAAGCGGCGCCCGGCTTCGCGCTTTGCCAATGCCCGCAGCACGAGGCCTGACGATTCGATGACGGTTGCAAACGAGCCGAGGTGAATGGCGGTGACGTCGTCGTCGAGCAACTCCGGCAGATCACCCATCTGCATCGAGCAGTCAGCGGTGCCATTGCAATAGATCGCATAGTCGGGCTGGCCGTCTGGGAGCGTCTTGATCAGCACGAATGTGGTGTTTTCCGTTTCCGTGCGGATGCAATAGCGCTCCGAAATGCCATTGGCCGCCATGAAGGCGCTGATCTTGGTGCCCAGCGCATCGGTCGAGAGGCGGGTGAACATGCCCGACGGCGTTCCGAGCCGTGCAAGGCCGAGCGCGACATTGAGCGGTGAACCCCCTACGACACCGCGCGCGGCAATGGCGAAGGCGCCGGCTGCCGGATCATCATCCGCAAAGACGTCATACAGAGCTTCGCCACAGGTGATGATCATTGTGCTGCCTCTGCCAATTGCGCCGGAAATGTCACGGCCTGCCCGCTGCGTATCGAATGTTCGGCTGCTTCGCCCATTTCCACTGCGGCCCGGCCGTCGGCCAGCGTGACCTCCGGCTTGCCGCCTTCGCGTATCATCTGCGCAAACCGCTGATGCTGATAAAAGGTCGAGCCATGATGATCGCCCGCGGCAGCAATCGCCTCGTCGAGGTGCAACTCCTCGCGCATCGGCGCCTTGTCGGCCCGTGGCGAAAAGACGAACTCGGACGCACGATGCAGGTCACCGCGCCAGAAACGGGGCGGGCCGGGCACATTGGCCTGCAGCTTGCCGGTAACGCCTGTCACTGACACCTGCTCCTGCCACCACGACCCCTCGGCAAACATGCAGAGGTCCAGCGCCGCTCGGGTGCCGTTGTTGAAATCAACGACGACGAAGGCGTTGTCGATGATATCGGGAACGCCCGCCTCGTAGTGCTCGTCGCGATGGTTCACGTCCTGCGCCCCCGAAGCATAGATGCGGGTCGGTTCGCCGCCGGTCAAAAGCCGCATCAGATCGAAGAAGTGGCAGCACTTTTCAACGAGCGTGCCACCAGACCGGGCTGAAAAGCGGTTCCAGTTGTCGACCTTGACCAAAAACGGGAACCGGTGCTCGACAATCGAGACCATGTGCACCGGCCCGACGGCGCCGGATTGTGCCTGCTCGATGACCCGGCGGATCGCCGGCATGTAGCGGTATTCCATGGCGACCCAGACCGGCGCCTGGCGTTTCGACGCCCGGCGTTCAAGATCGCGCGATGTTGCCGCCGTTGTCGTAGCGGGCTTTTCGAGAAGGATCGGCCATGGACCGGACAAGGCATCAAGCATGACAGGGTAGTGCGTGTCATTCGGCGTTGCGATCAACAGACAGTCGACCAGCCCCGACGACAGCAGTTCGCGATAGTCGGCGAACGGGGTCACGCCGGAAAAGCCCGCCTGAGACGTGGTGGCGAGCGCCGCATGGCGCATGCCTTCATCGGTGTCGGCTATGGCCGTAACTGTCGCGCCTTCAACAAGGGCAATGTTGCGGATGTGCTCCTGCCCCATCATGCCTGAGCCGATCACGCCGTAGCGAAGTGTCATGTTTCCTCGTCCCAACTGCGGGCGTCCTTCTTGGCGGGCGCCTTCGCAAAGTCGCGCCATCGCTAAACCGGAGCCGACAGTCTCGCAAGCGGGATTTGCTTGCCGCGAACCCTGCCACAACTCGGCATGAAATTGTCGTCTCGATCGTGTAAATTCCATTCTGGTCAATCGACGGGAGTGATCCGCATGAAAAGCCTCCTTGCCTCCACCATCCTGCTTGCTGCCTTTTGTATCGAAGCCAGCGCCACATCCGGCCCTGGATGTCTTCGCGTCGTCAACGTCGCACGCGGCGATGTCTTGAACCTGCGGGCCGGCGCATCGGCGAACAGCCGGATCGTTGACCGGTTGGATGCGGTGAACCACGGCATCATCGCGCTCCGCAGCGCGTGCATTCCGGCGTCTCGGCCTTGGGGCCAGAGATGGTGCCCTGTGACCCACTACAACGGCAACTCGACCGTCGATGGGTGGGTGAAAGCCCGCTACGTGCGCGACGTCGATTGCCCGTAAAGCGAAACTACGGCGCGCCGTGCCTCGGCTGACCGCGTCTTGGCCGCCGCTGTCTCGAGTGGGCCGATAGCGCCGGTCACACGGCGGATCTGAAGGTCGCCGACAAGAAGGGAAAGCCAGGTTTCGGCCGCTTCTTCCGCATCGCGGACGTTGATCTCGCCAAGTGCGCGTGCGTGGCGAAACAGGGCCGCGAGCCGGATCATAACCGCTTTGCGGCCAAAAGTAGCGAGTGCCGGACCGAGCGACCCGGTATCATGAACGTCTCCGGCGGCGGCCCGGTTGAGGGCGACTGCGCGGTCGCCGGTCAGCGTCGTCAGCAATGCCACACCGACATCTTCCAACGTATCGAGCGCTGATCCGACCGAGTGGTCGAGATAGGCATCCAACCGGCGCGATGCTTCGCGCGCATTGGCTTCGACGAGCGCACGAAACAATCCCTGCTTGTTGCCGTACCACTTGTAGAGCGTCTCGTTGGAAGCGCCTGCCCGCTTGGCGATCTCCAGCATGGATGCCGCCTTGTAGCCCTTTTCGGCCAGAACCTCGTAGGCCGCCGCCTCGATCGCCGCGCGCCTGCGCTCGCTGTAGCTGGGTTCGGACATTGAACGGTCCACTTTTCGAATCGAAGCAAAACTCCATCCGTAAAGAAGCGTACGACCTTGTCAAATCCGAAGCGGCAGATTCATTTACCGGTTCAGCCGGCTGCCTTCAGTTCCAGTCTTCGGGCATGCAGCACAGGTTCGGTGTAGCCCGAAGGCTGCACGCGGCCCTTCAGCACCAGATCGAGCGCCGCCTGAAAGGCAATGCCGTCGAAGTCCGGCGCCATCGGGCTATAGATCGGATCCCCGGCGTTCTGGCCATCGACCACGCGCGCCATCTTCTTCATGGCTTCGACGATCTGGTCTTGCGTGACGACACCGTGGTGCAACCAGTTGGCCATGTGCTGCGAAGAAATCCGCAGCGTGGCGCGATCTTCCATAAGGCCGACATTGTTGATGTCAGGGACCTTCGAACAACCGACGCCCTGGTCGACCCAGCGAACGACGTAGCCGAGAATGCCCTGCGCATTGTTGTCTAGCTCGGCCTGGATGTCTTCAGGCGTCCAGTTCGGCCGCGTGGCGACCGGGATCGACAGGATATCATCGAGCTTTGCCCGGCGGCCGGTTCCAAGGCCTGCCTGCACCGCCTTGACGTCGATCTGGTGATAGTGCGTCGCATGCAGGGTTGCGGCGGTCGGCGATGGCACCCAAGCGGTGTTGGCACCGGCCTTCGGATGGGCAATCTTCTGTTCGAGCATCGCCTTCATCAGATCCGGCATCGCCCACATGCCCTTGCCGATCTGGGCCCGGCCGGAAAGGCCGCAGGCAAGGCCGGTATCGACGTTCCAGTCCTCGTAGGCCTTGATCCAGGCCGCGCCCTTCATGTCGCCCTTGCGGATCATCGGGCCGGCTTCCATCGAGGTGTGGATCTCGTCGCCGGTACGATCGAGGAAGCCGGTATTGATGAACACGACGCGCTTTTTGGCAGCGCGAATGCATTCCTTGAGGTTCACCGTCGTGCGGCGTTCCTCGTCCATGATGCCCATCTTGATGGTGTTCGGCGCCATGCCAAGCGCGGCTTCGACGCGATCAAAGATCGTTACGGCGAACGCCACTTCCTCGGGACCGTGCATCTTCGGCTTGACCACATACATCGAACCGGCGCGCGAATTGGCGCGGCGTCCACCGGTGCCGATGTCGTGCAGAGCGATCAGGCCGGTCATGAAGGCATCCATGATCCCTTCCGGGATCTCGGACCCGTCATCCAGCAGGATTGCCGGATTGGTCATCAGGTGGCCGACGTTTCGCACCAGCATCAGGGCGCGGCCGGGCAGCGTGAATGTGCCGCCGATCGCGGTCATTTCCACATCGCCATTGAGGCGGCGGGTCAGCGTCTTGCCGCCCTTGTCGAAGGTTTCGGTGAGGTCGCCCTTCATCAGGCCGAGCCAGTTGGCATAGACCAGCGTCTTGTCCTCGGCATCGACGGCGGCCACCGAATCCTCGCAGTCCATGATCGCGGTCAGCGCGGATTCCAGCACCACATCGGCAATGCCAGCGGGATCGGTTCTGCCGATCATGTGTGTCCCGTCGATGATGATGCGGGCATGCATGCCGTTTCGCACCAGCATGACATCGCTCAGCGCGCCGTCTGTCTGCCCGTAGGCAACGCATTGTGCAGGATCTTCGAGCGTGGTTTCGCCAGACGGCGTGGTGCAGATCAGTTTGCCGTCCTTGATCGCAAGACCGGTGACATCGGCCCATGAAACTGCGGCGAGAGGAACCGAATGATCGAGAAACTGTTTGGCCCAGGCGATGACCCGCGCGCCGCGTCCGGTGTCGTAAGCCTTGCCCACGGGCAAGTCGCCGAGCGCATCGGTGCCATACAGGGCATCATAGAGCGAACCCCAGCGCGCATTGGCGGCGTTCAGCGCAAAGCGCGCATTCATGATCGGCACGACCAGCTGCGGACCGGCGACCGAGGCGATCTCGGCATCCACATTCCCGGTTTCCACAGCAAAGGCCGGGCCCTCCGGGACAATGTAGCCGATCGAGGTCAGGAAGGCCTTGTAGGCTTCCATATCCGACGGCGCGCCGTTTTGACGGTGCCAGGCATCAATCTGCGCCTGCAGATCGTCGCGCTTTTGCAACAGCGCACGGTTGTCCGGGGCCAGTTCATGCACGGCTGCCGAAAACGCGGACCAGAACTGCGCAGGATCAACCCCGGTGCCGGGAATCGCCTGCGTTTCGACAAAGGCGGCAAGACCTGCCTCCACCTGAAGGCCATTGCGGTCGACGCGTTCGGTCATGATTGTGTCCTCCAATCGAGCATTGGCCCGGTTTGGGACGCGATGGTTGGCCTGTCAATTCGGCAAAAGTGCGAAACATCTGTTCCGCCAAGGATCAAATGGCGCGGCCAAACCGCGGCGCACCGGAGGCTGCTGCGGTCACTGTCGCACCGACGAAGACGCGCTGGTCGTCCAGCATGACGGCGCGTACGTCTTCACTCAGATGAACAGTAGCGCCTTCGGCGCCAGCCTCTGCCGCGCGCGACAGGGCATTCGCCTCGGCTGATGTGCGCGCCGCTTCCATCGCTTCTGCCTCGTCGAGATAGGTGGCTGGTTGGCCGTCAGCGGTGGCACCGGTGACTTCGAACCGTCCGCCCGGCAGCGCCAAAACTTCGCAGGTCGCAACGACGCGCACTTCGCCGACCACGGCGCCAACCGCATTGGCGACGCCGGCATGTTCCGGAACAACGGTCGCGGTGGCAAGCTTCTTGCCGACAGCCGGGTAGATCGTGGCTGCTCCGGCACCAAGGCCGACGAGTGACCGGTCGAGTGACACTGCGACGCGCGCGATACCGGTTTCCCCTGCGACGGCGCGGGTCATCAGAACCGAACCGGCAAGGGTCACGCCATCAAGACCGTCATGGCACAATGCCGTTTCCAGGAGTGCGCGCGCCGAGGCCGTTTCCAGCGTTGCGACAATCCGCGCGGCGATCGTTCCAGCGTCTGCGGCAAGCGCCCGTCCGGCGCCATCGCGCTTTCGCGCCATCAGGCCGAGCGCAAGGTTCGCGGCTGGCCCATCCCAATGGGAAAACCGGCCAAGCGCATGCAGCGCATCGGATGGTGTGACAGCGGCAATCAGCGCCAGTCCGCGCGCGGTGAGGCGATCCAGCGTTGCGACCTCCGCCTGTCCCTTGAGCAAGGTATCGAGCGGTTGCGGCCTGGTTGTCAGGCGCGCCAGAAGATCGGCTTCCGAGCGGCTCAGTCCGGCTGCAAAATGGTCCGGCAAACCGGTCGACAGGGCAAAACGCCCGTCGTGGCGGCCGGGGTGCAAAGCCTTTTGCTGGCGCTGCAAGGCGGCATGCACCGCGTCGCGGTCGAGAACTGCAGCCAACGCCACGGGCACCGCACGGCGCGGCCCAAGCCGGATCGAGGGATCCAGCGCGCCCTCATCCAGGCGAACTTCAGAATCGCCGCCGAGGCCGAATGTGCGCATTGCCACCGCATCGACCATGGTCCGGTAGCCGCCGACGGTTGCGCCCTGTGGATCGATCAGCGGCAGCCCGCCATCAAGAACGGCAATGTCCGTCGTCGTCCCGCCGATATCGGAGACGATCGCGTCATCGAGGCCGGTCAGGAACCGCGCACCAACAAGGCTTGCTGCCGGTCCCGAGAGAATCGTTTCGATCGGGCGCAGGCGCGCAAACGAGGCGCTGGCCAGCGACCCGTCGCCACGCACCACCATCAGGGGTGCATCGATGCCGCAATCGGTCAGCACCCGCTCAACGCCATCCAGCAGCCGCTCGATCATGGCAATCAGGCGGGCGTTCAGAAGTGTCGTCAGCGCGCGGCGCGGGCCATCAAGTTTTGCCGAAAGTTCATGGCTGCAGGTGACCGGCAGGCCGGTTGTTGCGCGCAGCATGTCGCGCACGGCGATTTCATGGGCGGGATTGCGCACGGCAAAATAGCCTGCAACCGCAAAGGCCTGCACGGTGCCCGCCATTTCCTGCAGCGCGGAAAGCGCTGCCTCCGGCGCAAATGGCCGTGGCCGCCCGTGCACATCATGACCGCCGTCAAGGAACAAGACCGGATCGGTGCCGAGCGCGGCACGAAGGCCGGCCCGGTCCAGATCGGCATCCGAGAACCCGATCATCACGAGACCTGCCCGTGTGCCCTGCCCCTCGACCAGCGCATTGGTCGCAAGGGTCGTGGACACCGAGACGAGGGCGATATCCCCGGCGGCAATACCCGCGGCCTCAAGCGCTGCACGCGCTGCGCTGCCGATCCCCACTGCCAGATCGTGGCGGGTCGTCAGCGCCTTGGCTGACGCGACGATCCGCCTGGTGTCGCGCGCAAAAATGACGGCATCGGTATAGGTGCCACCGGTATCGATGCCGAGGGAATGGGTCATGCGGGTAAAGCGCTGTCCTTTGAGAAGGTTTGCGTTGCTAGCGCTTCGACACCCGCATCGGAAGCCCGTTCTGCGCCTGAACCGTCAGTTTTTGCACCGGCCAAGGCGCAAGACCCGGTGTCGGGTCGAAACGGAACGTGTTCAGCAGCAGCGCCAGCGCAATCACCGCCTCCTGCAGGGCAAAGGTTGCGCCGATGCAGATGCGCGGACCGGCGCCAAACGGCAGATACTGGTAGCGGTCGATCGCATCTCGGTTTTCCGGCCAGAACCGCGACGGACGGAAAGCGTTCGGCGCCTCCCAAAACTGGCGATGGCGATGCAGCACCCATGGCATGACGATGACCGTCGTGTCTTTTTCAATCTTGAGCGTCGACCCGTCGCGGAAGGTGAAGGTGTCGTCTTCGACCGCATACCGGTTGATTGACGGGGCTGGCGGGTAAAGCCGCATTGCCTCTTCGAATGCAGCGCGGGTTTTCGGCATCAGGTCCAGCCAGTCGACCGCTGGCGGATTGTGGGACAGAACCGTGGCGATCTCGTCTTCGACCAGCGCCCGTTCATGGGGTGCATTGGCCAAGCAATAGAGTGTCCAGCCAAGGGCGCGGGCGGTTGTCTCATGGCCTGCGCCAATGAACGTGATCAGGTTGTCCTCGATCTCGTCGGCGGTGAGGCCGTCGGGGCCTTCAGCGTTGAGCAGCAGGGTGAGGAAATCGTTTTTGGTCTCGGCGGGATGGTCCGCGAGCGTCTTGCGGCGCTTGTCCATGGTTTTGCGCACCATGTCGCGGAACCGCGCCATCACGGGGCGGCCGCGCATGCGCCGGAGCCGTGGCAGCCATTCGGGCGCGCCGATCAGGTCAAGCGGATCGACCTGACCCATGGTCGACAACAGCCGGTCCACATCCTCGGCAAAGTCCATGCCGCCGGTCTCGATGTCATTGGAGAAAAGGGTTTGTGCGAGAACCTGATAGGTCAGATCCGTCATGTCGTGCGCGATGTCGTGCACGCCCGGCTTTTCGTGGTAGCGCTCAAGAAATGTCTCGACGCTGGCCTTCATCATGTCGGCAAAGCCCTGGATGTGGCGCGGTGTGAAAACCGGCGCCATCGCCTTGCGCGAGCGCTTCCAGACATCGTCTTCGGCGGTCAGGAGGCCATCACGCAGGATCGGGCGAAGGATCAACTGGCGCACGCGCGCCATGCGGTAGTTCTTCTGGTTGTCGACCAGCACGTGCCGGATCAGCTCCGCATGGTTGACGATCAGGGTCGTCTGGCCAAGGAACTGTGCGGAAATATGCGATTGGGAATAGGACGGTTCGCCCCATAGTTCGAGCGGATTGCGCATGACTGTGCGCATGGTTTCCAGACCGGATGGCGGGCGGTTTCGCGGCACCGGATGCGGCGGAACGAAATCTGCGGGGCGTGTATCCATGATGCACCTCTCGATCCCTGAGATAGAACACCATGGTGGCGATTTCGACCACCTTCATTCCGCAGCGAGCGCGACAGTATATTCCTTGCGCGGCCAACCGCTTCACGGGCAACGACGCGCGCTTTTGCGGCGACCGAAGCCTTGAGTCATCCCGGCCTTCGCCCTACCGTGCGCTGCAGCATCCCGCCCGCCGACCAGCCACGGAACACCCATCATGCAATACCGCCCGCTCGGCCGCACCGGCCTGAACGTTTCCGAAATCTGCCTTGGAACGATGACCTGGGGGTCGCAGAACAGCGAAGCCGAAGGCCATGCCCAGATGGACTATGCGGTCGGCGAAGGGGTCAACTTTTTCGATACCGCCGAAATGTATCCGACGACGCCGTTTTCACCCGAAACGATCGGCGGCACCGAGGCGATCATCGGCACATGGTTTGCGGCGTCAGGCCGGCGCGATGCGGTGATCCTTGCCACCAAGGTGCTTGGCTCAGGCGGATTTCCCGCGCCGCATGGCGACCCGCTGTCTGCGGAGAAAATCCGCCGGTCGTGCGAGGCTTCCCTGAAACGGCTGAAGACGGACCGGATCGATCTCTATCAGTTGCACTGGCCGAACCGTGGTTCCTACTGCTTTCGCCAGAATTGGACTTACCAGCCATGGAAGCAGGATACGGCACGGGCGCTTGCCGACATCGAAGCGGCGCTCGAGGAACTTGGCCGGCTGGTGGACGAGGGCAAGGTTCTGCATGTCGGCGTCTCCAACGAGACAGCCTGGGGCGTGGCGCAATATGCGCGGATTGCCGAGGCGCGCGGCCTGCCGCGCATAGCCTCGATCCAGAACGAATACTCGCTGTTGGACCGCAAGTTCGACACCGATCTGGCAGAAGCCTGTTACCACGAACAGGTCTCGCTCCTGACCTATTCCTCGCTTGCCGCCGGTTGGTTGACCGGCAAGTACCGAAGCGGCGTCATTCCTGCGGGCTCGCGCCGTACGATCCATCCCAATCTCGGTGGGCGCATCAACGATGGTGCTGAACCGGTGCTGGAGGCCTATTTCGGCATCGCCGACCGCCACAGTCTCGACCCATCGCAGATGGCGCTCGCCTGGACGCTGCAACGGCCTCTGGTCACCAGCGTGATCATCGGCGCTACATCTATGGAGCAGCTGAAGACTTGCATCGGCGCCAAGGATCTGGTCTTGCCGACTGGGGTTCTGGAAGAGATCGAGGCGGTCCATCGCCGCTATCCGATCCCGATGTGACTTGAAGGGACGCCCGTCTCAGGCAAGCATGGCAACGAGGTCAGGCTCCATGGCCGGGCTCTGACCCTCGTGGCCAAACGCAGCAATGAGATCCGCCGTTGCCACCTTCTCGCGCCCCTTGAGGAACAGCGTCTTGACGACGATGCGGCAGTAGAGCGTGCCGGCCTTGGCGCCAACGCCTTCGAAGCGGTGCTCGATATAGACCCATTTGTCATCCCAGCCGATCATCCGGGTGGTCAGGTCAAAGCGCTGGAAGGCTTCGAGCGAACGGCGGTGCCAGATTTTCGACGTGCCGACGACCGGATGCCAGCCGCGCTTGCGCATGGTTGGCCAGAAGCCGGTCCGCACGATCAACTCATAGCGGCCTAGGTCGGCAATCGTCAGGTAGCGGCCGTTGTTCATGTGAAATGCAATATCGAGATCGGTCGGCCAGCATGTGAGGCGCATCCGCCCCTCTTCGAGCACATCCAGACGTGGTTTCCTGAACGCGAACAGGAACGTCAGCAGTGTGCGAAACCAGAGATTCATGGGGTGGGTCCGAGTGCAGAGGGCGATGTGACCTTTACGTAAGCGGAAATCAAAGTTCAACCGGGGAGGGTTGCCGTCACGGGGCTTTCTGCGGGCGGACCGTTGGTTTCGACAAAGGGCAACAGCCGCTGTCGATAGGCTTCCAGCCGCCCGGCCTGCGGCGTTTTCACGAACCACGACAGGCGCATGTCCCACGTGTTGGCGAGCGATCTTATCAGCCGCAGGTCGGACGCGCCCATAAGTCCGGCCGACGGATAGACGGTCACTTCGCCTGCCCAGAGAACGCCACCCGCAACCATGAAATCCACACGCAGGTAGTCGCGTCCCTGCGAAAGGGCCTGCGCCGCTGCGCGTGCCCGACCAAATGACGACGGCAACCGGTAGTCGTCTGGAAAGCGCTTAGAGGCATCACGCATCGCGACCGTGTTCATTACCTTTTCGCGTGTACCATCGGCTGCAAAAATGGCGGACCGGCTCGCATCCGTTTTCTCGCCGCGATAGACGATGACATGGTTCACCTGCCCGTTCAGGCAGTGAAACTTGAGTTCCTCGATGTCCGCCGGGCTTTTCGCCACGAGTTTTTCGGCCATCAGGCGGCGTGGAGTGTCACGGTATCCCCATTGGGCCTGCTTGACGCCATAGGGCTGCGCCAACCAACCACGGCAGGCTGCCTCGAAGGCGGCCCTGTCGTGACCGTCGCGGGAAAAGAACCAGTTTTGCCGGCAACCGGCCGTCATCTTGACCACGACATCATCGCGCATGAGCGAGGTCGGAAAATCATCGGGATGGTCGCCGACCCAGAGCGTTGCGGGTGCGGCAACCGGGTCTGCAAGGGCACCAAACAGGCCCTTGGTCGCCAGCTTGTCACAACAGGTTTTGTGAAACGGATCGTGGTCGAAAATCCGGCGCCAATACATCTTCTCGTGATAGGTCACGGGAAAGGCGATGTTCGGCCAATAGCCGAGGTACTTGCGAAACGAATTCAGCGCACGCGGATGGGCTGCATAGGCCGCAAGATTGAGCCATCGGCCCTGCGCATCGAAGGGCGAACGGCGTTGTCGACGCGGCTTGTCGGCGAACATCGGAATTTTTCCGCAAGAAACCGTGGATAACCGCTTGCGCATGGTCCCGAAGACTGATGCGCAGGCGCAGTGTTTGGATCGCACCGCGATCATCCTATATACCCATCAAGCAAAAGAAACAGGCGATTCGCCCGCTTTCGCGCCAGCTCGGCGCTTCAGGTCACCCATGACGCAAGATACCCCTAAGTCACAGTCCGATGACGCCGCTGCTGCCGCTGCGGCGACCTCAGCCGCCTACGGCGCCGAATCGATCCGGGTGCTGAAGGGCCTAGACGCGGTTCGCAAGCGGCCGGGCATGTATATCGGCGACACCGACGACGGGTCAGGCCTGCACCACATGGTCTATGAAGTCGTCGACAACGCCATCGACGAAGCACTTGGCGGCTATGCAGACCGTGTGACGGTGACGCTCAACGCCGATGGCTCGTGCACGGTGACGGATAACGGGCGCGGCATCCCGGTCGGCATCCACAAGGGCGAAGGGATTTCCGCGGCCGAAGTCATCATGACCCAGCTGCATGCGGGCGGTAAATTCGACCAGAATTCCTACAAGGTGTCCGGCGGCCTGCACGGCGTCGGTGTGTCGGTCGTCAACGCGCTTTCGATCTGGTTGAAGCTGAAGATCGCGCGCGACGGGCGCTGGCACGAAATGAGTTTCACGCACGGCGTTGCCGATGCGCCACTGGCCGCAACCGCTGATGCGGGAACCCACACCGGAACGAAAGTCACATTTTTGCCGTCGCCGGAGACGTTCACCAAGACGGAGTTCTCGTTCGAGACGCTGGAGCATCGCCTGCGCGAACTTGCCTTCCTCAACTCAGGCGTCTTCATCGTCCTGACCGACAATCGCCATGTCGATCCGCGCGTCGTCGAACTGCACTATGAGGGCGGACTGGAAGCCTTCGTGCGCTATCTCGATCGCGCCAAGAAACCGCTGATCGGAACGCCTGTGGTGATCACCGGCGAAAAGGACGGCACTGTCGTTGAGGCGGCGCTCTGGTGGAACGACAGCTACCACGAGAACGTGCTCTGCTTTACCAACAACATTCCCCAGCGCGACGGCGGAACGCATCTCGCCGGCTTTCGCGGCGCCCTGACCCGTCAGGTCACGAACTATGCGGAAACCTCGGGCGTCCTCAAACGCGAGAAGGTGACGCTGACCGGCGATGACAGCCGCGAAGGCCTGACCTGCGTCCTTTCGGTGAAGGTGCCGGATCCGAAATTTTCGTCGCAGACCAAGGACAAGCTTGTCTCGTCCGAGGTGCGGCCGGTGGTCGAGGGTCTCGTCAACGAGAAGCTCGCCGAGTGGCTCGAGGAAAATCCGGCCGATGCCAAGATCCTCATCGCCAAGGTTGTCGAGGCGGCGGCAGCCCGCGAAGCGGCACGCAAGGCGCGCGAACTGACGCGGCGCAAAGGCGTTCTCGACATCACCTCGCTACCCGGCAAACTTGCGGACTGCCAGGAACGTGACCCGGCCAAGTCGGAAATCTTCATCGTCGAGGGTGACTCGGCAGGAGGCTCGGCCAAATCCGGTCGCAGCCGCAAGAACCAGGCCATTTTGCCGTTGCGCGGCAAGATCCTCAATGTCGAGCGGGCCCGTTTCGACCGGATGCTGTCATCCGATCAGGTCGGCACCTTGATCACCGCACTCGGCACCGGGATCGGCAAGGACGAGTTTTCCGCCGACAAGCTGCGGTACCACAAGATCATCATCATGACCGACGCCGATGTCGATGGCGCCCACATCCGGACCCTGTTGCTGACCTTCTTCTTCCGGCAAATGCCGGAGCTGATCGAGCGCGGCCACCTCTACATCGCCCAGCCGCCGCTCTACAAAGTGGCGCGCGGCAAGAGCTCGCAATACCTCAAGGACGAAGCGGCACTTGAAGCCTTTCTCGTCGATGTCGGCCTTGAGGACACGGCGTTGACCACGGCGGCGGGCGAAGTGCGCAACGGTGCCGACCTTCGCGCGCTTATCGAGACGGCGTTGCGTATCCGCGGTCTGATCCAGGGACTTCACCCGCGCTACAACCACATGGTCGTCGAACAGGCGCTGCTCGGCGGTGCACTGGACCCGGCACTCAACAATGATCTCGGACGCGCAGCAGACGTCGCGGCGGATGTTGCCGGGCGGCTCAATGCCGTTTCCGAAGAAACCGAACAGGGCTGGAGCGGCCGCACCAACCTGGCCAATGACGGCAGCGGCGGATTTGTCTTCGAGCGCACCGTGCGCGGGGTCAAGGATGTCCAGCCGATCGATGCCAACCTGATCCGCTCGGCGGATGCCCGCGCGCTCGTGCAACTTGCCGAACGGCTTGACGGTGCCTTTCATGGCCCGGCAATCCTGCGCCGCAAGGATCGTCCTGATCCGGTCTCAGGCCCGCTGGCACTTGTGTCTTTGGTGTTCGACCATGCACGCAAGGGCCTGACCCTGCAGCGCTACAAAGGCCTTGGCGAAATGAATGCCGAGCAACTTTGGGAGACGACGCTCGACCCGGAAGCCCGCTCGCTGTTGCAGGTGAAGGTGGTGGACGCAACCGATGCCGATTCGCTGTTTGCGCGGCTGATGGGCGACGAAGTTGAGCCGCGCCGCGAGTTCATTCAGGACAATGCGCTGAACGTTGCCAACCTGGATTTCTGACCCGGTTTTGTCGGACCTGCCAATGGCTAAAATCCATGCGGTCCGACTTAGCGATTGTTCACCATCTCCTCGCTTTACCGTGATTTACGTTTTGCAAACCGTACCGATTAAGCCGGTGGCAAGGGCAGCCGGATAGTCTGGCTTCACTGATCAGAGGCGGAACAAGCCTTGACGGTATGTGCTGTTAATCACGAGTAAGGAGCTCACACTATGTTTGCACGTTTCATGAAAGACGAATCGGGCGCGACCGCCATCGAATACGGCCTCATCGCTGCTCTCATCGCTGTTGCCATCATCACCGGCGCAACGACCCTCGGCTCGACCCTGAACGCCAAGTTCGACGGTATCGCAACCACCGTCGGCGGCTGATTGCGGCGCTGCCGCAAGGCAGCACCCAGCAAAAACAGAACGGCTCGCCGGCATCATGCGGCGGGCCGTTTTGCTTTGGATCACGCCGTTTCAACGACCTTTGATATCAGCCTTCGTTCATCATGAATTATCTTCCCGCTGGCAGAACGATTCGTGCGGGATCAATGAAACGGACGGCGGGACATGAAAACGGGCGCACATACCATCAAGGTCATTCCGGTCATCTTGTGCGGCGGAGCGGGCTCTCGGCTCTGGCCGATGTCGCGCGATGACAAACCCAAGCAATTCCATGCGCTTGTCGACAATCAAAGCCTGCTTGCCAACACGATTGGCCGGCTGCCGGCCGGGACGATCGGCAATGTGTCATTCGAACGCCACCTGATTTTGGGCAATGAAGCCCTTGCACCGCTCTTTGCTGCGGAAGCGCTTGCCGGCGCACCGGAGGCGCAACGCACGCTGCTGGAGCCGTCGATCCGTGACACGGCAGCCGCCATTGCGGCCTTCACGGCCTGGCTCGATGCAACCGATCCGGACGCCTATGCCATTGTGCTTCCGTCGGACGCGCGCATCACAGACACGGAAGCCTTTCGCGAGACGGTCATCAAGGCGGCACAGATGGCGGCGCGGACCGATGCGATCATGACGCTCGGCATCGAACCGACACGGCCGGAAACGCAATATGGCTACATCGAACGCGGCGAGCCGGATGGTGACGGATTTGCCGTAAAGCAATTCCGCGAAAAACCGGATCGGGCAACAGCGGAAGCCTGGCTCGCGTCCGGCGGCTTTTTCTGGAACGCCGGCATTTTCCTGTTCCGGATCAGGCGGATGGCCGACGAATTCCGCCGCCAACAACCCGATATCTGGGCAAAGGCCTCGGATGCGGTGCGGCTGGGGGTCGATGATGGAGCGCTGCTGCGTCTCGATCCGGCAGCATTCGGAGCGGCAACGAAACTCTCGATCGATTATGCGATCATGGAACACGCCGGCAATATCGGTGTGATGCCCGCCCAGTTCGATTGGGATGATCTGGGAAGCTGGGCTCAACTTCACGACCACGCGCAAAAAGATGACGACGGCAATTCGGTGAACGGCGACGTCATCCTTGTGGAGGCATCGGGCAATCATGTGCGCGCGATCGACGGCGTCGTGGCGCTTGCAGGCGTCGATGATCTGGTGGTCGTTGCCGAAGATGGAAAGGTCCTCGTCACGCGCCGCGATCGCACGCATCTCGTCAAGGAGGTGACCGGCCTCTGGAAAGAGGCCTTTGGCTCGACGCTCAGCCATGACCGTTCCAAAAAGGCGATCCGGCATTGGCTGTTCGACACCTGCCTGCCTTTCTGGGCGCAGAACGGCGTCGATGGATGCCATGGCGGTGTGCATGAAGCGCTGTCGCTTGACGGGACAGCTGCGGCCCATGCGACCAAGCGCATGCGGGTTCTTCCCCGTCAGATCTACTGCTTTGCCCATGCGATCCATGCCGGTTGGCAGGCGCCCGAGGGCTTCTTGTCCGGCCTTCTCGACACGCTGCTGGCGACCGGCCGGCATCCGGATGGCGGGTTCATCCACCTCTGGAATCCCGAACAAGGCGTGCGCGATGACAAGCGCGATACCTATGACCACTGTTTCGTTTTGCTTGCCTGCGCCTGGCTCCATCGCATCGGCGAGCCGCGCGCCCTGCCGCTGGCACAAGAAACACTGGCATTCATGGATGGGTGTTTCGGCGACCCGGTCCATGGCGGATTTTTCGAGGATGATCGCAAGACGAAGCCGCGCCGGGCCAACCCGCACATGCATTTTCTCGAAGCGATGCTCGCCCTGTATGATGCGACCGGCGACGAGCAGTATCTGGCCCGCGCCGATGCGACGGTCGATCTGTTCGAGCGTCACTTTTTCGATGGTGAGACCGGTACGCTCACGGAATTTTTCGCAGACGACTGGTCGCCACTCCCGGGCCGGATCGAACCCGGTCACCATTATGAATGGGCGTGGCTGCTCTGCCGCTATCTCGACCGGCGCGAACGTCCGAGTGTTGAGGCCAAGGCGCGGCAATTGTTTGCCTCTGCTGTGACCTTCGGCCATCACAACGCGACCGGCGCCTGTATCGACTCCATGGATGCCGATGGCCGCAACCCGTCAGACAGGGCGCGTTGCTGGCCACAGACAGAAGCGCTGAAAGCCGCCATCGCTTTCGAGCGGCGCAGGTTTGCGCCGGCCGCAAAGCTGCGGGCACAGATGATCGATGTCCTGTTTGATCACTATCTTGACCGGCCTATCCCGGGCGGCTGGTACGATGCCATCGACGCGCAGGGCAAGGTCGTCGCCCCCGACATGCCGTCGAGCACGTTCTATCACGTGTTCTGTGCCTTGATGGAGCATCTGGAGGCGGCCTGAACCGCCTCCTTGAATGAGTTAAATCAAGCAGACTGCCGGTCCGCGCTATCCATCGGATCGATGGCTGCCGGGCGAAAGACCACAGTCAGCGGCGATTCGCTGGCGATACGGCGCTGCAACGCCGATTCGGCTTGCGTGCCCAAAATCTGTTCCCATTCGCGCAACTTGATACGCCAGGTACCCAGCGCATTCATCACCGAAGCCTTTTGCTCCCGGGAGGCATGAGCCGCCATGGTCACCGACAGGCAGAGCAAGTGTGCAGTCTGCGCCGCATTGTGCGCCGTGACCGGAACAGCGATCATGGCGTCGGTTGCGAGGAAGCCGCAGGCCAACTGGTTCGTGTCGAGCGCCGTACCGAGAACGCCGAGCGCTTCCGCGCCGCCGGGGACGGCAAAGGCCGAAAGTGCGGACGGAACCACCTGCTGACCGGCAACCCGCAGTCTCGGGGTTTTTGCGGACATATCGATGTCGAGCAAAACACCCCATTCGATTCGTTCGATCAGGCGGGAGACAACGGCGAGCTTCTTGCGGTTGTCAAACGACATCCGGCTGTCGGCCAGACCGATGACGGCAAGGGCATCGCGTACCGGTGTCGACAGCGCATCCTCCGGCCGACTGGTCCCGACTGTCACGGTCTTGGCCTGATGGCGGATCGTGTCGATCGGGCGCGAGGTTTCCTCGTAGGCCGACCGCACCGGGGCAATCGCTGCAGCCGCCACCGCTCGCAGGGCCGCGCCTTCGTCTGCCCGCCGCAAGTCGC